>NZ_BAAJMJ010000001.1:0-329948 GCF_057552415.1 Pseudoalteromonas sp. NH0006-26
AAATAACAGTTGGCTTTGCTCCTACGTCGCTTATTTTAACCAACATATTATTTGCCTCTTAACGAGGCGTTGGTATGACTTCCACTGTCAAGTTAAACGCACTGATCCTTGCCTAACTTTTTAAGCCATAATTACTTCAGCTCGAATTAGAGCGAGTTAATACATAGGATGAAGCAAGTAATGTCGTCGGTTATCTTGCTGATATGACTACAGGCGTCCTGCCTTTCGTGAATCAGCTTCGCTGTTCAAAATTGTTCCTGACAATTTTGTCGTTGGTTATTACTATTTCTAGTAACAGAGCAGACTTTACTTATTTCGTTAAACTTAAACAGACGTTAAACTTAAACAGACACCCATCTTAAATTTTGTACTTTCAATGCTTTCAAACCATGCTTTATGTAATATAAATAACAAGCAGGGTGTGTCATGGCAATTGCAAGAAAGCGTCAAGTCAGTTGGCTGATAAGCGATATTATCACTGTATTGCTTGTTGCGCGCGAAGGGCGTTTTTATTAAGACCTTTTATTTAAAACCCCGTCTAATGTTAAACTAACTAAAATTTAGCAACCTAATTTGGCTATGTCTTTTTATCTTCCGTTACTTACCCCGCATTTTGAGCGTATAGCCATTGGCGAAACCCTAACCTCGCTTTGGAGTGGCTGTGGTCAAATTGTGAAGTGCCAACTTGATGAGCAAGCCTGTGTTATTAAAGCGATTAAAGTACCCGATCACATTAATCACCCTAAAATTAAACAAAGCAACTTTGCACTTAATAGAAAGCGTGACTCTTACCACGTTGAATATACGTTTTATCAGCAATTTAGCCATAAATTGCCTAAGCAAGCGGCCAGTATTGAATGCATTAAAGCAATCAACAAGGGCGATGAGTTTGCCTTGGTGTTTAAAGATTTTTCAAAGCAGGGGTACAGCCAAGCAACTACCGAGAATATAAAATCGATATTAAAGTGGTTGGCACATTTTCATGCTTTTCATTTAAATGCCTTTCATTTAAATGCAAAGTTTGATGGCTTATGGCAGCAAGGAAGTTATTGGCATTTAGATACACGGCCAGATGAATATAATAATTTACCTGAAAAGTCCGATATTAAACAGGCTGCATCACTGTTAAACAGCGCGTTAAAGCAGTGTGATTATAAAACCTTGATTCATGGTGATGCCAAGCTTGCTAACTTTGCCGCTAATAGCCAAGGGCATATTCTCGGTTACGATTTTCAATATGTTGGAGCGGGTATTGGGGTGATTGATGTAATGTATTTTATGACCAGCTGTATGGATGATTCTGAGCTTCATACATACGCACAGAACTACCTTGATTATTATTTTAGCCAATTGAAGCAAGCTCTGAGTGACTATCAACCGCACATTAATGCTGATGATGTTGTTACACAATGGGCTCATTTATGGCCAGTGGCGTGGGCAGACTTTTATCGGTTTTTACTTGGGTGGAGCCCCGAGCACAAAAAAGTTAACAGCTACATGCACGCTCAGGTAAATAATTGGTTAGCCAGTAACAACTCATAAACACAAAAATCTTTATAGTTGTGGCTAAATTAAATATTTTGGCACGAACTATGAAATCAAGGCTAAAATTAACAGTCAAACGGCCTGTTTTAATATAAAATACGTCAAATTTTTTATCACTAGGTTTATTACTATGGCTATTCACGTTATTTCTCATCCCCTTGTTCAACATAAGTTAGGTTTAATGCGCGCGCATGGAATTAGCACGAAAAGTTTTCGCGAGTTGTGTTCAGAAGTGGGCACCTTATTAACTTACGAAGCCACTAAAAATCTAGAATTAGAAGATAACGAAATTACAGGTTGGGACGGTAATAAACTTAAAGTTGAGCACATTAAGGGTAAAAAAATTACTGTGGTGCCAATTTTACGTGCGGGCCTTGGTATGATGGATGGCGTAATGTCGTTACTCCCAGCGGCTAAAGTGAGTGTAGTGGGTTTAGAGCGTAACGAAGAAACTCTTGAGCCAGTCCCCTACTTTGAAAAACTAGTGGGTAATATTGATGAGCGTTTAAGCTTAGTGATTGACCCAATGCTGGCTACTGGTGGTTCTATGATCGCCACCATTGATATGCTTAAAAAAGCGGGCTGTAAAGAAATTAAAGTAATCGTACTGGTTGCTGCACCTGAGGGCGTTGAAAAAACATTAGCCGCTCACCCTGATATTGAGATTTTTACTGCCTCAGTTGATAGCCATTTAAATGAAAAAGGTTACATTATCCCAGGGCTTGGCGATGCAGGTGACAAAATTTTTGGTACGGTTTACTAAGGGTTAGCAGTGCAAAATAATTCTACATTTTCTATAAAAACCATTTTAACCGGTGCCCAAATGCTGTTTGTTGCATTTGGTGCGTTAGTATTAGTGCCAATATTAACTGGCCTAGATCCTAGTGTAGCCCTGTTTACCGCAGGTTTTGGTACTTTGTTGTTTCAATTTGTGACTAAAGGCCAAGTGCCTATTTTTTTAGCGTCGTCATTTGCGTTTATTGCACCCATTATTGCCTCAGTACAAATGTGGGGTATACCCGCCACTATGGGGGGGTTAATGGCGGCGGGCTTTACTTATATGCTATTAAGTTTATTAGTGAAGTTTAAAGGCACAAAAACCTTACATAAAATTTTGCCGCCAATTGTGGTAGGCCCAGTCATTATGGTGATTGGTCTAGCGCTCGCGCCTGCGGCGGTTAATATGGCCATGGGTAAAAGTGGCGATGGTGGCACACAAATTATTGCCTACGACAGCGCTATTATTATCTCTATGTTCTCATTGCTCGTTACTTTAGTGTTTGCCGTGTGGGGTAAAGGGGTATTTAAATTAATACCTATTTTAGCCGGTGTTGTTGCCGGTTACACGCTATCGTTATTTATGGGTATAGTGCAATTTGAAGCCGTAAGTAATGCACAGTGGTTAGCTGTGCCAAACTTTGTGTTACCAGAGTTTAAATGGCAAGCCATATTATTTATGGTGCCGGTGGCAATTGCGCCTGCTATTGAACACATTGGCGATATGATGGCAATTAGCCAAGTTACAAAAAAAGACTATTTGAAAAAACCAGGGCTCCATCGCACTTTATTTGGTGATGGTTTAGCCACGTCTGCCGCATCTTTATTTGGCGGCCCACCTAATACCACTTACTCAGAGGTAACCGGTGCGGTAATGCTCACTAAAAACTTTAACCCTAAAGTAATGATGTGGACTGCCATTATCGCAATTTGCTTAGCATTTGTTGCTAAAATGGGCGCTGGTTTGCAAACCATTCCGGTGCCTGTGATGGGTGGCATAATGATTTTATTATTTGGCTCTATTGCGGTTATTGGTTTAAACACCTTAGTTAAATCGGGCGATGACTTAAGTGAACCGCGTAATTTAAGT
Organism: Pseudoalteromonas sp. NH0006-26; assembly: GCF_057552415.1. The sequence continues at coordinate 3,413 of NZ_BAAJMJ010000001.1, forward strand.
ATTGTGGCACTTATTTTAATTTGTGGTATTGGTGGTATGTACATAGGTAGTAGTGAGTTCAGCCTAGAAGGTGTGAGCTTATGTGCTATTTTAGGCATAGTATTAAACTTAGTATTACCCAAAGCACAGAGCGACCAGAGTTAAGTTTGCACTGTGGCTAAAAATATTGCACCAAAAAAGCGCATTTTAAATGCGCTTTTTTTTTAACCTACTAAAAAGTAACAATAAATAATATTGGTCTAGTAACTGCATTTCCTTAGTCATACCCTATAGTTGACTCAGGGATTGTTATATGGAGACCAAGAGTGTGGATATAAATGCTTTTTTAGTAAAACACCAACTGCCGTTGAAATATCAGTATATTAGCGAGCAGTATTTTTCTGCTATTGCACAGGACATTCTAACTAGTAAAAAAACAGCCCCTATATTTGTCGCAATTAATGGCTGCCAAGGCTCAGGAAAAACCACGCTTGGCGACTATTTAGTGACTTGGTTTAGCCAAAATACCCACCTAAACTGTGTTGCGCTTTCTATTGATGACTTTTATTTATCAACTCAACAACGCCAACAGTTAGCGCAAGATGTGCATTGTTTATTCGCCACTAGAGGCGTACCGGGTACACATGATGTTGCGTTGATGGATAACACCGTTAGTCGTTTATTAAATGCAGAAGTAAATGTACCGCTGCCGCGTTTTGATAAGCAACAAGATGAACCTGTAGCAAAAAACAAATGGTTAACTAATAGTCAGCCGATCGATGTTGTTATTTTAGAAGGGTGGTGTGTAGCCAGTGAACCACAGCAGCCTTTTACTTTAGTTGAGCCTATTAACGAGCTAGAAAAATCATACGATCAACAAGGGTTATGGCGTCGCTGTATTAACAGCTGTTTAGCCAATGAATATAAAACCGTTTTTGATAAAATCGATTACACAATTATGCTCAAAGCCCCGAGTTTTGATGATGTGTTTGCGTGGCGCCAAGAGCAAGAACACAAGTTAATTGCCAAACAAGGGCAGGGCGCAGGCACTATGACTGATGAGCAGTTATTGTGGTTTATTTCTCATTTTGAACGCATCACGCGTGAAAACCTCAACACCCTTAGTGCTAAAGCAAATGCACTTATAGAGCTTGATAGTAATCGTGATGTAACCGCAATGGTGCTTACGAGCGATAGTATTGTACAACCTATTATTTTTACCGATTTAGATGGCACATTACTCAATCACAGAGATTACAACACCGATGCGGTAGATACCTTATTACAAGAGCTGCAATACAGCGGTGTGCCGGTGGTATTTAATACCAGTAAAACATTTAGTGAAGTGGTGGCACTACAACAAGCGCTTAATATTTCACAGCCATTCATTGTTGAAAATGGCTCGGCTGTTTATATTCCTAAAAATTATTTTAATCTCAGGCCAATTGGCTGCAGTGAGTATAAAGGCTACTGGTGTTACTCGTTTGCTGCACCCATTAGCAATTTATGGGCTGATTTAACACATTTAAAAAAAGACTACGGCGACCAATATAGTTTGTTTAGTGAGCTTACCAGTGAGCAGGTAATGAAAATGACAGGATTAAACCAGCTACAAGCAACGCAAGCACAAACCCGTCAATACTCAGATCCGCTCTACTGGCATGGCGATGAGCAGCAACTAAATGAATTTATCAATGCGCTATCAGTATATGGCTACGAGGTTAAAGTAGGCGGGCGCTTTGTTCACATTGGAAAAAATACCGATAAAAGCATGGCTCAGCAATGGTTAGTGCAGCAGTTTAATACGCAGTTTACTAAAGCGCTGAGCATTATTGCGCTAGGGGATAGTGAAAACGATAAGCAAATGCTCGAAGAGGCTGATATCGCCATCATCATTACCAATCCAGAGAGTAAAAAGCCAGTTAAATTAACCTATAACAAAGCGCGCTATTCTCAATTGCCGGCACCGCTAGGCTGGGTTGAAGAAATTACAGCACTACCTTGTATTAACAGTATTTTACCCAGTTCTGAGGAGTATAGTTTACATGGCTGATTTTTATCAAAATGGCATTATTACAACACTACATAACATTGCCAATAGACCCGTAGATGATTTAGAAAAAGAGTTACTTGGCTTTAGTAAACAGCGACCAATGGGGCTTATATTGCCTTCATTATTTAGTGAGTTAGAAGGCCCTGCTTTACAAAATATTGTTAAAGAGCTGCAACAAGTACCGTATTTATCGCAAATAACTATAGGCTTAGACAGAGCCGACGAAAGCCAGTATCGCTATGCATTGAACTTTTTTAAATCGCTTGATCAAAACCATAAAGTGTTGTGGAACGATGGCCCACGTTTGCAGGCGCTCGATAAAGAGCTTCAAGCTTTAGGTGTGGCGCCACGTGAGCTCGGTAAAGGCCGTAATGTGTGGTATTGCATGGGCTATAAACTCGCTACCGCGGAGGTTGAGTCAATAGCACTACATGATTGCGATATTTTAACTTATGACCGAGGCTTATTAGCGCGATTAATTTATCCCGTTGCACATCCTCGATTTAACTATGAATTTTGTAAAGGCTTTTACCCGCGAACCGCCAATGGAAAAATAAATGGTCGAGTATCGCGTTTACTGGTTACTCCGTTATTGCGCTCGTTTAAAACCATTTTAGGCAGCCGTGATTACCTTGAGTATATGGACTCGTTTCGCTACCCATTAGCCGGTGAATTTTCATTTAGACGCGATGTATTAAACGATGTTCGTATTCCTAGTGACTGGGGATTAGAAATTGGCGTATTAAGCGAGATGTATCGTAATTATTCTCATAACCGCTTGTGCCAAGTTGATATTGCCGATAACTACGATCATAAACACCAAGAATTATCGTTGGACGACCAAACAGCTGGCCTTTCTAAAATGTCGATTGATATAACCAAAGCGTTATTTAGAAAGCTAGCGACCCAGGGGGTTACCTTTACCAGCGAAACCATTCGCTCATTAAAAGCGACATATTACCGAATTGGTTTAGACTTTATTGAAACCTATCATAATGATGCGTTAATGAACGGCTTAACACTTGATATTCACCAAGAAGAAAAAGCGGTAGAAATGTTTGCACAAAATATTATGAATGCTGGCCAACACTTTTTAGAAAACCCAATGGAAGCGCCATTTGTGCCGAGTTGGAACCGTGTAGCTTCGGCGATGCCCGATGTACTAGATCGATTAAAAGAAGCCGTTGAGCTTGATAACGAACAATACAGTTAAATTGGTATACTTAAACGAGGCGCCTGTGGACATAGTTAGGGAACAGTTTTTTCAACGAGTCGAACAACATTTACATGCTATTTATCAAGGGGTTGAATTACCGATAGCAGTAAGCGAATTGGCTGAGGAATTAATCACCTTAATTTTAGGTGATAACCCACTTCGCGATCCCACGCCGCACACTAACCGCTGGGATGAACAAGATATTGTGTTAATTACCTATGGCGATTCTATAATAAATCATGAAGACAGTGAGTTAGCAGTTGGGACCCCCTTAGAGGCACCGTTAAAAACCTTGCATCGCTTTATTAAAGAGCAGTGCGATCACCAGCTTAATGCACTGCATATTTTACCCTTTTATCCGTATAGCTCAGATGAAGGGTTTGCGGTAATGAACTATGCGCAAGTTAATGAAGCGCTGGGCGATTGGCAAGATATTAACGCCATTGCCAACGATGTAAAGTTAATGGCTGATTTAGTTATTAATCATTGTTCTAGCCGAAGTCTTTGGTTTGAAAACTTTTTAACCGATACACACCCAGGGAAAGACTATTTTAAAACAGCTAGTTTAACTGACGATTTAAGCCAAGTCGTGCGCCCACGAACCTCGCCATTATTACATACGGTAGCCACAGCAAGCGGTGATAAGCATGTATGGTGTACATTTAGTCATGATCAGGTGGATTTTAATTTTGAAAACCCTGAGGTATTAAAAGAGTTTGTTGGTATTATTCGCCATTATTTAGATAACGGTATTCGCTTGTTTCGCCTTGATGCCGTGGCATTTTTATGGAAACAACTCAATACCAGTTGTATAAACTTACCGCAAACCCATGAAGTGGTGCGTTTACTGCGAACGCTGATTGAGCATGCCGAGCCCAGTGTGGTGATTATTACCGAGACCAATATTCCTAATCAAGAAAACCTATCGTACTTTGGTAATGCCAACGAAGCCCATGCAATTTACAACTTTGCCTTGCCGCCGTTGTTATTGCATACCTTACTTAGCGGCGATAGTACCGCGCTTAAGCACTGGATGATGAGCATGCCGCCAGCGCAAAACGGTACCGCATATTTTAATTTTATTGCCTCTCATGATGGCATTGGTTTGAGGCCAATTGAAGGGTTATTACAACCGAGTGAAGTTGCTTCGTTAGTAAGTACGACCATGCAATTTGGGGGTCGTGTTTCAATGCGCACCAGTCACGATGGTACACATACCCCCTATGAGCTAAATATTGCCTTGTTTGATGCCTTACAAGGGACGCATAATGGCGCAGATAAATATGCCCTCGAGCGTTTTTTGTGTGCTCATGCCATTATGTTTGCAATGGAAGGAATTCCAGGGCTATATATACACAGTTTACTTGGCACCACTAATGACTATGAGCGCTTTGAAAATTCGCAGCACAATCGTGCAATTAATCGTCATCGCTGGCAAGAGTCAAAATTATTAGCGGCAATTGAAGGAAAATACAGCCATCATCACCAGGTGTTCAAGGGAATAAAACAATTATTAGCAGTGCGTAAAAGGCAAGCTGCATTCCATCCTAATGCCACACAATTTACTTTGCACTTAGGAGAGGGGTTATTTGGTTTTTGGCGACAAAGTATAGACCGCCAACAAAGTATTTTTTGTGTTTATAATATCAGCAGTGAGCCACAAAGCTTAACATTAGCCGATTTAAACTTAATAAATACCCAGCAATGGGTTGAGCTAATTTCTAAAACAACACTTGATGAATCCCAACAAACCATGCTGTTAGCACCCTATCAAACGCTTTGGTTATCCAATAAGGCATAGGGACATTTATTATGGTAGGCAAAATGCGTTCAGAGTTTTAAATAAGGGAACAGTACTGTAAAGGGGCTTTACAGTACTACCTCTCAAGCGCTAACAGTAAATTCTCTATAGTAAATTCATGCCAGTCAGCGCGTGTTTTACTAAATTGCATAAAGTCTATTTCAGCCAGCCCAGTTGTATTTATCGCCTTATATAACGGGATGTTCGCAGCGTTAAGCGGATCAAAAATATCAGCTGTACGATGAAGCAAAGGGCTATGTTGTGGTTGAGTATGGTTGTCGAACAAATTAACTAGGGCATAAGCGCCTAACAACACATGGCCTCCAATAGATACATCAAGCTCTGAACTATTATTAGGTGGAGCCTCCCAGTTAATACCACCCACAATAACTTGCGATTGCTTGTTTAGTTGCTTTAATGCCCTTTTTGCGCCAAACGCAATGGCGTCATTCGCACACCAAATAATGTTAATTTCAGGGGCTTGCTGCATATACGCTAAGGTTTTTCTAAACCCTTCTTGCTCAGACCAATTGGCAACCTCTTTAGCGATTAACGTAACTTGCGGTGTTTGCGTTAAAAAGTCCATTAACCCTTGGGTACGCATAATAGAAGCAGGCGTTGCATAATCGCCTAATAACGCTAGGGTATGTGCTTGTGTTGTTGTTTTTTTAGAAAACGTATTATAAAGCTCTTGCATTAATAATTTGCCTGCAACGCGATTATTTGGGGTAATACTACCGACTATATTAGTGCCATTTTTGCGTAACTTATCAACTGACGCAGGCGAGGGGCGATTTAATAAAAAGTAAATAGGGACATGTTTACTGTCTATTATAGAGAGGTATTTACTGGTAACATTTTTTTCGTTTACGAGGATCAGGTAATCGGGTTTGTCATTTATAGCCTGCTGGATCAGCTCTTTCATTAAAATATGATTTCGGTTGGCGTATTTTATTGTTAATGTCACATCTAAATCAGTGGCTGCACTTTGCATGATTTTAGAAACATCAAACCAAAAATTTCCGGTGTTGTTATTTTTTGAATCAACAGAGTCTGAAAAACCAGGATTAATAAATCTGATCTCTAGAGCATGAGCATTATAACTAACTAATAGTAGGCAGGTAATAGTTAGTAGGCGGTATAATTTAAAAAAGGACATACATTTCTCTATAAACTTTTCAAAGCTCAATTTTATCCTTGCTAAAGTGCTCCTTGGTGACATCTAGGCGTTATGCTATATAATACCCCACTAAGTTTAGCATGTATGCAGCAATTATTTTTTAGGATGTATTAATGAAAGCAGTTTTGTTGTTAATGGTATTAATATTTAGCCAAACAGTTGCCGCTAATGAAATGAGCGACTTAGAAAAGACCATGAAAAACATTGGGCTTGCTTATAAACAAAGTGTTGAAGCAACCCAGTTAGCAGAATTTAATGGCGCTATCGATGAGTTTATTGAATTGATAGAGCAAAGTAAGCAAGCCAAATTTTATAAAGAAGCAGAAAAGTCGGTGCAGGGGCTAGATAAGGTGCTGATTCAAGCCGAGTTAGCCAAAAAAGCAGCGAACGAGCAGGGGCTTGAGGCGGCAAAAAAACCACTTAAAGCAATTGATAATTTACGCAAAAAATATCACAAATTACACGAGCCTCCAGGCTTTTTTGAATTATTGTTTGGAAAATAAGGATTAGTAATGGAAATTTCGGTTTCAATGTTAGATGGTCAAAAGTTAAGTGCTAAGTTTGGTGAGCATGAAGTTATAAGCGATCAAAGCATAAACGCTGGTGGTGATGCAGAACATCCAGAACCGTTTGACTATTTTTTAGTAAGCATGGTGTTGTGTGCTGGTTTTTATGCGCGTAAATTTTGTCAGCAAAGAGAGATCTCGACTGAAGGGATGACACTGACACAAAATAACGAAAATGTAGATGAAAACGGTAAGAAGCTTTTTTCAATCGAAATTGGCTTGCCAGAAGGTTTCCCAGCTAAATATAAAAAAGCGCTGATTGCTGCGGTGAATACATGTACCGTGAAAAAGGTTATTCAAGCAGTGCCTGAGTTTTCTGTTGTAGTTAAATAAACAGACCCTAATAATAATGCCGAGTATAAACTCGGCATTATTTTATCTTACTACTTTTTCTTCATACCCTGCACAGCTTTAAATCTAGGGTTATCTTTACATATCACGAATACTCGCCCTTTGCGCTTTACAATTTGACAACCTGGTCGTTGTTTTGCACTTTTTAATGAACTTAAAACTTTCATTTGCTTTCCTTTTTAGCTGTAGAGAGGTTTTTAAACCGACGATTAAATTGCGCAACGCGTCCATCAGTAGCGAGCGTTTTTTGTTTGCCTGTATAAAATGGATGTGAGTCACTTGAGACATCAATAGGAACATAAGGGTATGTTTTACCCTCAATTTCTATGGTGCGATTGGTTTTAATGGTTGAACCAATAATAAAGTAAGAATCAGCTGCAGTATCATGAAAAGCAACCACATGGTAATCAGGGTGAATATTGGGCTTCATAAAATGCCTTTAATGTTATGTGATAGTATATCATTTAATTTAACGTATTTATTTTCCCTTTGCAAATCATTTTAAATAGCCTTAAACGCAGCGTAATTGCTGCGTATTTGCACAATCTAGTCAAAAAATAAGCACTTAGATCAAAAGTACTGGCTATTAGTATTTAGACTGCTATAACTAGTCTCAGCAAAAAAACAATAAAAATTTAATCACGTAGAATAGAGGTAGTTTATGAGTGACGCTCAAACGAAACAGGACCAAATCGACCAAGGAGTTATGGACACTCTTAGGGAGCGCGATCATAGTATATTGGCTAAGCAAGTTGACCCACTCGCATGTTCTCATAACGATATCATTGAATTACTTGCTCATTATTTAGCATTAAGCGAACAAGAAGATGATGAATTATTTGACGATTGGTTTGACTCACTTTCAAAAGAACAACACACCGTATTAAAAGTATTTGAAGTGTATCGTGGGCAGTACGAGCACCAAAACTAACCTATTGGGTTGCAATAGCCATTTTATTTAAGCTGATGCAGGCTGCCAAGGATGTAATTTAATGTTAACAAAAGTGTGTGTTTTTATGCCTAAGTAAAGTATAAAATCACATTTTTTTAATACAATAGTATGTACTTTTTCTCTTGATTATTTTTCATTTAACTAATTGATGTATATAGCTTTATATTAAGTTAAACTCATTTATATAAACAGTAGCTCTCACTATGTTTAATAAATACACTACGTTTATTAGGTGAACAAAGAAAAGGATCCTTCCAGTGCCATACTTAAATGAAATACGCAAAAGAAACAACGTCAAAATAATTGGCAAGGGTGATAAAACCTTGGTTTTGGCTCACGGATTTGGTTGTGACCAAAATATGTGGCGGTTTGTTACTCCAGTGCTTGAGCAACATTTTACTTTAGTGCTGTTTGATTATGTAGGCTCTGGTAAGTCTGATATTTCTCAATACAACAAAAAGCGTTATTCAACCCTTGATGGCTATGCCAAAGATGTACTTGAGATATGTGGCGCACTTGATCTTAGCGGTGTGACTTTTATTGGTCACTCTGTTAGCGCAACAATTGGTGCACTTGCTGCCATTGAGCAGCCAGAGTTATTTGCTCAGCTTGTTATGGTTTGCCCCTCACCGTGTTTTTTAAATTTACCCCCAGATTATTTTGGCGGGTTTGAAAAACAAGATTTGCACGAGCTACTTAACCTAATGAATAAAAATTACATTGGATGGGCCAATTACTTAGCGCCTTTGGTTATGGGGAGTTCTCATCCTGATGAATTTATAGCGGAACTATCGGGAAGCTTTTGTTCAACCGATCCTCTGATTGCAAAAAACTTTGCAGAAGCCACTTTTTTATCTGATTATCGCGCTACGCTTAAACATATAAAACAGCCATCATTAGTTTTACAAAGTGAACACGATGCTTTAGCCGCGCCATCTGTAGGCGAATTTGTCGCAAATGAAATACCTAACGCGACGCTCCAAGTTATAAGCGCACATGGTCATTGTATTCATATGACTCATCCAGAAACAGTCGGCCGTTCGATTATTGATTTTGTGAGTTAGCCGTATGCCACTGTATCAATTAGATAATAATAAGGTTGCGGATTTCTCTGCTGATTACTTTTTAAATGGCGCATTGGTGACCAATGCGGATAGCGTGATTGTTTATGTAAATGCTTATTTTAAAAAGGAATTACACTGGCATTGTAATGAGTTACTGGGTAAGTATATTGATAAAATTTTAACTAAATCTTCAAAAATATTTTTACAAAGCTATGTGCTTCCTACCTTACTGCACGAAAAGCAATGCCAAGAAATGCAGTTAATTATGCTCAGTGCTCAAGGGGAGCGGATTGCAGTTACCGTTAATGCACAGCTTGATGAAAAAGGGTATATATACTGGAGCTTTTTTAATGCTACGCAGCGAGATAAGCTCTACGATGAGCTGATAAACACACGGGAAAAGCTAGAAGCACAAACTGAGCGCTTGCAATCTTTAGCGTCTACCGATGAACTAACATCGCTATTAAATCGACGTGAAATGGATTACCGCAGTGTTTTATTACTCGAACAAGCAAAAAGAACACATCGCTCAGTTGCACTATTAGTGATTGATATTGATGATTTTAAACAGATCAACGATACCTATGGGCATTTACAGGGCGACAGGGTGCTAAAAGAGCTAGGCCAATGTCTTAAAAAAATAAGCAGACAAACTGATTTAGTTGCGCGTTATGGTGGGGAAGAGTTTTTAATTATGTTACCCGACACCCATAGCGCAGATACCTTAATATTTTGCCAAAGACTACACCAATTAATTGCTGAAATTAAAGTGGGCAGTGAAGGGCTAACAGTCAGTATTGGTGCATGTATGAGTGATAGTAACAGCACGTTTACTGAGCTGTTTAAGCATGCTGATAACGCTGTTTATCAGGCTAAGGCAAACGGCAAAAACACCACTTACATGCATTCTTAATTCATGTTACTAGGGTCTGTTGACCTTTGCGGATTAAAATTTGTTCAAACTAGGGGCGGTTTAATCGCGACGCGAGGTTTGTAACCTAGTGGGCTAAGTAAAAACCGAGCAACAAAGAGTAAATTGCCCCTAGGCAGAACCCTTCGGGCAGCCCCTGTTTGGCATTGATGCTGCGTTATCGCTTATTTATGGGGAATAACCACACTACATAGGCTCTGCCTTGCCTAAATACCAAACAGACTGCTGCAAATATAACCTTGAAAGGTCAACAGACCCTATTCGAGTGATTAAGCAACAATGTTGTTTGGCTCTTTTTACAGGCAGTGCTTGCTTAACCCTTAATTATGGCAACGAGCAGTTATTTTTAGCCAATGGAGATGCCAGCGAGACTTCAGGTTGCCAAATTCGCTGCCAAATATTACCGGCATTACTAAAACTAGGGCGCTGAGAGAGTCGCTCAAAACTACCCACTTTAATACCCGAGTCAGCTTGCTCACCTACCACAAAGTTAAATACATATTGGCATTCCATACCCATTCTTAAATCTGACAAAATCACGTTATCGGTTTGCTGGCGAATAGAATAAAACCCTTTTGTAAACCATTGTAGCCTTTGTATGCCCCATTGGTTGTCAATAGGCTTAATTAAAGACGGTGTTGTATTGTAGGCATTTAAGGTTACATCACTGGGCGAGTCAAACACGGAGGCGTAACCCTCGTAGTAGTGACCGTCAGACATCACCACTACACGCCAAAGTAAAGTAGTGAGCGGGGCAGGCGTACTAATATAGCCGGTTGCGTCAATATCGCGATTGTTCAGTGCTGTTTTTACTGTGTCGTCAATATTGAGTTTAAACACAAAGGCAAGGCATAAATAGGCTGTGCTTAGGCTAAGTGTAATTGCATTGATTTTATAGGCTCTACTTGTGCTTATTTTAGGTAATAAAGTAAAAGCTAAGCCAATTAATAACGGCAAGGTGTAAAGGGGGTCAATAATAAACATGCTGGATACCGCAAAAGGGTATTCACTTAAGGGCCACATTAGCTGAGTACCATAAACGGTGAGTGAATCTAATAAAGCATGTGTTGATAAGCACAAAAACACCAACCAAAACCAACGAACTTTATAGGCCTGCATGCCTGTGTGTATTTTTAATATTAGCCACACAATCAGCGGGCTTATTAATAAATGCACAAATAAAGAATGGCTAAAACCGCGATGATAGGTAAATGCCTCTACACTACCGCCATAGGGTAAAAATACATCTAGATCGGGTAAAGTGCCTAAAATAGCGCCCCACGCCACGGCTTTTCGACCTACTTTATTGCCCAGTACCGCGTAGCCTACGGCACTGCCTAATGCGATTTGTGTTAAAGAGTCCATACTACCTCATCTAAATAATAAAACTGCAGTGTTTATACTGATATTAATCTGAAAACCGTCATTGTTATATTTTATTTCATTAAGTTACTTTTAAAATTGATGTAATAAACACCCTAATTTATAAATTTTTCCTTACTTACATATAATCAAAAAGTATGCAGTTTTGCATAAATAAAGCCGTACTCATATAGGTTAGTCTTGAAATAAAAATGAATGACCTCAGTATTCACATGAGGTCAAAATTTTAAATCAAAAAAGTAATAGGTGTATTTAGTAAACACATCGTTTGAATTTTAAACCTATTATGAAACAAGGATAAAGCTATGACACAACGTGTAATTGAAATGCCAGATTTAGGTATGGGTACTTTTCGTTTAGAAGGTAAAACAGCGTATGAATCAGTAAAAATGGCGTTAGAAGTTGGATTTCGCCACATTGATACCGCGCAAATATATGGCAATGAAGAGCAAGTTGGCCAAGCAATTAAAGACAGCAATATTCCTCGTGAAGAATTATTTATAACCACCAAAGTATGGAATAACAAGCTCAACAAAGCTGATTTTGTTGACAGTGTTAAAACATCTTTAGAGAAGCTACAGCTTGATTATGTAGACTTATTATTAATCCACTGGCCAGCACCGGTAAATAATGAGCCCATGAGTGAATACTTAACCGAGCTGCTGTTGACTAAAAAGCTGGGTTTAACTAAACATATTGGTGTATCTAACTTCACCATTGCTAACTTAAATGAGGCAATGCAAACCTTAGATCCTCGCGAAATATTCACTAACCAAATTGAGGTTCATCCTTATTTAACTAACACTAAACTGCGCGCTTTTTGCGATCAACATAAAATTCATGTTACCGCCTATATGCCATTTGTTGTGGGTAAGGTATTAACAGATCAAACCATTATTGATATTGCTAACAAGCACGATGCAACGCCAGCGCAAGTGGTTATTGCATGGGAACATGCCAATGGCATGACCACCATTCCATCATCGACCAAGCGTAAAAACTTAGAAGATAACTTTAACGACAAAGTTAAACTTGATGATGAAGACATAGCGCGTATAGATGGCCTTGACTGTAACGACCGCCAAGCATCGCCAGACTTTGCACCGCAGTGGGATCAATAACCAAAGAGCTAAAGCTAAAACAGGTGCAGTAAAGCTGCACCTTTATTTTTTAAACAAGGAACACCCATGTTAACGGTAATTGCCACACTATCGAGCGAAAATAGCGATGCAGAGCGCCTTTTAACCGAGCTCGAAAACTTACAACAGTATTCGCGGCAAGAAGTAGGCTGCCTGCGTTACGAGCTATCAGTTAAAAACGATGCTGAGCAAACCACCTATTTAGTGAGTGAGCAATGGGCGTCTACTGAGCATTTCGAAGCCCATAAAAACGCACCTCACTTTAAAGCCTTTGGTGATGCTGTAGGTGCATTTATTACCTCTATCAATATTGATGTGTATAAAACCATTGGTTAACAGCACAAAGCTAATAGCCAAGTAGGAGTTGTAACCTTTATTTAATCGATAAATCGTATTTTAAAATAAGGGCATCAATATAGCGGCTTCGTAATGTGAGTTGCTTTTCGTGATCGGCGCCATGGCTTAGCGCTTTATTTAAAAGCTTCATGGCAGGGTGAATGCGGGTGCGCTCATCCTTATCTAAACTGGCTTTGCTGCGCAGTTCGGTTATATCGTCTACTAATAATCTGCCAATATCCACAGCAACAATTTCATCAATTAAGCCATTTTGGGTAAGCACCCCATATTTGCTGCATAAAAACTGTTGCCACACTTGTTGTAAATGTTCTTCTATTTCACAGCCAAACAGTTCCTCGTTAAATATAAAGCCTTGCTGTGCAAGCTTAGCCAAACATTGGGAATAGTGCTGAGCAAACAAATTAAACGCCTGATTAGATGACTCAATTTTTTGCTTTATAACTCCTTGTCCCCAGTTTACGCAGCCACGGGGATAGTAATCGTCGTATTCTTCACACTCATACAAGCCTGAATAAGAGCTGCAACTCATCTGGTTTTTAATGCAATAACTCGGCTTAGGAAAAATGCTTTGCGCTTGCCAGTTTTCAAGGGTTTCAGTGTTTATGTTGAGTGCTTGGCATAACTCATCAGTGTGATAAAAGTGAGTGCTTAAATAGTCAGATAAACGCATAGTGGCTCGCTTAATAGTAAAAAATAAAATACTGTTTATTTATACAGTTATTTATTTTGTATCATCAAACTCAATAACACAAGCCATTTTATAATTAAATATTGGCTATCACTGCAAATAGCGCATTAAATATGGTACAAATAGGCCAAGTATTAATAACAATGATTTTTTTATGCGCACCCTAGAACAAATTAAACAAGCAAGCCTTATTACTGCAATTAAAACACCTTACTTAGCCAATGGTGAAATCGATCTTGCGAAGTATGATGAACTCGTTGAAATACAAATTGCAGCGGGTGTTGACGGTATAGTTGTTGGTGGCACCACCGGTGAAGGCCAGTTAATGAACTGGGAAGAGCACTTAATGCTAATTGCGCACAGTGCCAATAAATTTGGTGATAAATTACTGATTGTAGGTAACACCGGAAGTAATAATACGCGCGAAGCAATTAAGGCAACTAAATATGGTTTTGCCAGCGGCATGCATGCCTCGTTGCAAATTAACCCTTACTACGGGCGCACATCAATTGCCGGTGTTAAAGAACACTTTAAACGTGTGCTTGATATTGGTCCGGCGTTTATTTACAACGTAGCAGGGCGCACAGGTCAAGACCTCACCCCTGATATTATTGAACCACTAGCACAGCATGAGCACTTTATTGGTGTTAAAGAATGTGGTGGCAATGAGCGTATAGCGCACTATGAACAACAAGGTATTGCGTGTTGGTCTGGTAATGATGACGAAGCACACGATGCACGCCATATCCATAAAGCACATGGTGTTATTTCAGTTACGTCTAACCTGATCCCAGGTTTGTTTCGCCAATTAATGGATAGCAAAAATGATGCGCTTAATAATTCATTACAACCATTAATGAACTGGTTATTTTGCGAGCCAAACCCAATTGCGATTAACACCGCGATGATGATGACCGGCGCGGTTAACCCAGTGTTTAGAATGCCTTACGTGCCGCTTAACGATGAGCAGCAGCAGCAAGGTGAAACGCTAATTAATCAGCTTAATGAGCAAGATTTTGTCGGTAGCCGAGCGCAGTGTGTGGATATTAGTAAGGTTTTGATTTTATCTTAAACTGTTAGACTATTTATTAATTACTAAATTTTCAAAGCAGCCTACTGTAAACACAGAGGCTGCTTTTTTATATCACTGCCAATAGTAGTTGAGTTTAAGCTGCCACATAGCTGAATTGGCGTGTGTTACCGCTAATCTAATATCAATATCTTGGTTAATAGGCACTGCCAGTTCTAGTTTAGTTTGTGCTGGGTTTTTAGCATTTAAGAATGACTTTTCATAGGATGCTCTTAATTTTATACCTGAGCGAGTGCCAGTAATGATCCCCACCTCTACCGACGAATCATAAAAGTGGCTATTTTTAGCTAAATCACCCAAGTAACCATTAATTAAGCTATAGGCTAAGGTGTTGTTGCTAAATTGCCAAGCTTGTCCGGCTCCCCCCATAACAAAACTACGTTTACAGGTTCTGCACAGTGCTGGTTGTCTGTCGAATCCCACATTGATTTTCCATGACCACTTAGATTCATTAGCCCAAGACAATTGGTTTGGATTGAATGACTCCAAATCTAATAAATGAATTTTATTTATGTAAGTTTCGCCATCTGTCAACATCAGCTCGGTATCTAACATTTCTAAATTAGAAAATGGAATGCGGGCAATATCAGAGGCAAGGGTATCAAAATAGCTCAGCCTAAAACCCATAGTGTACTGTGTTTGATCAGCCGTGTGCAGCGCAGAAACTGAGCTGTTAGAGGGCTTTTGGCCTTTATGTGGTGGCTGCTGGGTAAATTGAAATTTAACTTTGTTTTCGCCCATTGGTAGCTTTAAGCGCGCTTTGATTAGCGCATTCTTTAACTCACTTATTTTTACAGGAGTTTGTTTTTGAATTTGTTTCACTTGTACAAGTTCAAATAGAGCGCCAATAATGGCTTTTTGTGACTGCACTGGCAAAGCTAAAAACGATTCGTTTTTAAGTACTGCTGATTCGGCAAAGATTTTTTTTGCAAAGCTGAGCTCTTTTTCACTTAAAGATTGCACATATTTTGAAAATACAGTGTCACGTGAGGGTGTAAATGTGACTTTTTTAACCGCTGATTGCCCTTGGTAAGTGGCCGAGTTTAACCTTGAAAAAATAGTGGCAGGTATTACCCAAGGAGAGCTTTCGCTAGTTAGTTGATCGCCAATGATCAACTCAACAATTTGTGCTAGATGAAACGCACAATTTTCATCGGCAAAGTAATAATCAAATTCAGTGCCTAAAATTTCCCATAAATGATTAGCAATAAAAGCCACATCGCGCTCGTTTAGATTTAGGGTATATTCCCATAAATCTCTTAATTCTATTTCGCCGTAATTATGCTGGTGGCGGTAAAATAGTTGATCTGAAAAACCAGCTTTATAACCACCAAACAAACCCTTAAGAATATAAACTAAGCCGTTTTCATTGTCAGGAACATGTGCGCCATAGTTAATACTGTAATCTAATAATTTGTTTTTTGATTCGGTTGAGCGATTAAGTTTAAGTAATAAATGACCATATAACGACGCTGGATTACTCATATAACCAGAGGCAAATACTAAACTAACAGAGTGAATGGCTTGTTGCTCTCGCCATTGCTGTAATTTTGGGCACTCTGCTTTAGGCATTGAAAAGGTTAAACCTTGCTCTTTGAGCCATTGATAACGGGCAGGGTAGCGACATTGCATTAAGGGTTGGCTATCAAAAGCGTGGATTGTTGCTTTTAACTCGGCAACGGGATCATTACGTCCGTTATCTGCAATAAAAAAGGATGCGTTAGTAATATAACTAATAGTAGTTGGTTGATTTTTGTAATGCCCTAATTTCAACCATATTGGATGCTTAGCTAAAACAGCGACAGATTGCGAGGCAGAACTTGAGAAAGAGGTGAATAAAAAAAAGCTAATTAAATAAAATAGAGGTTTCATTGTTTAACCAAAAAAAAGGGCTGTTAAGCCCTTTAATTATTAGATTGCAGCGCATTGAGATGAAAAGTTAGTGGTAATTTTACCTTCAACTAATTCATAAAATGCTTGAGCATTGTCTATTGGTGCGTTTGCGTAATCGCTGCGTACCGAAGTGATAATTTGCTGATGAGCAGTTACATCACAACCACGTACGTTAAGCATTGCAGAGATATACTCGCCTTCACCCTGTGCTATTTCTTGTTCTAATACAGGAAAAGTTTGTTGAATAAACTGCGCTGTTTTTACGTTAGCGCCTTCACAGCTCTCTACTGAAGAAATGTTAGACGATACCGCCGTTGTTCCTAAATCCCAAATAATATTAGAAATTGCTGCAGCAACGCCATTGTCTGGGAAAACCATTGCGCCAATACCACATTGCTGCCATGGGTTGATGCCACTTTTTGCTTGTGACGGCATTGAAACGAACGCGCTTACTAATACCGCAGCAGTTAAACATCTTTTTATCATTATTAATTTCCTTTAATTTATATGCGCCCCACAAAACGGGCGTGAAAGTGTACCTGCTTTAGTTATTTAAATGCAAATGGTTGTGTAACACAATGTAAAACAACGGTGTAAAGTTTATAAAAGTGCAATAAATAAGTGAATTAGCGGGAATAAATATTGCGAGTTAAAATCATTTAACTAACACTAACAGCGGCTAACAATAGCTAATAACTCTGCATTTTATAAATTAGCGTTTTATGGTGTTTAAAACTAACTGTTTAAGTGAATTTGCTGTATAATTTGCGACCCTTGATAATGTGGCCGCAGGTTATACAGCAATGAATTTTAAATCTTTTAGTTTTGCCCCTGAACTAATTCAGGCGTTAGACGAACTTAATTACCACACCCTTACGCCCATTCAGCGCGCAGCTATTCCGGCTGTTCGTAAAGGTAAAGACGTTTTAGCAAGTGCACAAACCGGTACAGGTAAAACCGCTGCCTTTGCACTCCCTATTATTCAAAAGTTATTTGAGTCAGATTGCAGTACTACGAATGCGCCAAGCGCCTTAGTCCTTGCGCCTACGCGTGAGCTTGCAGAGCAAATTGCGAATAACTTTAAAGACTTTGCTAAGTACACTCAGTTAAAAGTAGTGAGCTTATTTGGTGGTGTTAATACCGCAGGACAAGAAATTGCACTTAAAGAAGGTGTGGATGTTGTCGTAGCAACACCTGGACGTTTACTTGATCATATTCGTTTAGGTAACTTAAGCCTTGCTCAAGTAAAACATTTAGTCCTTGATGAAGCTGACCGTATGCTTGATATGGGCTTTATTAATGACATGCAAAGCGTAATAAAAAGCTGTGCAGATGAGCGTCAAATTTTATTGTTTTCAGCTACTTTCCCAGCAGCAATTAAACAGTTTGCCTCTAAAGTGTTAAAGCAGCCTGAAATTGTTCGTGTTGATCAAACTAACAGCACTGCAAGTACAGTACAACACGTGGTTTACCCAGTAGAAGAGCGCCGTAAGCAAGAGTTGCTTTCTGAGCTGATTGGTAAGAAAAACTGGCAGCAAGTGCTAGTGTTTGTAAACATGAAAGAAACCGCAGATGAGTTAGTGACTGAACTTAACCTTGACGGTATCCCAGCGGCAGTATGTCATGGCGATAAATCGCAAGGTAACCGTCGTCGTGCGTTGCGTGAATTTAAAGAAGGCAAAGTACGCGTGCTAGTTGCAACAGAAGTGGCAGCCCGTGGTATCGATATTGACGGTTTACCGCGCGTTATTAATATTGATTTACCTTGGCTTGCTGAAGATTACGTACACCGTATTGGCCGTACAGGCCGTGCTGGTAACCAAGGACAAGCAATTTCGTTTGTTAGCCGCGAAGAAGAAAACATGTTGTTTGAAATTGAAACCTTAATTGGTCAAAAAATTAAACGTGTTTACTTAGAAGGTTACGAAGTAAGTAATCGTGAAGTACTGATTGATAAAATTGGTAAAAAGCCAGCGCATTTACGCCGTACCCGTGCTAATAAGCCATCAGGCCAAGCTACCGGTGAAGCGAGAGCGAAAAACCGTTCGCGTATTTCTAATGTACGTAAAAGCTTAAAAGGCGAAAAGCTGTCACTTAAAAAGTAAGACAGCTAAGCCATTAAAAAAAGCCTGAGTTTACTCAGGTTTTTTTGTGCCTAATACATTATCGATAATTGCAGCGTACGCATACGCAGCCGCTTCATTGTTCTGATTAGCTATAACAGACAAGCCAACCGGTAAGTGGCTTACTTTACCAACCGGTAAAGTAATATGGGTCGTCCCTGCAATGGCAGGTAATGAACTACTACTGCCTTTAAAGTTATCGCCGTTAATTAAATCGGTTTTCCACGCCGGTGAAACGGTGGGGGCAATTACAATATCGAGCTTATTATTGCGGTATAAATTGCTGATAGCGCGCTTTGCAAGTGCGTGATATCGCGCTTTGGTGTTTTGATATTGTTGTTTTTCACTCAAATCAACCGCATTGGCTTGTTGTAAAATATCTTGCTCAAAGTAGGGCATTTCCTGCTGTTTATTTGCGCTATTAAATGCGATTAACTCATCTAAACTTTTTACGGTTACCTGCGCTGGTGTTTTGCTTAAGTAGTGGTTAATTTCGGCTTTAAAGTCGTAAAGTAGGATGGCGTATTCATCAACGTAAAGCGTGCTTAAGTCATCTTTTACTTCAACATTGACAACGGTATGACCTGCGTCTTTTAATGTTTGTAACTGCTTAGCGTAAAGCTTTTGTGTTGCCACAGTAAACTTACTGGCTGGAAGCGCGCCTATCCTCAGTGACGATTTAACCGCTATGCTATCAAGCGTTCTATTTATGTTGAGTGTCGATACATCGTCTGAGTCTTCACCTTGAATGACTGATAATACCGCGAGTGCATCTTTCAAAGAATGCGCCATTGGGCCTACCGAATCTTGGCTACTAGAAAGAGGGATCACGCCTGCGCGCGAAACTTGCCCCATACTGGGTTTAATGGCGTACACCCCATTTACCGAAGCAGGGCAGGTAATTGAACCATCGGTTTCTGTGCCCAGCGCAATAGGCGCAAAATTTAAAGCAACCGCCACAGCAGAGCCCGAGCTTGAACCACACGGATTACGAGTTACATCATGGGCGTTATGGGTTTGTCCGCCAATGGCACTCCAGCCAGATGATGAATACGATGAGCGAAAATTAGCCCATTCACTTAAGTTCGCTTTGCCTAAAATAATCGCCCCTGCTTGGCGTAATTGTTTAACCACAAAGGCATCGTTATTAGTAACGTTATTTTTAAGTGCTAATGAACCCGCTGTGGTGGGTAATGTACCTGTTGTTTCAATGTTATCTTTTAGTAATACCGCAATACCATGTAAAGGGCCTGCCCAATTTCCGGCTTTAAACAGCGCATCGAGTTGTTTGGCTTGTTCAATTGCAGTGGGCTCAATGCTAATTACCGCATTATATTTAGGATTGAGCTCGTTTATTCTGTCGATATAAGTGCGGGTAAGCTGCTCAGCCGTGGTGGTATTATTTTTATAGGCATTGTGAATGTCACTAATGGTTTTAAGCTCTGTATTATTATCCGCTGCGTGTAAATTCGGTATCGTACACACACATAAGGTTAAAAGTAGTCGTTTTATACTCATTGTTATTATCTATTTTGTGCAAACATAGGTTATTTTTAGCACAAAAAAACCTCACGTTGTGAGGTTTTTCGATAAAGGGTGATTAAATAGAGTTAAGCGTTTTCTAACATCGATAACGCAACCGCCTCAGCGGCTTTAATGCCATCAATACCCGCTGATAAAATACCGCCTGCATAACCTGCGCCTTCACCTGCAGGGTAAAGCCCTTTGGTATTAATGCTTTGGAAAGTTTTATCGCGCTTGATGCTGATAGGTGAAGACGTACGTGTTTCTACTCCCGTGAGCAAACCATCGTTAGTTGAAAAGCCACGAATTTGTTTGTTAAAGGCAGGAATTGCTTCACGTAGCGCTTCAATGGCAAAAGCTGGCAGTACTTTGCTTAAATCAGTCAGTTTTATACCTGGCGTATACGAAGGCTGTACATCCCCTAAATTAGCAGACGATTTACCTTTTAAAAAGTCACCAATCAGCTGTGCTGGGGCATCATAATTTTTACCACCCAGCTCATAGGCTTGCTCTTCTAGCTTACGCTGTAAATCGATACCAGCTAGAGGATGGCCTGGAAAATCTTTTTCTGGCGAAATACCCACAACAATAGCACTGTTCGCATTTCGCTCACTACGAGAATATTGGCTCATGCCATTGGTGACGACTCGGCCTTCTTCAGAGGTTGCGGCAACTACAGTGCCGCCAGGGCACATACAAAAACTGTATACGGTTCGGCCATTATTACAATGGTGTACCAATTTGTAATCGGCAGAGCCTAAAATAGGGTTACCCGCGTTATCGCCAAAGCGGCACTCATCAATCATTGATTGTTTATGTTCTATTCTAAAGCCCACTGAAAAGGGTTTTGCTTCAACATAAATGCCTTTATCGTGGATCATTTTAAACGTATCACGGGCACTGTGACCAACTGCTAATACCACATGGCGAGTGTTAAGCTGTTCACCATTAGAAAGTGTAAGCCCTGTAACTTGGCCGTTGTCTAAATGGATATCATCAACGCGTGTGCTAAAACGAATTTCGCCACCGAGTTCAATAATACGGGCGCGCATTTTTTCAATCATGGTCACCAGTTTAAAGGTGCCAATGTGCGGCTTACTAACGTATAAAATTTCTTCAGGAGCACCAGCCTCTACAAATTCAGTGATCACTTTACGGCCATAATGTTTAGGATCTTTTACTTGGCTGTAGAGCTTACCGTCTGAGAACGTGCCTGCACCACCTTCACCAAACTGAACGTTTGATTCGGTATTGAGGGCCTTTTTGCGCCAAAAGCCAAAGGTGTCTTTGGTGCGTTCACGCACTTCTTTGCCGCGTTCTAAAATTATTGGTTTAAAGCCCATTTGTGCCAGCACTAAACCGGCAAATAAGCCACAAGGGCCAAAGCCAATTACCACAGGGCGCTCTTTAATGCTGCTATTAGCGTGTGCTACAAATTTGTAGTTGGTGTCAGGGGAGACTTTAACGTGTTGATCTTTTTCAAACGAGGCTAACAGTTGTGCTTCGTTATCTACCTCAACATCAAGCGTGTAAATCAGTAAAATGGCGCTTTTTTTACGTGCATCGTAACCGCGTTTAAACACATTGTAGCTGTGTAGCTGCTCTGGACTTATATTTAATTTATTGATGATGGCTTGGCCAATAGCATTTTCGTCATGGTCAAGCGGCAGCTTTATTTCGGTTAAACGTATCATTAATATCTCTTTTGGTGTCATAGCGGAAAGTAAATACCGCTCACAATAAGGGGAGTGCACAAAGCGCTAATTTATAAGCGCCATATATTACGTTAAATTGTTCGCTTTTGGCACATATTTATTGTGTTTTGGTAAGGGTTGGGTATGATCCGCAGCTGGTAAAGTTAAATATTAGGTATTAAACCACTATGGCGTTTGTAGTCACCGAAAACTGTATAAAATGTAAGTACACTGATTGCGTATCGGTGTGCCCTGCAGATGCATTTTTTGAAGGCCCTAATTTTTTGGCTATTAGCCCAATAGACTGTATTGACTGTGGTTTATGTGTGCCTGAGTGTGCAGCTGATGCCATTTATCAAGAAGATGAACTACCTGAATCGCAAAAAGAATTCACCCAACTTAATGCCGAATTAGCAGAAATATGGCCACGCATAACGCAAGTTAAACCCGCTCCCGAAGATGCCGATAGCTGGAATGGTGTGGCTAATAAATTAAAACTTCTCGACACATAACCACCTCCCAACGCTTATTATTAGTTTTTTGTTAATTTTATTGCAAATATTAGTCTGTAAGTATTAACAAATGTACCTGTATAATTTACACTCCTGAACAAAGTTTACTTTTAACAAGTAAATCAACTTAAATGGATGTTTATGCAGTACTTTATACCTACAAAAATAATAAAATGGCTGTTGTTGTTCAGCTTCAGCCTTGTTTTAACTCTTAGCCCTAATGCACTTGCCGATAAGCTTAATTATCAACTTGCACACATTAATAAAAACATTGATGTGGATGGCGTGCTTAACGAGCCGCATTGGCAACAAGCAACCCGTGTTGCGGTAAATTATCAAGATGAGCCGAATGAAAAAGGCACACCACCGGTAAAAACCGATGCGTATATTTATGATGATGGTCATAATTTGTATGTAGCTTTTGTCGCTTATGACCCCGAGCCGAGTAAAATTCGCGCTGCGCTTCGTGATAGAGACACGCTTTGGCAAGATGACAACGTCGGTTTGGTGATTGATACCTTTAACGATGAGCGTACCGGCTATGAGTTTTATGTAAACCCACTGGGTGCTCAAGGCGACATTCGCATGACAGATACCGATGAGTGGGTATCTGATTTATCGTGGGATGCTATTTGGGATAGTGCCGGTACCATAAACGAGCAAGGTTACGTGGTTGAAATGCGTATCCCGTTTAAAGCTCTGCGCTTTGCACAAAACCAAGCCGACTCTACTTGGGGCTTTTCGATGATGCGAAACTATCAGCGTGATGTGTTGTATCAATTATCAAGTACCGGATTTGACCGTGATATTAAATGTAGTTTGTGTCAGTTTGACAAAATAACCGGATTTAATAATTTAGCACCGAGTAAAAACCTGCAACTAACGCCAACATTAACCGCATTAAGAAACGATCAAAAAGCACAGGTGCCTGGTGCGTGGGATAACGGCGATGTTGACACTGAAGTAGGGCTTGATCTTCGTTGGGGTATTACTAAAGATGCAGTAATTAATGCCACCATAAACCCTGACTTTTCTCAGGTAGAAACCGATTCGTTAGAACTGGATGTAAACACCACATATTCTATTTATTACGCTGAAAAACGCCCGTTTTTCTTGGATGGCGCGTCTTACTTTAAAAGTAATTTATTTGAGCTGCTGTATACCCGCACCATAGCTGAGCCTAATATTGGCGCCAAGCTCACCGGTAAAACCGATAGCCACAGTTATGCGCTAATGTTTGCTGATGACGACAACAGTAATGTTTTACTGCCTAGTAACCAAGGGTCTGGTTTTGCCAGCCTAAATGATAAAACCAAGGCGGCAGTGGCACGTTATCAATATGATATTGGCCAGCAAGGGACTGTTGGTGTTACTTCAACACATCGCGAAAGTAGCGACTACCACAATACAGTGTTATCGGTTGATGGCAGCTATTGGTTTAATCAGTCAGATACACTTAACTATCAAATAGCCCATGCTGACACCAACAACTCTAAATTTTTAGTAGATAACTACAATTTGGCAGACACTCAGTCTGATATGGCGTATGCATTAAAGCTTACTCGCGATAAGCGCGATTATAAGCTTTACGCTACCTATGACAATATTGGTGAGGATTACCGCACCGATTTAGGTTATCAAGAAAAAGTAGACTACGAAAAAGTAGGCTTTGGTGGCGGTCAAACTTGGTATGGTGATGAACATGATATGCTAACAACTTGGTCATACACCGCCGATTGGGATAAAACGTGGGCTCAAAATGGCGACTTGCTTGAAGAAGAATATGAAGGTTACATGACCTTTCAAGGTCAAAAGCAGTCTATTTTTGAAGTTGGTTTATTGAATCGTTATGAAAACTATAACGGCAATTTTTATAACCAAAATATTGGTTATATTTATACTGGGTTTAGGCCGACTAAAGATCTAAGATTATCGTTATACGCTGAATACGCAAGCCGTATAGATTACACTAATGAGCAGCTAGGTGATGTTTTAACTACACAATCGCAGGCTGTTTGGGATATTAATAATCATTGGCAGGTGGATGTTAGACACAACTATAGTCATTTAGATGATTACCAAGGGCGACGAGTTTTTACCGCAAACCTTGTTGATTTTAGGCTTTATTATAAGTTTAGTATGCGCGCTATGCTTAAGCTGATTTTACAGTTTGAAGATATAGACAGAAATGAAGATGCTTACTTTTATCAGGTTAGCGAAATCAACAAAGATTATGGCAGTCAGCTGGTGTACTCATACAAAATTAACGCACAAACGTTATTTTACTTAGGGTATTCAGATAAAGGTTATCAGGATGACTCGTTAAAAAGCATTGAGCGTGACCAACGTACTTTCTTTACTAAAGTTAGTTATGCATGGCAGCTATAACGTTATAAACAATATAAAAGCAAGGTTTTGCTAGGCAATAAAAAACACGCTACTGGGTAGCGTGTTTTTTGTTTTACTAAATGGTAAACCTAGTTATTACAAGTCAAAAGTACGTGAAATAGCCAGTACAATTCGCTCATCGGCGTAATCGTAATCCAAGCTGGTATTCTCAGCTGCTACTTCAATACCAAATCCTTCATAGCTTGTTTGGTACGCTAAGCGGTAATGATGATACGATTTATCGCCCTTAGCTTCATCCCACTGAAATTTGTTGCCATCGAGTGAGTTTGAAATATCAAAGCTGGCACGAATCGCATGATTTGGTGCAAGCTCGAAAGTGTGCGCAATCATCGAAATCACATGGCCAGTATCGTAGCCAAAGTAATCCCAGCTGTACCAAAAGTTAAGCTCTGTTTGACCGTAGTCACTGGCGTAACCAAATTTAGTATACGCTTCTGCGTAGTTACCATCGCTGTTATTACCTTGGTAAGTGTAATAAGCAATACCGTAATCAAGGCTTACTTGTTGGTTTAACTGAATGTATCGGCCTACATATGCATCTAGTTCGAAGTCGGTATCATCACCAAAATCTACGTTTGATGCCCATACACCGGCATAAACACCGTTATCGTACGCATAGTCAAGACTTGCTTGTAGCGCTGGATCGTTATCTGTTTGAGTAACACCATTAAAGGTGTAATCAGATGCAGCAGTAATTGTTGTTGACCAGTTAGCTGCTGCTGTTGTTGATAAAACAGTTAATGGTAAAGCGATAAAAAGTTGTTTTAATTTATTGTTCATGTGATTTCCTAGCTGATAGTTTCTATTTT
Organism: Pseudoalteromonas sp. NH0006-26; assembly: GCF_057552415.1. Next base: position 29,127 of record NZ_BAAJMJ010000001.1, read on the forward strand.
TGTGTAATCAATTTTATTCGCTTTAGGCGATCCTTCGATATTGCTGACTGTTTTAAGTTTGCTGTAGGCAATAAAACCAATACAAATAAAGAATAACCCTATAACTAAAGCACCAACCCATTGAATTTGCAAAAACTCAAGTTTAAATAACAGTGTTAATAATGATAAAGCGACGACATTCATGGCAATATACTTAAATTTACCAAAGCGTTTTACAGTTAAGTTTAAATTATCTGTGTATAAGCGGATCAGTGAATCAAGCGAGTTAATAACAAACACAATACCTACAAACACCATGGCAAAGTTTTTAATGCCTGCAGTTGGAATGCCCGCTTCGTGGTAGTGATATAACACACTGAACCAGATAGCGATTGGTATTGACGGGAAAATTAACATAGCGCCGAGTACTTGGTATGTTTTTAAACCACCCACAAAACGTGATGTAAACTGGCCAATCATGATGCTCCACGCAAACCACCAAAATAGGTAAAACTCATGGTAATCATTCAGTGGTAATACAAACTCATTGATGTTGGCAAAGTAATTACCAATTAATCCAATGTTTTTAGTAAATGCAGAGAGTTCGCTATCGCCAAATAAGAAGGCATCAGCCCACATAAAACCAATTAACGCGATAAACAACCAAGTAGTAGCAATGCTTAAAAAGCGAACATATTTAATATCGGTGCTTGAATACACCGCAAAACAAATAGCGGCAAGCACGATTAAGTAAAACTCAGGAATAACATTTGAGCCGTCTCCGAGTTCAGGTAAATACCACGGTAGGTTGCTCAATAGTAAGTAAGCGGTAAACGCACAAGTACCAATGATGACCACGTTGTTTAAAAATTTAACCCATGGAATTTCAAAAAATTTTACTTTGGGTTCTATTACACAGAAATAAAAGCACGTAAGAAAATAAAATCCCCAAATTAAGAATCCCCAATAACCAAACTCAATAGAGAGAGGATTGGCAAATGCATATTCTGGGCTTGCTTTTATGTCTGCATAACCGGCAAATTCGGTTAAAGGAAACATAATGAGGCCAACGTCTAGGCCCGAGGTAAACAGGATTGCTATAAAGGTGAATGTTCTCACTGGTGTGACGCCTACTACGCGTACATTGCCCCATTTAATTAAAATAGCAACAATCGCAAGTAAGGTGAAAATAATGCCTGCATTAAGCCAAATAGTCATTATCGCCCTCCCAGAATGAATAAAAGTAACACATATATACTCCGTTTTTTATTGTGCTTGCATTAACACAGGCATAACCTATTTATGCTTGTGAGCCACTGCAAGGCGCATAAAGGCACTCCTTAAAGCATTTTGCTTAAAAGAGTGGCCTTTATGGCAGGCTAAATTAAAGGGTTTTATTTCGTTGTGTAGTTTGCCAATCAGTGGCATTCACAACATCAACTCCTGTGTGAGCTAAGGGCTTATTTCCTAAAATAATATCAGCGGCTTTTTCGGCCACCATAATTGTAGGGGCATTCAAATTACCGTTAGGTATGGTTGGAAAAATTGACGAATCAACCACACGTAAGCTTTGTATGCCATGCACTTGGGTGTTTGAGTTAACCACCGCCATGTCGTCTTCACCCATTTTACAAGAGCAAGAAGGGTGGTAAGCACTTTCTACTGCTTGGCGAACAAAAGCATCAATTTGCTCATCAGTTTGAACTTGTTGCCCTGGTTGAATTTCTTCACCACGGAAATTGTCAAAGGCAGGTTGTTCAATAATTTCACGCGTTAAACGTACGCACGCTCTAAAGCCTTCAATATCGTCTTGATGCTCGAGGTAATTAAACACAATTTTTGGTGGTTGTGTTGGGTCTGCTGATGCAATAGTGACACTGCCTCGGCTCTTAGGCTTGTTATGACCTACATGCACTTGAAAACCATGCCCTGCGAAAGCACTGCGTCCATCGTAACGCATCGCTGCCGGTAAAAAGTGATACTGAATATCTGGCCATTCAACACCGGGCTTTGAGCGAATAAACGCACATGATTCAAAATGATTAGTTGAGCCTAAACCTTTACGGGTAAGCAGCCATTTTGCACCAATCAAGCCTTTTGAAAACAAGCCTAATTTACCGTTTAAAGTAATGGGTTGTTTACACTTATATTGAAAGTAAAACTCGAGATGATCTTGCAAGTTTTGACCTACACCTGGTAAGTGATGCTTTACTTCAACGCCTGCTTTTTCAAGTGCTTGAGTATTACCAATACCTGAAAGCTGTAGTAGGTGTGGCGAACCAATAGAGCCTGCGCTTAAAATAACCTCTTTACTTGCTTGCGCTGTTTTAACTGCGCCATTGAGTTTGTATTCAACACCGGTTGCTTTTTTACCGTCTAAAATAACGCGCTGAGCAAGTGCACCGGTAACGATTGTTAAGTTGCTACGATGCTTAATTGGGTCTAAGTACTCGCGAGAAGCAGAGCTACGCACACCGTTTTTAACAGTCATGTGCATAGGGCCAAAGCCTTCTTGTTGAGCACTATTGTAGTCATTTGTGGTTGAGTAACCAGCCTCTGCACCCGCTTCAATAAATGCAGTGTATAACGGGTTTTCCATGTTATTGCCGTTATTAACACCTAGCGGGCCTTTACCACCACGATGAGCATTTTCACCTAGGTAAAAGCTTTCTGCCTTTTTAAAATACGGTAAACACGCTTGGTAATCCCAGCCGTTAGCGCCGTGTTGTTGCCATTCGTCAAAATCTTTAGCATGGCCACGTACATACACCATGCCATTAATCGAAGATGAGCCGCCAAGGACTTTACCGCGAGGGCAATGCATTTCACGGTTATCTAAGTGTGGCTCTGGTTGCGTATGAAATTGCCACGCAAACTTATCGGTATTCATTGGAATAGACAATGCGGTAGGCATTTTTATAAAGATACTTTTATCGCTGCCGCCGGTTTCAAGCAACAATACCTTGTTACTTGAATCTTCAGACAAGCGATTTGCTAGCACACAGCCAGCTGAGCCCGCGCCTACAATAATATAATCAAAAGAGTGGTTCATAATGATTCCTTAAAACGGGCTTTCTATGTCGGCCATACCAACATAAACAGACTTAGTTTGCGTGTAATGATCAAGTGTTTCTATACCATTTTCACGACCAATACCCGATTGCTTATAGCCACCCACTGGCATTTCTGCTGGCGAGTTACCGTAAGCATTAATCCAACAAATACCGGCTTGAAGTTGATGAATTACGCGATGAGCGCGTTTAATATCGCTAGTGAAAACGCCTGCAGCTAAACCTAAGTGAGTGCCGTTAGCACGTGCAATTACATCATCTTCATCATCAAATACTAAAACGCTCATTACTGGGCCAAAAATTTCTTCTTTAACGATGGTCATTTCATCGTTGCAATCAACAAACACTGTCGGCGCTACAAAATAGCCATCTGGTGCAGATGCTGGAGAAAGCGTTGAACCACCCGTTAGCAGCGTTGCACCTTCTTCAAGGCCTTTATTGATGTAGCTCATTACTAAATCTTGATGCTTCTTAGAAATAAGCGCGCCAAAGTTAGTGTTTAGATCTTGCGGGTCACCGGCAATAATATTGTTTTCGGTACGTGTTCTAAGTTCATCAATAAATTGTTGGTACACATTTTTGTGCACGTATATACGAGTACAGTTCGTGCAAATTTCACCTTGGGTATAAAAGTTACCTAACATGGCAGCACTTACTGCTTGTTCTATATTGGCATCGTCAAATACTAATAATGGCGATTTACCACCTAGTTCCATAGTCACATCTTTCAATGTGCCTGCAGCACTGGCGACTACTTTTTTACCGGTACCTACTTCACCAGTAAACGATACTTTATCAATATCTTGGTGTGCAGTAAGCCATTGACCTACTTCACCGGCGCCTTGAACTACATTAAATACGCCAGCAGGGACGCCTGCTTCAATAAACACCTCGGCTAATTTAATTGCACCAAGCGGCGTTTCTTCAGACGGCTTAAAAATAAATGCATTACCCGCTGCGAGGGCTGGGCCTGATTTCCAACATGCAATTTGTAATGGGTAGTTCCATGCACCAATACCGGCACAAATACCTAAAGGCTCTTTGCGTGTGTAGTAAAAGTCATCGCCAACCATTTGTTGTTGACCAACTTGTGCAGGGGCAAGACCTGCAAAATATTCAATTACATCTGCGCCTGTTTCAACATCTACGCAGTTAGCTTCTTGCATTGGTTTACCGGTATCGAGCACTTCAACCAGGGCAAGCTCATCATTGCGCTCGCGTAAAATAGCAACGGCGTTTAATAAAATACGGCTGCGCTCAATAGGGGTCATCGCTGACCAAACTTTAAAGCCTTGTTTTGCACTTTCTATCGCTGCGTTTTGAACATACTGGTCAGCGATTTCAACGGCATAAATTACCTGGCCGGTTGCAGGGTTTACTACATCAAATGTTTCGCCGCTTTTATTTGCTAGGAATTGGCCGTTGATAAAGTTTTGATAGATAGGTGTAGTCACGTTAGGCTCCATATTGCTTGATAAGTGAATGCACATAGTTTTTAGCCAGTGATTCACTGTGTTTAAACTGATTTTCGTCTGACTGGCTTAATACGGCACGAAGCCATAAGCCATCAATCATTGCTGCGGTTAATTCAGCCGCGAGATTTGCTTGCGCTAAAGGCATTAATTGCTTAAATGAAACGGTTAAATTGCTTTGCAAGCGTTTGCTGTTTACATTTTGTAAACGATGAAGTTCCTTATCGTGCATTGATTGCGCCCAAAAACTTAACCACGTCCGAGTGGTGTCTTTTCGTTGTTGTACTAGCGCAAAGTTTGATTCAACAATAAACATTAACCTTTGTGTTGCTGTGGTATTTTCATCAACCTTACTAATTAAGTCGTTTTTCAAGTTAGACAGTAAGTAACGCACAGTTGCTTCAATTAGCCCCTGTTTCCCACCAAAGTAATGACTAATGATACCCGATGACATTCCTGCATTTTTACTAATACTATTAATAGTGGTTGCCTGTAATCCTTTCTGAGCAACTGACTCTATGGTCGCGTCAATTAGCTGCTGACGCCTTACAGGTTCCATTCCAACTTTAGGCATAATTTTTATTAATTGATCGTTCAATAAACTAAGCTTAAGGTAATAACTCTAACAATTCAAGGCTTGTGCGAATGGTAAGAAAGTAAAATGTGGATAAAAAATTAACAAAATGAGTCCTGAATGATGCAAAATTAACAACTTGGTAATTCATAAAAAGTCATTAAATAACAATATTTTGCATGTTTATTTTGTGTTGATATATATAGTGTAATTAATTGTTTACGAGGTGAGTGAAACTTTTAGTGATTTATTTGTTAGTGCGTTAACTATTAGAGTACTAATTGTATTTTTTGCAGTCAGCTTGCATATATCAAGGCAAAGCGAGTGCGCGGGTTGTTGTGATAAAAACTGAATATATAGAAAGGTATGGGGGGTTAGTTTAAATAAAGGTTAATGCGATATAGGGTAAGTAAGGCGCTGTTTAGGTTTCAACAACACCTTTAAATAATAAGGGATAACGTCTTAAGCGATTGCCAATATAATCATCGGCCATAATCTGTTCACAGATTTCGTCGATGTTATCAGTGGCTTCAAACACCCAATCAAAGCGTTCTATTGCCAGCAAAAAGCCGCGCTTTAAGTGTGTTTGTGCACGGTAATAAGCAAGGTTATTTTTTATCAATTGCAGCTTTTCAGGCTCTGCTTTTAATTGCGCAATAACCTGGTTAATAAACTGCAAGTTACGTGAGCTGGTTGGCCTATTTCGTCTGTTTGTTGGTCGCATTACTCTTCATTGGCTATGTTGTATAGTTTTTGCAAAAAGTCGTCTTTGTGTTTGTCATGTTCGTAATCTAAGTGGTAAGTGTTATGAAATCCAAAGCGCAATAATACGCCACTGCCTTGTAAATAAACGGTATAGCCGTCTATGTCAGAAAATGCAGTAACGCCTTGATAAAACTTACCTTCTTCTGTGGTTTCACCACGTTGTTGAATACGTTCGTAAACCGCTAAAATTTGTTTGTTGTCGATTTCATTTTTCATTATCTACACCTTGTATTTACTCTCTCATACGCTATAGAGATTCGGGTCGATCATCATAAAAATAATAGTCAAAAATGTGTGATATTGCTTTGTTATTTTTAATTTATAAATTATGCTCAAAGTTCACTTTATGTTGAGCTTTTACCATGATAGACAAGGCGTTACTTCTAAAAACTCGTGAATTATCTGAGCAACTCATTGCGCTGCAAACCCCCATTAGAATACTTGATGCAATTAATTGGGATAAACAGACTAAAGAAGAGTTTTTTAGGCAAAAATGTCAAAAAAACCCTTTAATTGACCGTGCTTATTATCAACAGCGCGATTTAGGGTTTGTACCTAGCGAGTTGCGCCAAGCATTTTCCACACTACACCGTAATATAATTAACCAATTGGGGCAATTAAATCCAATTACTCAATATATGGGTAAAATGTGTAGTGAATATAAAACAGTGCTTAATATGCTGGAGTACCGAGGTACTGCTGAGTTTCATGACTTGTCGGTAGAGCTTTTTGGTCATCCAAAAGATCTTTTTCATGCCGGTGAACCTTCGTTATCTGAACTGGCTAATATGCTTGAGCAGCCATTAAAAAGTTTGCTTGATGCGAATATTTTGCCTGAAGATCCTAAAAATATTGATGCCAGTGATGCAGTGCGTATTTTGTCCGAGCAGGTCAATGCCAGTATGCAAGGGATTAATGTTGAAGTAATGCTTAGCGATGGTATTGTCAGTGATGCTGCCGCAGGCGCTAATAATATAAAGCTTAATCAGGATGTTAAGTTTTCTCAGCGCGAATTAGATATTTTAGAGGTACACGAGGGCTGGATCCATGTAGGCACCACTCAAAATGGCTTAGCGCAACCTTATTTAACTTGCTTGAGTAAAGGCACACCAAGCTCTACGGTGACCCAGGAGGGGCTTGCAGTACTGACTGAAATTATTACTTTAAAGTCAACGCCTAGGCGCTTATCAAAATTAGTAAACCGTATTCAAGCCGTCACCAAAGTGATTGATGGTGCAGAGTTTGTAGATATATACCGAGATTATGTGGCACAAGGGTTATCGAAAGACGACAGCTATACCCTTGCACAGCGGGTATTTAGAGGTAGCACGGCAACCGGCTTACCGTTTACCAAAGACATTGCTTATATAAAAGGCTTTGTATTGGTTTATAACTTAATTCGGGTGGCGATACAGCTTGGCAGAATTGACCAATTACCGCTATTGCTGGTGGGTAAAATATCAATTGATGACTTTAGGTTAATATCGCAACTACATGATTTAGGTGTGATTGAAAACCCGCAATTTGTGCCGCCCCATTTTAAAGATTTAAGAGGTCTTGCTACGTGGCTGAGCTTTGGTCGTTTTATTGGTAATTTGTCATTTGAACAATTAGAAAACGACTACAAGCCGTTGTTTTTATAATTTATAAGTGAGCTTTTTCTCAGAGACAAAAAAAGCCCAAAAACGGGCTTTTTTTAATTTAGCACAACACAGTTAACGTGCGTTGGTGCTCTCGAAAATTTTATCTGCAGAGGCTGCAACAAATCCAGTGTAAATTTCACCATCTGGTTTTGGGTAACGAATAGCAAACTCGTAAAAACAGCTAGGAATGCGCATATCGCCATCACTAAAGGTTACGGCGCATTCATCAGCTAATGTTGATGATTGCTCTAATAGCACCTCTGGCGAGCCTTTTACTTCGCCTCCTGAGGTATTCAGTGCAAAGCCTGCATCTTTAAGAGCTTGGTTTACATCATGGATGTTATCAAACTTAGCTAAGGTGTTAATGTTCACAGTAAAGTGATTAGCACGGTAACCCCACGCAGACATCCACGCCGCATATTCGCTCTCAGCTAATAACTTTTTGTATGTATCGGTGCTTACTTGCCAATGCGTGCCTGAATATAAAAAGTTATCGGCAGTCACTGCGCTTTCGTCAATTTGTGCCACCATATCAGTAACAATTGCTTGTAGTTCAGGCGAGCATTTTTCAACTAATAACTCAGAGATAAAAACTTTAGGCTGTGTCGGGTCGCTATGCTCATAATGTTTGGCGTAGAGTTTTTTTGCTTCAAAGTGGTACTCACCACATTCTTTATAACCAATCGCTAAAAAGTGCGCAGCCAGCTTTTCAAGGCCTACTTTTTCAATATTAAAAGTACGCAAAGCAATATGGTCGTTAATAATGTCGTCTTTTTGAGTTGAGCCTAATAAGTCATGAATTTTATCAGCTGATGGCGTTACGGTTAGGTAGTTTTGCCATAAGTTATCAAATAATGTGTTTACATTGGTATGCATGGTAAATCCTTAAATTTTTCTAAAATTGTTATTCAATTATTAAGCCCGGCGCGAGGGTTTGCGGTAAATTAACTTTCTCTGACTCTACTGAGGCCACTGGGTATGCGCAGTAATCTGCAGCATAGTATGCACTGGCTCTGTGGTTACCACTGGCACCTATGCCACCAAATGGCGCTGCGCTTGATGCGCCTGTAATAGGGCGGTTCCAGTTAACAATACCGGCACGAATACGCTTTAAAAAGTGGCTGTAATCATCTTCGCTGTCTGCAAGTAAACCTGCAGATAAACCAAAGCTGGTGTTGTTCGCTTCTGCTATGGCGCTATCAAAGTCAGTGTAGCGGTATACTTTAATTAGCGGACCAAAGTGTTCTTCATCGGCGATTTCATCGATATTAGTGACATCAATAATCCCTGGGCTGACAAAGCCAGTGCCTGGTTTTAATTGTTTAAGCTCAACGAGTACTTCAGCACCTTGTTTAACTAGGTCAGCTTGCGCTGCAACCATGCCTAACGCGGCTTTTTCACTGATCATGGCGCCCATAAATGGTTGATCGTCCGCAAAGCTATCGTCTACTAAGATATTTTTGGTTGCACTGATCAGCTTTTCTAAAATCGCATCGCCATTGGCTGATTTTTCAATAAATAAACGACGTGCACAGGTACAACGCTGACCCGAAGTAATAAAGCCCGATTGAATAATATCGTGCACGGCGGCGCTCACATCAGCAACATCTTTAACCACTAGCGGATTGTTACCGCCCATTTCAAGCGCTAAGATCTTACCGGGATGACCAGCAAATTGTTTATGTAATAAATGCCCTGTGTTTGAGCTACCAGTAAAGAATAAGCCATCGATATCTTGATGTGAGGCAAGCGCTTTACCTGTTTCCAGTTCACCTTGAACAAGGTTTATAACCCCAGCAGGTAAGCCTGCTTTTAGCCACAGCTCTAAAGTAAACTGGGCTACGTGAGGAGTTAGTTCTGATGGTTTAAACACCACGGTATTACCCGCTAATATAGCAGGGACTATATGACCATTGGGTAAGTGACCTGGAAAATTATACGGGCCAAAGATAGCCACTACACCATGTGGTTTATGGCGAATAAAGGCTTTTGCGCCAGGCATTGGGTTTTCGGTTGTGCCAGTACGTTCATTGTAAGCACGAATAGCAATAGCCACCTTGCCTGTCATCGCGCCCACTTCGGTGCGTGTTTCCCATAGTGGTTTACCTGTTTCACTAGCAATAACAGTGGCAAACTCTTCGCTGTGTTCTTTTAATTGGGCTACGAAGCTTTCTAAAATGGTAATACGTTGTTCAATTGGCATATCGGCCCATTGAACTTGTGCGGCTCTTGCCGCTTCAATTGCACTGCTAACTTGTTCTGGGCTGGCACCATTACCTTGCCAAACAATTTCGCCATTACTTGGGTTAACAGAATTAAACGCTGGGCCTTGGCCTACATGCCACTGATTATTAATTAGTTGTGTGTTCATAAATAGTGTTACAGGCGGAAAAATCGCGCTGCATCTCCTTGATTTAAATGAAGTGCATCAGCTACTTCTTGGCTGATAACTAAAGTGTGTTTTGCGTGATTATAATGAGCGTGTTTAGTGAACGTGGCTCTAAAGTCGTTGACCCCTTGATTACAAATTGCGAGGGTATCTGAGCTTTGCTCATTAATATGCTCAAGCTCACCAATGGTAATTGGGCACACCTGTGAATCACGAATACTGCGAATATTACCGAGCTTTGCCTCTACTGTGGGGCCTGCGTCAAATAAATCAACGTAGCCACGGTGTTCAAACCCTTCTTTTTCAAGCAACTTAAGTGCAGGCTTGGTTTTATTATGGACATGGCCAATCACAGCTTGTGCCTTTTTACTTAGCAAGTTTACATAAATAGGGTATTTAGGCATGAGTTCACTAATAAATACTTTATCGCCTAAGCCTACTAAGTGGTCGGCTTGTGGGAATTCAATACTAAAAAAGTGTTCTTGTAACCATTGCCAAAATGGTGAGTGTCCTGCTTCATCGCTCACTCCGCGCATTTCCGCAATTACAGTGTCGGCAAAACGTTCACTGTGCTGTGCCATAAATAAAAAGCGTGATCGTGATAAAAATCGTCCTGTTAAGCCTTTTCTGCTGTCTTCACGCAAAAATAAAGTACATATTTCTGAGCAGCCAGTGTAGTCATTACACATACTTAAAATATCAACGGTATTGTAAACATTTAAAGTGGGTGAGTGATGGACGGTTTTACCTAAATGGTAATGGTACAAAGGCACAGATAACCCGACGGCTGCTTCTATGGCGGTAGTACCAATTACTTTGCCAGATTCACTGTCTTCTAAAACAAATAAATAGCTTTCGTCGAGAGGCTTATCTACGTTTTTAGTAAAGCTGCTTTGTGCACGGTCAATTTTTTCTTGTAGTTGCCCATCATCGACAGGTAAAGAGGTAAAACCATGACCTGACTCAATGGCAATTTCTTTAAGTGCTGCAAAATCATTGACAGTAATAGGACGTAATACTTGCATTAACTACTTACTCCAATAAAGCCCTGAGATAAATATTTATCTCAGGGCTTTATATTTTTACTTAGTGATTAACCGTTTACAACTTCGCTCACTGCTTTTTCAAAGCGAGCTAAGCCTTCTTTAATGTCCTCAAATGGGATCACTAATGAAGGCGTAAAGCGGATAACGTTCATTCCGGCTACTAAATTCATTAAACCGTTGTTAGCACTTGCGACTAAAAAGTCGCGAGCACGGCCTTCAAATTTCTCATTTAATACCGCACCAATCAGTAAGCCTTTACCGCGGACTTCACTAAATACATGGTATTTTTCGTTAATGGCATTTAGACCATCACGGAACATTTGTTCACGCTCTTTTACACCATTTAAAACCACAGGAGTATTTACTGTATCAAATGCCGCTTCTGCAACAGCACATGCTAATGGATTACCACCGTAGGTAGAACCATGAGTCCCTATTTTTAGGTGTGCTGCAATTTCAGTCGTGGTGATCATAGCGCCAATTGGGAACCCGCCACCTAATGCTTTAGCCGTTGTTAAAATGTCAGGAATAACATCTAGGCCTTCGTATGCGTATAAATGACCTGTACGGCCAACGCCAGTTTGCACTTCATCAAAAATAAGCAGTGCGTTGTGTTTAGTACACAGCTCACGTACTTTTTGTGCAAATTCATTGGTTGGTGGCACAATACCACCTTCACCTTGTAATGGCTCCATCATTACCGCACAAGTATCATCACCAATTAAGGCTTCAAAAGCGGCAATATCATTGTAATCACAATGAACAATATCAGCAGGTTTTGGACCAAAACCATCAGAGTAAGCGGCTTGGCCACCCACTGTTACAGTGAAAAAAGTACGGCCATGAAAGCCTTTATTAAAAGCAATAATTTTAGATTTTTCAGCGCCAAATTTGTCCAGTGCAAAGCGACGCGCTAATTTTAAAGCTGCTTCGTTTGCTTCAGCCCCTGAGTTTGCAAAGTAAACTTTTTCAGCAAAGGTCGCATCAACCATTTTTTTAGCTAAGCGAAGTGCTGGCTCATTGGTCATTACATTTGCTAAGTGCCAAATTTTCTCACCTTGCTCTTTAAGTGCGCCTACTAATGCAGGGTGGCAATGACCTAAACAATTAACCGCAATACCACCGGCAAAATCGATAAATTCGTTATTATTTTGATCCCACACGCGTGAGCCTTCACCACGAACGGGAATAACTGCTGATGGGTTGTAGTTAGGGACCATTACGTCGTTAAATAAATCTCTGGTTACTTGCATTTTTACACCTAAATTAATCACTTAAAAAATACGTTGCTGAAAAAAAACGATAAGCGCAGGCTTATTCAGCAATACAATGCGTTTTACTTGTTAAAAAAGTCATTATCAAAGGTTATGAATTAAATTTGCAGTGCTATTTTGTGAAAAATGATTAGAATAATAGCCAAATTAACGAAATTTATTAGCATTATGATAACTCCCCAAGACGAAAAGCTATTGTCTGTACTAAAAACGAACGCTCGTGCGAGTATTTCTGACTTGGCAAGGCATTTAAATTTATCCCGCTCAACAGTGCAAAGCCGTATGCTTAAGTTAGAGCAAAGTGGTGTGATTAAAGGGTATAACGTTGACTTTGGAGATGATTTTTTAAATAGCTTAGTTTCTGCACATGTCTCAATAAAGGTCAAACAAAAGCTAACCACTAAAACCAACGTGGAGTTAAAGCAAATAGATGCTATATCGCAGTTGTATGCAATTAGTGGTGAGTTTGATTTAATTGCCATTGTTGAGGCTCAAAACCTTGAGCAGTTGAGCCATTTACTGGACGATATAGGTAATTTAGATGGGGTAGAGCGCACTCGTTCATCGGTTATTTTAGAAACCAAATTTAAGCGTTAATTCGATTTATTTTTATACATTCAGTGAGTATTAACTATTTGCATTTAAGCTCACTTAATTGTAATCTGTTCGATATTAGGAACAAGGATTGTTATAAGCTAACCCATCGGCTTTTCTACCCGTATATTGCAACCTTCTTCACTAAAAAATCTGACACACAGTGTTATCACTCTTTAGAGCATTCGTAGATAAAAAGTACGCTTAAAATAGGACGTTTTTAAGAACTACTGCTCAAAGACATTACAAGGAAATGTTATGAAATACACAACAATCGCTGCTGTAGCCCTATTAATAGGTGGTTCGTATTTAAGTGCAAAAGCCACTTTATTTAGCCCAACCGATAGCATAACGGTTGAAACTTATAGCGATATATTCTTCAAATTAGAATCCTCCTCCATCAGCATTGATGAGATTATTACTGGCGCAAGTCAGTTTGCCGATAGCTTATGCGATGAAAGCATTTATCAAGAAGTCATTGGTGAGTCAGTGAACTCATGCAAGCAAAAATTTAAACAATCACAAGCACGATGTGCTGACTTTACAAGAAAAAACAGTGAGGCTATGTACACTGATAAAGTGGCCATCACGCTGGTATCTGAAAAGTTTATAAATTGCATGACTAATAGTTAGATTGTTTTGTATTTGAGATTTGAAGTTAGTTAAAAAGAGATTCCTGAGCTGGTCAGCATTGATAAAATTTAGCATATTCCATTGTTTGGTCTATGCTAGGTTTTATTAGTTGTTAACGCCCAGTTTGCTTTAGGGAATCGAATGCAAGAAAATTTACTAAACTCAGTTATTAAAATAACAAAAAACAGAGACGTAGACTCACTTGAATACAGCTTAATATCGACCATCCAAGAGTTTATTGGCTGTAAAGAAATCTCAGTTTATAAAGATATAGAAGTTCAGGGCCAACTTAGCATTGAGCAAAGCCTTTCTTTGAAAGTCACTGGTGAAAAACAATTCGAGTGGACTCAACGACAGCTTGTTACTCACCCCGAGGATGAACTTATATCCTGCTTACGTTCTGCTTGTATTATTACGGTGCAATCAACGGATGGCATAGAACGCCGTTGGCTACCCATTACCCGCCAAGAAAAAACAGTTGCCGCAATTTCTGTGGTTTCAAATAGTTTAGATAGTTCCGCTCAGGTAATGTTGAACGCTTTTTGTCGTATTTTTGAAAACTATTTAGTGATTCTTCATGAAAATGAAAGAGATAAATTAACAGGGCTGTTAAATAGACAAACATTTGAGAAAAAAATAAAACAGCTGATTGAAAAGCAAGTATTAAAAGTACATGGGTCAGTCCGAGAGGAAGAAAAAAGACGGCCAAAACAGGCATCAACATCTTGGCTGGCTATTTTAGATATCGATCACTTTAAAAATATAAACGACAAGTATGGTCATATCTGTGGCGATGAAGTACTGCTGATATTAGCGCAAAAAATGCGTCATTTTTTTCGTTCAACAGATTTAATTTTTCGCTTTGGTGGGGAAGAGTTTGTGATTGTTTTTGAGCCCACAGATGCAGAGTCTATTAGTAATAAAATGGCTGAATTTCTTCAGCTTGTCAGAAATACATCGTTTCCTTTTGTTGAAAATATGACCATCAGTGCTGGTTTAGCACGTATCAGTCCTTATGATTTTCCCATCACTGTGCTAGAGAGCGCTGATAAAGCACTTTATTATGCGAAAAATAATGGCCGAGATAAATATTGTATCTATGAAGATTTGCTTGCCGAGAACTTAATAAATGTACAAGTTAATTCTTCAGAGATAGATCTATTTTAAGTTACTGCGGTTGAGTATGATTTCGCTGCACTTTTACTTTAGACACTTGGTCGAGTTTTAAAAAATAAACATTACCACCAATGCCTTTAAATTCCTCATCAGTAAAGGCGATTGTATTATCATCATAAAAGGTGATCGCTTCTTTTTGAGTCACAATACCAAGATCGATTTTATAAACATCGCCAGAGAAAAATTTATCCCCTTTAAAGTTTTCAAACAGCCAAATGCTGGTTGAATCTAGTAGTGCTAGTTTTTTTCTATCTGGGCTGAGCGCTGCAGAGGTGATCCAGCATAGCTTTTCCATAGTGGTGCAGGTTTTAAACGAGTCTATCAGCTGGGCGTCAAAATTTGCTGCGTGATCGCCTACTTTATAAACGTTAGTAATACCATCGAATGGCTCTGTACGATTTTTAGTAAATAAATATAAATGCCGACCATAAGCCACAAAAGCTTCTAAGTCGTAATTACGTTGTTCAGGCTGTATTGGGCTGCCGTCTAATTCTGGATAAGTGAACTTGATAATTTCAGCTTCGGTGGTATTTGTTTTGATATCAATAGGGTTTTCTATTTTATAAATGGTTAGCCACTTACGTTCATTTTTATTATTGCCAAAATCGCCTAAGAAAAAATGACCAAACTTATTTTGCGTCATGTCCTCCCAATCAATGTTTTTTGCGTTGCTGACTAAAATTTCTTTAGCAATAGAGCCGTCTTTATTTAGACGATAAAGCTTTGGCTCATCACCGCTGTCGTTAATAGCCCACAGACGTTTATATTTATCAAACTCAATGCCTGAAATTTCTTTTAGCTTTGGGTCTACAGAAACTAGTTTTTTACTATATAGTGTATAAATTGAACTGCCAACAACAGCGATGATGGTAATAAAAACAATAACAGAGGTAATAAGAATGCTTTTTTTAATCATAGTCTTTAAATATTCATCGCATTGGCTAGTTAGATAATTATTATCGCTGATGATGTTGTTAAGCTAAAGGTTTTTATAACCTCAGTGCAGTAATAAAAAAATAACGTGTATATTGTAGTTAAAGTAATGTAATTGGGTGTAGTTGGTTTAATAATTGCTCAGTAGAGTAGCTTACCTAAAAACCTGTTTAAATGGTTAAAAACTGCACCAATCTGGTGCGGTAAAATAAATACCGCACTGTAATAATGCGTAAATAAAGTTTTGCTTAACTTTAAGCTTGTTTTTATGTGAATGAATGGATTCCACATCGCCTATTTAAGCTGTTTGGCCTGTGGCAAAGATGAATAACCCTTTCGGTTTAGTTGGAGCCTGTTATGTTGAATAAACGCTTTTTTAAAACAAAAAATGAAGCAGAAGTCACGTTTGAATTTTCTCACCCTGATGCTGATAACGTCTGTTTACTTGGGGAGTTTAATGATTGGCAGCCCATGCCGATGAAACTCAATAAGAAGCTGGGTGTGTTTAAATGTAAACAACGTTTGCCTGTTGATAAAGAGTTTCATTTTCGTTATTTAATTAATGGTAAGCAGTGGGATAATGATCATCATGCTGATGGCTATAGCGCCAATAATTTTGGTACAGAAAATAGTATAGTAAATACACAGCGCATTAATTAAGGTTGGTGAATGGACGCACTATCGCAATTATTTTATTTGCATGGAATAGGCTATGAGTACACTAAATATACGGGCGAACACGTTGTTTTTAGTGAACAAACTAGAAAGTTAGCGCTGCAGTGCTGTGGCGTTGACACCAGTGATACTGGGCTCATAGAACAGTTAAATTATCAATTAGATGCGGCTACTTGGTTAACGCTTACACCGGCTATTAGCTTAGTAAATCAGCTGAGCAATGTGCTAAAAGTACGTATTAAAGAAACCGACGCGCACCAAAGAATTACGCTTAATATAGCGGCATTGAATATAAAGCTGCAATTTGATCAAATTGCTCACTATGCACCATTAGGTGAATATTTTTTAAATGGCTGTCGCTATATTGAAATAGCACTACCACTTACCCATTTACCTACGGGTTATTATGATGCGTTGCTAACCATGGGTGAACAATCAGCAAGTACACAAATTTGGTCTATACCAGAAAAGGCGTATCAAATTGCGGATAAAAAACGCTTTGGCTTATCAATTCAGTTATATACATTAAAAAACCAAGCTGGAATGGGGGTTGGCGACTTTAATGATTTACTAGAATTAACCACGCTGTGTGCAAAACAAAAAATGGATTATATTTTACTTAATCCACTGCACTTATTATTTGCAGATAATCCAGAGTGCGCTAGTCCCTATAATCCAAGTAACCGCGCCTTACTTAACCCATTATATATAGCAATCAACTTATCGCCCGATAGTATTAACAACCCCGCATTAAACGATTATTTATCCTCTTGCTGCTTAACGTCGCAAAGCGAGCAAGATGTAACATTTATTGATTATAAATCGGTTACTGAGCATAAATATAATGCCTTTAAATTACTTTTTGTGCAGTTTCAACAACAGGGTAGTCAAGCTCGGCAAGACGAGTTTACTGCCTTTTGTAAACAGCACAGTGATGTACTTGCTATGTTGGAAGCAACACAGCCGTCATTCGAATATTACCTACAATGGCAGACTCACAGCCAACTCGAGCGATGCCAACAGCATTGTATTGACCAAGGCATGGCGATTGGTTTGATTAACGACTTAGCGGTGGGTTGTGCCAAAGAGGGCAGTGAATTTAAACACCAACAGGCGTTGTTTAGCCAAGATGCGACTGTGGGAGCTCCTCCGGACCCTTGGGCTGAGAGTGGTCAAAATTGGGGGTTGCCAGCAATAAATCCTCAGCGACTTGCTGACAATAACTATCAGTTTTACCGCTCACTGATACGCACCAATATGGAGTCTGTGGGTGGATTACGCATAGATCATGTTATGGCAATTAGGCGTTTATGGTGGTGTTTTAACAATAATAATAACCAAGATGGTTGCTATGTTTACTACCCATTCGAGCATTTGTTAGCTATTTTGAAAATTGAATCTCACCTTAATCAGGCCGTCGTGATAGGTGAAGATTTAGGAGTTGTGCCGCCGGAGGTAAAAGAAGCGCTGGTGAGCAGCGGTATTTTTTCAAACAGCTTATTTTATTTTGAAAAACAACAAAATGATGAATTTGTTAATCGCGACGATCTTAGCGAACAATGCCTGCTGATGATTGCCAATCATGATGTACCACCATTTGTTGGCTGGTGGCAGCATAGCGATTTGAACCTCAAACAACAGTACCAACTGATTGATGCTGTTGAATATCAGCAACTAGTGCAGCAACGTCAACAAGAGCAGCAGCGACTTCTCGGTTTTATTAATACACAAGACACACATTCTGATATGTCATTAAGCACCGATGCTTTTGCTGTTTATAGTGCGCTGGCTTTGTGTTTAGCAAAGTCGCCGTCGCGATTATTTGCTCTACAAATTGATGACTTAGACAAGCAACGCTACCCAGTTAATATTCCGGGCACAGATAAAGAGTACCCTAATTGGAGACGAGTGTTAACACATACTTGCAAGGATATTTTTACTGATAATGCGTCACTTTTGACTGCAATACATTCAATAAGGAATGAGTAAATGGGCAGTATTAAAAATATGAAATCAGCGCCTTTGGCTGATTATGACGCACAAGTCACGGCGCTCGCCGCAGGGCGATTTAAAGACCCGTTTAGTTTTTTAGGGGTGCACAGCACACAATCTGGCATAGAAATACGAGTGTATTTGCCAGCAGCATTGCAGGTTGAACTGTTAATTGATGGTCAAGCCGTTAGCGCATTACGCTATAAACAAAGTGATTTATTTATAGCTGAGTTATCAAGCATGCCTAGCAATGTTTACCAATGCCATGTTAGTTATGAAAACAATAATATTACCTTTTACGATGAATACAGTTTTAGTAGTACGCTTGATGAGCAAGCGATGTACCTGTTTAACGAAGGGAGTCTTGAGCATGCATATGCGCACTTAGGTGCGCAATTTATTACTCAACAGGGCGTAGACGGTGTTCGTTTTTGTGTGTGGGCACCAAATGCCGCCAGTGTCTCAGTGATTGGCGAATTTAACTTTTGGCAGGCCAATCGTCACTTCATGCGGTTTCATCCTGCCAGTGGAGTATGGGAGTTATTTATCCCGGGGTTATGCGCCGATATGTGCTACAAATTTGCCATCACCACACTTAGTGGTGAAGTTTTAGATAAAGCCGATCCATTTGCGTTCAAAATGCAGCAAGCGCCCGGCACGGCAAGCATATTACAGTACAAGCCTGCCCCTATTAAGCTCAGTGAACAAGCGATTATAAATAGACAACAGCGCAATCATATTGATGCCGCTATTAGTATTTATGAAGTGCACTTAGGCTCATGGCAACGCGCTGAACATAATCGTTACTTAAACTACACTGAGCTGGCCGATAAGCTTGTAAGTTACGTGACTGATATGGGATTTACTCACTTACAACTTATGCCTATTAGTGAATACCCGTTTGATGGTTCTTGGGGGTATCAGCCGGTAGGCTTGTTTGCACCAACAAGTCGTTTTGGTGATTACAACAGCTTTAAATACTTAGTTGAGCAATGCCATAAAGCCAATATCGGTATTTTACTCGATTGGGTGCCGGGGCACTTTCCAAGCGACCCTCATGGGTTACATTGTTTTGATGGCACCCATTTATATGAACATGCTGATATGCGTCAAGGGTTTCACCCTGATTGGAATACCTATATTTATAATTATGATCGCCCTGAAGTTAAAAGCTTTTTAATATCGAATGCGATGTATTGGCTTAGTCAATTTGGCATAGATGGACTGCGAGTAGATGCAGTGGCGTCTATGTTGTATCTTGATTACAGCCGAAAAGAAGGGCAATGGGTGGCTAATTGCTATGGCGGCAGAGAAAATTTAGGGGCGATAGAGTGCCTTAAACAAGTGAACATGCGCAGTTATAAAAATAACCCCGGTATTATGATGGTGGCAGAAGAGTCAACGGCGTGGCCAGGGGTGACGCAAAGTGTTGAGCACAATGGTTTGGGCTTTGGTTATAAATGGAATATGGGCTGGATGAACGACAGCCTGCATTACATGCAGCAAGACCCACTATTTAGGAAATACCACCATCATAAAATGACATTTTCTATGGTGTATGCCTTTAGTGAAAATTACATTTTACCGCTCAGTCATGATGAAGTCGTTCACGGCAAAGGCTCACTACTAAACAAAATGCCTGGTGACGACTGGCAACAATTTGCTAATTTACGGGCTTATTATGCGTTTATGTGGGCGCATCCAGGAAAAAAACTACTGTTTATGGGCGCCGAAATAGCACAGCGAAAAGAGTGGGATCATGACCATTCAATAGATTGGCACTTGCTTGAACACCACAGCCATCAAGGTGTTCAAGATACGGTTAAACGCCTTAATCATGTGTACCAAGCCCATCCAGCACTTTATGAGCTTGATAGTTGCTCTACTGGTTTTTCATGGATAGATAATAATAACAATCAGCAAAGTATATTTAGCTTTATTCGTTATGCCAAAAGTGCTGACGATTTTATGGTTATTGTCGCTAATTTTACCCCTACAGCATATCAACACTTTACTTTAGGCGTGCCTGCTAAAGGCAGCTATAAGGTGATATTTAATACTGATGAGTCATGTTTTTTTGGCTCAGGCTGCAATGTCACTGATGAACCAAATCAACTTATTCATTCAATTGAACAACCAAGTCATGGCTTTGATCACAGTATTACATTACACCTGGGTGGCTTAACCACGATTTATTTGCAAAAGGTGAATGATGAGTAATTGCTTTGAGGTTACCCATGGTGCACCTTTGCCACTGGGTTCGACTGTACAAAACAACGGTGTCAACTTTGCCTTATACGCTCCAAATGCAAGCCAAGCTTTTGTTTGTTTATTCGATAAAAGTGGCCATACAGAAATATTAAAAATAGCGATGAATATTAACGAAGGCGGGGTGTGGAGTATTCATGTTGCACCACTTAGCACTGGCGCACTATATGGCTTTAGGGTTGATGGGGAATATAACCATGAAAAGGGCATGTTATTCAACGAACATAAGTTGCTGATTGACCCGTATGCAAAAGACTTATTTAACGAATTTACTTGGAGCGAGCGCCATTACGGGCAAATGCCAATAGGCACTAAAAGCATGGTTAATAATGCGATAGATATGCCTAAATCTAAAGTAACGACACCGGTTGCCTATACTAATAATAAGCCGCAGCACAGCTGGGCCAATACGGTTATTTATGAGTGCCATGTAAAAGGTGCTACGTGTCGCCACCCGGATATTCCAAAAACACAGCAAGGTACGTTTTTAGGCTTAAGCCATCCACGCTTTATTGAGCATTTAAAAAGTTTAGGGGTGACCGCTATTGAACTTTTGCCTGTACATGCGTTTATAAGTGAACAGTTTTTAATTACTAAAGGCCTGCAAAATTACTGGGGCTACAATAGCATCAATTTTTTTACTCCCCACAAAGACTATTTGGTTAATGACGATATAAACGACTTTAAACAGATGGTTAGCGAATTACATCGCGCCAATATTGAAGTTATTTTAGATGTTGTATACAACCATACTGCTGAGGGCGGCAGTGATGGACCGATATTGTCTTTACGTGGCTTCGATAATCTCACTTATTATCGCACTATCAATGGGCAACCCAATGTATACATAAACGATACTGGCTGTGGTAACACCTTAAATATTGACCATCCAAAAACCTTGCAACTGGTTCTAGATAGCTTGCGCTATTGGGTGGAAGTTATGGGCGTTGATGGCTTTCGATTTGATTTAGCCACCATTTTAGGGCGTTCAAGCACGGGCTTTAGTGCGTCTCATACGTTTTTACAAACCGTTGCACAAGACCCTGTGTTGAATAAAGTGAAGCTGATTAGTGAGCCTTGGGATATAGGCCCTGGTGGGTATCAGTTAGGTGCTTTTCCTGCTCCTTGGCGTGAGTGGAATGATCAATACCGTGATGTGATTAAACGCTTTTGGCAAAGTGAAAAAGGCATTATTAGTGATGTGGCTAAGCGTTTACATGGCTCGTTTGATATTTTTGAACACAGTAACCGCGGCCCGCTTAATAGTATTAATTTTATTACCAGTCATGATGGTTTTACCCTTGCCGATTTAGTCAGTCATGAGCAAAAGTATAACCAAGCGAATGGTGAAAATAATCAAGATGGCCACAGCGCTAACTACTCATTCAACTGCGGGGTTGAGGGATTTAGTAGCGACCCTGAAATAATGAGCTTGCGCCTGCAACAACAAAAAAACTTTTTACTTACCTTACTGCTTTCTAAAGGGGTGCCAATGATAGCCTCAGGCAGTGAAATGGCGCACTCTCAAGGCGGTAATAATAACGCCTATTGTCAAAATAATCGTACTAGTTGGCTTGCATGGAAAGACTCACAACTGAATCATTGTTTGATTCAGTTTATAGATGATGCATTAAAAATTAGGCGCGCGCATAGTGCGTTTAAACACAGTGTGTTTTTAGATGATATTGATGAACGTTTTACCGTTAAGTGGTTTACCGAACAAGGTAAAAAAATGGATGAAACACATTGGCATGAAGATACGCGACAATTTTTAATGTACAGCCTGCTTGATAAGCAAAATAAGCATGCGTTATTAATTATTTTAAACGCCAGTAAACAGCCTGTGGTCTGCCAATTACCACAATCGCCCATTATCGCGCCATGGACGTTAGTGTTATCAAGCGTAAATAACGCCTCATCTGTTGTTGAAGATGATGCAACCGTGAATATTTCAGCACAAAGTAGTTGGGTTTTTAGTGCCAATTTAGAAGGCGATGATTATGACTAAGCAAGACGAGCAAGTGTGTGTGGTAAAAGGCTGGCAAGAAGGCCCGGTGATTGACGAAAGTACCTTAAGTGATGATTTAACTCGTCACTTTTATTACACCTTAGGGCGTGATGTGGTGGGTGAGTCGCAGTTGTATTTGTATCATGCATTGGCGCTGACAATAAGAGATAGGCTAGTCGCACGCTGTAGAGAAACTAATCAGCAAATTAAACAACAAAAACGCCGTAAAACAGCGTACTTATCGCTAGAGTTTTTAATGGGCAGAGCGCTGGGCAATGCGGTACTCAACCTTGACTTAGAGTCGCAGGTAACCACGGCACTGCAAGCTTACTGTACTGAGCTGGAAAATGTGGAGCAAGCAGAGCATGATGCCGGCTTAGGTAATGGTGGCTTAGGGCGTTTAGCTGCTTGTTTTTTAGATAGTTGCGCGAGTTTAGCGCTGCCAGTAGTCGGGTATGGAATTCGTTATGAATACGGCATGTTTAATCAATCAATCAAAGAAGGCAACCAAATTGAGCAGCCAGATAACTGGCTACGCGAAGGTCACCCTTGGGAATTGAGCGCACCAGAGCAAGCTAAACGAGTTAAGTTCTCGGGTTATGTACAAAGTTATACCGATAAATTTGGTCGTGAACACCGCCAGTGGGTAAGTTCTCAAGATGTGCTAGCGGTTCCTTACGATGTGCCCATTCCTGGCTATAAAAATAATATTGTTAATACGCTTAGGCTTTGGAAGTCTGAAGCAACCGATGAATTTAATTTAGCCGAGTTTAATGCCGGTAGTTATTCAGAAGCGGTGGCACAAAAAAATCTCGCAGAGCAAATAACCATGGTGTTGTACCCTAACGACAGCAGTGAAAATGGTAAAGAGCTGCGTTTACGCCAGCAATACTTTTTATCATCGGCAAGCATACAAGATGTGCTTAGTCAGTGGATTGACCAATATGGGGATAATTTTACTGAGTTTGCTCAGCATCATGTTTTTCAGCTTAACGACACCCACCCAAGTATTGCTGTGGCAGAGCTGATGCGAATTTTAGTTGACGACCACGAGCTCGATTGGGATCAAGCATGGAGCATCACAACCAAAACCATGGCTTATACAAACCACACCTTATTGCCGGAGGCGTTAGAGAAGTGGTCAGTGTCGTTATTTGCTAAATTATTACCACGTATTTTAGAGATTATTTATGAGATCAATGCCCGCTTTTTAGCAGAGGTTGCAAGACATTGGCCGGGTGATGTGCAAAAACAACGAGATTTATCATTAATTGAAGAGGGTGGGGAGCCGCAAATACGCATGGCTTTTTTAGCCATTGTGGGCAGTTATTCAGTCAATGGCGTGGCCGCGCTCCACACTAAGTTATTAACCGCGGGTTTGTTTAAAGACTTTTACGCATTATGGCCTGAAAAGTTTAATAACAAAACCAATGGGGTGACACCGAGGCGTTGGCTGGCTTATTGTAATCCGAGTCTTAGTCATATCATTAGCGAGAAGATAGGAAAAGACTGGGTAGGCGATTTTGCACAAATAGCTCAATTACGCCGTTTCTATGATGATCCGCAGTTTCATGTAACGTGGCAGCAAGCAAAACGAGAAAACAAACAACGTTTAGTTGATTTAGTAAAACAAAGATGCGGCGTAGAGTTTGATATCAACATGCTGTTTGATGTGCAAGTAAAACGCATTCACGAATATAAGCGCCAGTTACTCAATGTGCTCCATGTTATTCACTTATACGACCGTATTCGTCGTGGTGATACACAAGGCATGGTTCCCCGTTGTGTATTACTTGGTGGTAAAGCCGCACCAGGTTATATGATGGCGAAGAAAATTATTAAACTAATTAATAATGTTGCAGAGGTGATCAACAAAGACCCTGAAGTGTCACAGTATTTAAGGGTCGCTTTTTTACCAAATTATAATGTAACCGCCATGGAAACTATTTGCCCAGCAACAGATTTGTCAGAGCAAGTTTCAACAGCAGGCAAAGAAGCATCGGGTACCGGCAACATGAAGTTTATGATGAATGGTGCGCTCACAATAGGCACCCTAGATGGCGCAAATATTGAAATACGCGATGCAGTGGGGGCTGAAAACTTCTTTTTATTTGGCGCCCAAGCCGAGCATGTCGACGAAATTAAAGCGCATTATAACCCCTGCGAAATCATTGCGAATAACCCAGACCTAAACAGCGTGATGCATCTACTTGAAAGTGGCCATTTTAATCTATTTGAACCAGGCTTATTTGACGATGTGATTAGCAGTATTAAGAGTAAAGACGATGCGTGGTTAACCGCACATGACTTTACCAGTTACATTGCTGCGCAGCGTGAAGTGGATAAAGCCTATGCTGATCAAACCTACTGGACTCAAATGAGTATTTTAAATACCGCGGCCAGTGGCTTATTTTCTAGTGACAGAACGATTGCTCAATATTGTGATGACATATGGCATTTAACCCCACTAGATACCACACACCAAACAGTTAAAACGAACACTGACACTAACAGCTGACACTAAACGGAGAGAGTAATATGCCCAGTTATGCAAATCGCTATATAAGTAATTTAACCAGAGACACCTATGCACTCATTCTAGCTGGAGGGCGAGGTTCTCGCCTGCATGAGCTAACAGACTGGCGTGCAAAACCAGCCGTTTATTTTGGCGGTAAGCACCGTATTATTGATTTTCCACTATCAAATTGTATTAACTCTGGTGTCAGACGAGTAGGGATTGCAACGCAATATAAATCTCACTCGCTGATACGCCATGTGAATCGTGCATGGGGACACTTTAAAAAGGAGTTAGGCGAGTCAGTTGAGATTTTACCTGCATCACAGCGTCATGGTGATGAATGGTATTGCGGTACTGCCGATGCGGTATTTCAAAATATGGATATTATTCGTCATGAACTACCTAAATATGTAATGATTTTGTCAGGCGATCATGTGTATCGTATGGATTACGGCGGTTTATTAGCAAAGCATGTAGAAAATGGTGCCGATATGACCGTATGTTGTTTAGAAGTTGCGGTTGAAGAAGCCGCAGGCACCTTTGGTGTAATGACCGTAGATCAAGAGAACAGAGTGAGAAGATTCGACGAAAAACCAGCCGAACCTACCTCTGTTCCTGGTAAACCTGGTACATGCTTAGCGTCAATGGGTAATTACGTATTCAATACTGAGTTTTTATTTGAGCAATTACAAAAAGATTCACAAACCGAAGGCTCAGGACGTGATTTTGGTCATGACATTATTCCTGCCATTATCGAAGAGCATAATGTATTTGCCTACCCGTTTAGAGATCCTGCACAAGCTGGACAGCCATATTGGCGCGATGTAGGAACCTTAGATTCGTTTTGGGAAGCGAATATGGAACTGGTTATGCCTGAGCCACAACTAGATTTATACGACCCTACTTGGCCAATTTGGACATACCAAGAGCAGCTTCCTCCGGCTAAGTTTATTTTTGATGACGACGATCGCCGGGGTATGGCTGTTGATTCAACCGTATCGGGCGGGTGTATTATTTCAGGTTCATTAGTCAGAAAGTCATTACTGTTTTCTAATGTACATATCCGCTCATATTGTACTATTGAAGAGTCGGTGGTTTTACCCGGTGTTATTGTTAATCGCGGGTGTAAAATAAAGCGCGCTATTATTGATAGAAGCTGTGAGATCCCAGCGGGATTAGAAATTGGTTATGATCGTAAAACCGACGAAGCCAATGGCTTTAGAGTCTCTAAAAAGGGAATTGTTTTGGTGACCCGCGAGATGCTGACAAAGTTAGAGAATAAGTTAAATCAATAATTAAATAGCAAGGTGAAAGCCTTGCTGCTAACCATAAGAGTAAATAAATGCATGTATTAATGGTTGCCGCAGAAAATGATGCGTTACCTAATGCCAAAGTCGGTGGTGTTGCCGATGTCATTCGTGATGTACCAAAAGCCTTAGCTGCGCAGAGTTTAACGGTCGATGTGGTGATCCCAGACTATGGATTTGAGTTGGGGGAGCGCTGTTTTATTGGTGAAGTAAACGTTGCGTTTAACTCAGCCTCGCACGTTTTATCTCTGTTTGAAATTCCACAGGCGCAAAAAGGGGTGAGCCAAATAGTAATAAGCCACCCTTTGTTTAGCCAATCACATAGTGTGTATTGCAACGATGATGACAATCGTCCATTCGCTACTGATGCGAGTAAGTTCGCACTGTTTAATGCCGCTATTTGTGAAGCCCTTTTGCAAGGGATATTAAAACAACCAAACACATTACATTTACACGACTGGCACAGTGCGTGTGTGGCTGTGTTACTTAAGTTTGACCCTCGCTATCGCAAACTTGCTAAGCTGCGTTTAGTATACACGGTTCATAATTTAGCCTTACAAGGTATTCGCCCTTTTAAAGGCGATGTTTCTAGCTTAGAAGCATGGTTTCCCTCATTAAGTTATGACGGGCAATTGCTTTGTGATCCTCGTTATCCCCATTGTTTTAACCCGATGCGCAGTGCCATTAACCTAGCTGATAAAGTACATGTGGTTTCACCAAGTTATAGCCAAGAAGTGCAAATAGCGAGTAATGACGCAGGCGGTTTTTTTGGTGGCGAAGGTCTTGAGCGTGATTTACAACAAGCGGCTGAACAGGGCAAACTGATTGGGATACTTAACGGCTGTGATTACACAGCTCTGCATCCGCATCAGACAACGTTTAGCCAGCTTTTAGAGCAGATAGAAGCTACGCTCTTTAGCTGGATGGCAAAAAATGTACACTTAGACAGCAGCCACTATATTGCTCACCAACGCGTTTTACAATTTATGGCATCTGAGCAAAAAGGACCTTTACTGACCAGTGTAGGGCGGCTCACCGAGCAAAAAGTATTATTGCTGTGCCAGCAACACAATGATGGTTTGACTATCGATGCGGTATGCAGGGTTATAAATCAATTTAGTGGTCGTTTGATTGTATTAGGCTCGGGTGATAGGAAACTGGAGCAATTATTTACTAGTGCAATGGCACGTAATAACAACTTATTGTTTTTAAAAGGCTATGGTCAAAGCATAGGCGATTTAATGTATCAACTAGGGGATTTATTTTTAATGCCCAGTTCTTTTGAGCCATGCGGTATTAGCCAAATGTTAGCAATGCGATCAGGTCAGCCGTGTTTGGTCCATAGTGTGGGCGGTTTAAAAGATACGGTTGAGCATAATGTGACTGGATTTTGTTTTACTGGTGATACCTTACTGACTCAGGCAGAAGCTCTTTTGGTTAGTTTATCTGAGGCTTTGCGTGTAAAACAAACTAATCCTAAGCAATGGCAAGCAATAAAAAATAGCGCTAAAAATACCCGCTTTGGTTGGGATAGTGTTGTAACTGATTATATTACATACTTATATTAAAAAATTTATTAAAGTTCAGTGACATCCGTTCCTATTTGCGCTTTAATTACTTAGTCTGGTGGAAATAATTAAAAGTAGGTAATGTGTCTGTATTTGTGGCAAGGCAAGCAATCCTTAATCGTAATCAAAATGTAGTTGCATATGAACTACTTTTTCGCGATAGCCCAGAAAATTGCTTTCCTGGTGTATCTGATGGTCAAGCAACAGCTCGGCTTATCATGGAAAACCAGCTTAACTTAGGTACTCGACACATTACTTCGGGAAAAAAAGCGTTGATCAATATTGGTCCTGAATCGTTAAAACTCGATTTATGCGAATTTTTACCCTGCAAAGATGTAGTTATTGAATTACTCGAAACCATAGAGCCCAACGACGACACTTATGAATTATGCCGTAAACTTTTTCACAGTAACTATAAATTAGCCCTCGACGACTTTGTTTACTCTCCACAGTGGGAACGCTTCTTAAAGCTGGTTAATTTAATTAAATTTGATATTCGGCTTACGCCACTGGCTGAAATTCCGCTGGTGGTCAATAAGCTTAAAAAATACAAAAATATTAAACTGTTAGCTGAAAAAATAGAAACCGATGAAGAATATAAATTAGCGCGAAAAATGGGGTTTGATTATTTCCAAGGGTACTACTTTGCGCGTCCCGCAATGATAGAGCAAAAGGATATCCATTATAATTATGGCCTTGTCATCGCTATTTACTCAGAAGTAATGAAGCCAGATCCTGATGTTAAAGTGATCACCGGTTTATTTGAGCTTGATGCAGCATTGGCCTACAAGCTATTACGATTATTAAACAGCGGTGTATTTCCGCTGCAAAGCCAAATATCATCATTAAAACAAGCGCTGGTATACTTAGGCCAAGCCCGTTTGAAAAAGTTTGTTAGCTTAATTGTTACGGCACACACCGCGCGTGATAAACCGATAGAGCTTATGCAAATGTGTGTTATTCGCGCTCGTTTTTGTGAGTTAATAGCCAGCAAAGTCGCAAAACAAGTGCAGGGTGAGGCATTTTTAACTGGGCTGTTTTCTTTGCTTGATGCTATCTTAGATCAGCCAATGGCGTTGTTGGTTGATAAACTGCCATTCCCGGATGAAATTAAAGCGGCATTAACTGGCGAAAAAAATAACTTATATTATATTCTGGAAACAGTAAAAGCGTATGAAACAGGAAGTTGGTGGGCACTTGAGAAAGCAGTCTTATTGATTAATTTAGACAGTGCTTTTTTGCCAAAACTCTATAAACAAGCAGTACAATGGGCCGATAGCTACAAAGATAATATTTAAAGGGATAGGGTTTGCGCAATTATAATATGGACTTTATAAGGGGCCTAGCAGTACTCGGCCTAGTATTTATTAACTGCTATTCCTTCGCAATTTTTGAACTCAATTACACGTCACTCACCACACCACCCCTTAGCGATAAGATTTTACAGACCTTAAGCCTTATATTTGTTGAAGGGCGGTTTCGCACATTATTTACGTTATTATTTGGTGCTGGTCTTTATATTCAGTTTCAGCGACAGCAATGCATCGAGCCATTAAAAAAACGCCTATATTGGCTTATTGTGTTTGGCTTAATACATGGTTTTTTACTGTGGGCGGGTGACATTTTGTTTTTATATGCAGTGTCAGCATTACTGGTATTACGCTATTTAAATTACACGGATGAAGAGCTTAAAAACAAAGCGGCCTTTTTTACTTTTATTGCTTTACTTGCCACAGCTCTGTTCATGTTAGGGCTTAATGAGGAGCCACTCTATAGAGATTCTCCCGAATTTTACCAGATATATAATAGTTATTATCAAAGTATTGGTGCTCATTTTAGCCAAAATATTACAATGAGCATTTATATGTTGCTAACAGTGCCTATTTTATTACTGTGGGCAAGTGCTGGCTTTATGCTAATTGGTATCGTTGCTTACAAATGTAATGTATTTAGTAATGGATTTAGCAGGTCGGGGCTAATTAAGTTAGTTGTGTTAAGTGTGTTACTGACTAGCTTACGATTAGTGTTAACGCCATATGATCAAGGTATTGGCTATGCGTTACAAGAGCCGGTTAATGAATTGGCTGCTTTATGCGTGGCGCTGCTTTATATTCATTTAATCGTTAAACTATGCAACAACAGCGCGCAAATAGGGGGGCTTATCCAACAGGTAGGGCGGTTAGCGTTTACTTTATACATAAGCCAAACCATTATGCAGTTATTATTGTTTAAAGTGCTTTTCCCTCAGTGGGCGCTTAGTTTTAACCGCATTGATTATTGGCTTGTCGCTATTTGCTTAGTAGTTGTACAGCTTATGTTTACTGCACTCTACTGTCGTTATTTTAAGCAAGGCCCCCTTGAATACCTATGGCGTAAATTAGCGCAAATTAAGCGCGAAAAAATAGCTTGAGTAGTTTAAACTATGCGCCTTTATATTTAAGAAGATTTGCCATATGACAGACTTAAAGCGTTTAAATAAATTTATTAGTGAAACAGGGTTTTGCTCACGCCGCGAAGCCGATAAATATATTGAGCAAGGTCGTGTTACTGTTAATGGCGAATTACCTGAAATGGGTGTTAAAGTTGCACAGGACGATGTGGTATTG
Source organism: Pseudoalteromonas sp. NH0006-26 (assembly GCF_057552415.1). Next base: position 59,618 of record NZ_BAAJMJ010000001.1, read on the forward strand.
GTTGATGGTAAGCCATTAAAAGAGCCACCAAAACGGGTTTACATTGCTTATAACAAACCAGTGGGTATTACCTGTACCACAGAGCGAAAAATTCAAAGCAATATTGTCAAAGCGGTTAATTACCCTGACCGTATTTTTCCTATTGGTCGTCTTGATCGCCCCTCTGAAGGGCTGATTTTTTTAACCAACGAAGGCGACATCGTTAATAAGATTTTACGTGCCGGTAATAATCATGAAAAAGAATACGTGGTTACCGTTGATAAACCACTTAACCGTCAGTTTGTGAATAAAATGGCCAACGGTATTCCTATTTTAGATACTGTGACCAAAAAATGTAAAGTGACGCAAACAGGTGCCCAGCAATTCACTATTATTTTGACTCAAGGTTTAAATCGTCAAATTCGTCGTATGTGTGAATATTTAGGTTACGAGGTAGTCACACTTAAACGTGTTCGCATTATGAATGTCACTCTCAAAGGGTTAAAAGTAGGGCAATGGCGGCATTTAAGTGACGCAGAAATGGCGGTTATTAACGACTCGATTGCTGATTCTGGCAAAACGCAAGAACACTCACTTTATGATGATGCTAAGCAGAGCAATTACACTGAACAAGCTAAAAAGAGTCATGCTAAACCTGCTCACAAACATGATTTTCAGGGCGGGAATCCACGTCGTGAAAATAATGACGAGCAACAAAAGCACGCTAAAAAAAGTAGCCGAAATACCCCTTATCAAAAGCGTTCAACCACGTATGTAGGAAAATCAAATAATCACAAAGCAAATCCTGCCACAGGAAATAAAACCCGCAGCAGTGGAACATTAAGCTTAAAAAAGTAAGCTTAATTGTTTCGTATTAATAATAAAAACGCAGCCTTGGCTGCGTTTTTTGTTAGCCTACTGTTTAGGGTAATCAATCCTAAATACCACAGTGTATAAAACCGGTACCACAATCAGAGTCAGTATGGTGGCAAAGCCTAAACCAAACATAATGGTGACCGCCATTGATTGGAAGAATACGTCAAATAATAATGGGATCATACCAAGTATTGTGGTTATAGCGGCCATGGCAACAGGGCGCACACGGCTTATGCCTGAGTCAAACACCGCTTGATAGGGAGATTTACCCTCGCTGAGCTCTAAGTTTATTTGATCGACTAAAACAATGCCGTTTTTAATCAACATACCACTCAAACTTAATAAACCAAGTAGTGCCATAAAGCTAAAGGGGGCATTCATCACCAATAAACCTGCACTAACACCAATAATAGCCAGTGGCACGGTGGCCCAAATAACCAAGGGTTTTTTCACTGAGTTAAACAGTAAAACGGTAACCGCAAACATCGCTAAATAGCCCAGTGGTAACGAACCAAAAATAGCCTTTTTGGCTTTACTTGATGATTCGAACTCGCCACCCCATTGCATTTCATAGCCACGCGGTAAGTCAATTGCTTCGACTTCAGCACGAACACGAGCAAATAATTTAGCAGGTGTTTCATCACCAAGTACATCATGATCCGCCATAACAGTAATAGTACGCTTGCGGTCGCGACGCATAATTAAGCTGTCTTCCCACTCAACAATAAATTCATCAACCACTTGGGTAACCGGTACAAACACCCCTAAAACAGGGCTATAAATTTGTAAATCGTGAACACTGTCTACGTTTAAGCGCTCGCTAGCTGGTGAGCGGGCAATAATCGGTAACAGTTGCGTACCATCACGATAAACACCCACTTGTTTACCTGATAAGCTAGTCAGCAGTACTTGGTCGAGGTCAAACTTGGTGATCCCCAACCGGCGAGCTTTTTGTTCGTTAAATTGGGGGCGAATCATTTTGGTTCTTGCCCGCCAGTCATCGCGAATATTAAACGCACCGTCATCTTTGGCGATTATCTCTTTAGCTTGAGATGATAGCTGTCTTAATATGATTGGATCGGGGCCAGAAAAGCGCGCTTCTATTTTAGCATCGGTTGATGGGCCAATTTCCATCGGTTTGACTTTCAACTTTGCTGAAAGTGGATGCTGCTGTGCGTAATCGCGCACCTTTTGCATTACTTTAGCGACCGCTTCACGATTGGTTACACGAATAATTAACTGCCCATAAGCAGGGTAGGACTTTTCTGGTGCATAAGTCAGCATAAAGCGCGGCGCACCTTGGCCAACCGTACTGGTAATTTCTGTAACCAGTTCATTTTGTTGTAAATAGGCTTCGAGCTGTTTTATGCCCTCAAGAGTGGCGCGAATATCAGCGCCTTGATCTTGCCAGTAATCGACATAAAACATCGGTGTGTTCGAGGCTGGAAAAAATGATTGTTTTACCGAGCCAAAACCAACAACGGCAGAGCATAAAAGTGCGAGCATAAGGATCAAGGTAGTTTTTCTAAAACGCATGGCTAAATTTAAGGTTGCTTTGTAGCCATTGAAAATAATACCTTGATACGGGTCCTCATGCTGTTGGTTCTGCTCGTGTTTAAATTCAGTTTCTTTAAACATTAAGTGAGCAAAAAATGGCGTGAGGGTAATTGCGGTGATCCAGCTCAACAACAGCGATATAAATAACACCCAAAATAGACTACCGGCAAATTCACCACTGGCATCTGAGCTTAAACCAATAGGTGCAAAAGCAGTAATTGCTATTACTGTTGCGCCAAGTAATGGCCACTTCGTTTGATCTACGATATTAACCGCTGCTTTAAGCTTTGTTTGTCCGCGCTTTAAGTTGATCAAGATGCCTTCAGTGACAACAATAGCATTATCAACCAACATCCCTAATGCGATTATTAGCGCGCCCAGAGAAATACGTTGCAGGTCAATTGCAAACAGCTTCATAAATATAAAGGTGCCTAATACAGTCAGTAATAAAATACCGCCAATGAGAACGCCACTTTTTAAGCCCATAAAAATAAGCAGTACCACAATGACTATTGCAATGGCCTCTATTAAGCTAACAATAAAACCATCTACAGACTGCTCTACTTCTTTTGGTTGGTTATACACCGAGCTAATATCAATGCCATGAGGGCGTTGGTATTCAAGAGATGCTAAATGTCCATCTATGTGTTTACCCACATCAACAACATTCACTCCAGACATAAACGAAACACCAATCAGCAGTGCTTGCTGTTGATTATAGTGAATGACATTAGTGGGCACTTCTGCGTATTCACGATAAACCTGTGCAACATCGCCCAAATAAATGAGTTCGCTGGCACCTGGTTTTGAAATTAATAAAGTTTCCAGCTCTGTTACATCTTTAAATTCACCGGTTGGATGTAGGCGGATAGACTCATCACCGACACGAATACGTCCAGCGTTTGATACCGTATTTTGTGATTGCAGCAAGTCATAAATATGACCTGGGGCAATACCGAGCTGTGCCAGCTTTTGGGTTGATACCTCAACCATAACCTGTGGTTGCTGTTGCCCTGCGATAGCGACTTTGCTGACGCCTTTGACTAAAACCAGCTCTCGTTTTAAATAATCAACGTAGTCTTTTAATTCATCATACGAATAACCATCGCCAGTCACCGCAAACATCACGCCATAAACATCAGCAAAATCATCAATCACATTACTGGGATAAACACCACTTGGTAGTGAGGGACTGAGGTCGTTAATTTTACGACGCATTTCATCCCATATTTGTCTTAGCTCTTGTTTACGATAGCTGCTTTTCATCTCTACGGTAATTTGCGATTTACCGTTGGATGAAATGGAGGTGACATAATCAACATAGGGGAGCTGCTGAATGGCATTTTCAATTGGAAATGTCACTTCTTCTTCTACTTGCTGTGGGGATGCTCCCGGGTATAGAGTGATCACCATGGCTTTTTTTAAAGTAAACTCAGGATCTTCCAGTTGTCCTAAGTCAAAATAGGAAACACTGCCGCCAATCAATAGCAACAACGTAAACATCCAGCTAATGACCTTTTTCTCGATGGATAGTTGCGCAAAGCCCATAATTATAAGCCTCGCTCTTTATTCCAAGGGCGAACAGACATGCCTTCTTTTAAAGAGTGGACACCGGCTGAAACAACCAATTGACCTTCTTTTACGCCACTGAGTACTTCAATGGTGTCGTGGTGTAATTGCCCCACGTTCACGGCTTGTTTATGCACTGTGCTGGTTTGTTGATTAAAAACCCATACATAGGCGTTATCGCTAAGGCTTTTGTTAGGATCTGAAAATACCGACTCAATGGGTAAAATGGTGTAAGGCGTTTGTGAGCGGGTTACTTTGCTTAAATCTATGACCACTTGCCCCGACATACCCGCAAGCAAATTAAAATCTTTTGGTACCGGTAATGAAAATACGACTTTGTAGGTGAGTGTTGCCGGATCAGCTTGAGTATCCCATTCTTTTAGTGTCAGTTTATATTGCTTGTCGTGATAGCCATCAAATTCAACCATAGGTTGATATTGGGTATCTTTTTGAATACGCGCCACAATTTTTTCCGGAACCTGTATTTCTACATCCATAAAGTCGCGGGTTTCTAGGCGCAGAACATTCTGTTTAGCCTGAATACTCTCAAAGTTTTTTACAAACACTTTAGCCACAATGCCTGCAAACGGTGCACGCAGTTCGCTATATTCTAAGTTTGTTTCTGCAATTTTAAAGGCTGATTCGGCGACTTGCTCATTAGCAACTGCTTGGTCAAGCTCTGATTGACTGGTGATATTTTTTTCAAACAGCTGCTTTATTCGTTTAAGCTGCGACTTAGCTAGCTCATATCGTGCTTTACGCTCGTTATATTGCAATTGAAAATCTTCAGGGTCTAATTTAGCCAATAGTTGCCCTTTTTTAACTTGTTCACCAGCTAGAACAGGAAACTCAATCAGTTCACCATTGACCCTAAAAGCAAGATAAGAGCCTTGGTTTGCAACCACCTCTGCAGGAAAGCTCCGAATGTTTGTTTGCGAATCATGGCCAATACTAAATAATTTAACGGGGCGAATAGGCGCTTCTTTAACTACTTTTTCGGGCTCCGAGCAACCTATTAAACTCAGTAATGTCGCAGATAGTAAACATAAGCGAAACAGTGGCATGATATCTCCATGATAAAAAAAGGCTAAATAAGTCAGTGCAGCATACGCTGCAAACATATAAAATAAAATTCATTAAATTTTAGAAACTCAATAAGTTTTACTTATGATGTGTTGTGTGGCCAATGAAACTTAATCAATTACAAATATTAGATGCTATTGTACAAAGCGCGAGTTTGAGTGGAGCGGCATTAAAGCTACATAAAACGCAACCGGCGTTAACATTGGCGATTAAAAACTTAGAGTCTAAGTTAGGCTTTGACCTGCTGGATCGTTCTAAATACCGTTTACAACTCACCGAAAAAGGGCGTATTTTTCACCGAGAGGCTAAACATTTGTTAACCGCTAACGATCAGCTTACTCAGCTCGCAACAGAGCTGGCATTAGGCAATGAAGCGCAATATAGAGTCTGCTACGAGCAAATTTGCCATGTGCAAAGTTATAACGAGATCATAAGTAATACTTTTAAGCATTTTTCGAGCACAGAGTTTCGTTTAACCAGTGGAAAGCGGTTTGTGTCTTTGGAACAAGTGAATACCGGTCAAGCCGAGCTTGGAATTGGGCCATGGTTTGATTTATTTCATGCTACGGGTGATTTGGAAAGTTTACCTATAGGTAAATTAGATATCGGTATCGTGGGTGCTAAAGGGGTTTTACCTAAGCAGCTTAGCTATGATGAATTACAGCTTTATCCGTGTTTGGCGATGTTTGAAAGTGGCTTGAGTATCGACAGTGACAGGCTTTCTTATTCGAAAGGGGCTGCGGTAATGAAAATAGATGACATATCTACCTTAAAGTCGTTTTTACTTTCAGGAGCGGGTTGGGCAATGATGAGTTTAGGCCATTGTAAAAAAGAAATTGCCGCTGGCTCATTACAGCAAATCATTGTAACCGACAGAGAGCATCAATTTAGCGCACAAATTAGAGCTTTTCGTCAACATGCTATGCACCATGGGCCTGTTGCGCGCAAAATTTGGCAACAATTTGAATTACTCAGCCAGGAGTACTTAAACAAGAATGGACGTTAATAAAGAAACGGTTATTTACACTATTATAGCCAGTATACCTAAAGGCTGTGTTGTCAGTTATGGCCAAGTAGCGGCGCTTGCGGGGTATCCTAATAATGCAAGGCTAGTTGGCCGATTATTAAAAGAGATGCCAAAAGATTCGACGATCCCTTGGCATAGAGTGGTTAACAGCCAAGGTAAAGTAGCGTTTGCACAGGGCAGTGCGCAGTATCAAACGCAACGAGAAAAGCTACTTTCTGAGGGCGTTACTTTTAACAATCAACGAATTAATATGGCAAAACACCGCTGCAATAAACTAATTATCCATTTTATGTAAGTCAGTTAAAGCCCAAATTTCATCAGCAGTCCATTCGTTTAACCAAATAGGAATATCCTCAGCTTTCATGGGTTTGGCAATGCCATAACCTTGTGCTAAATGACAGCCAAGAAGCATAAGAGTTGCTGCATGCTCAGGCGTTTCTACCCCCTCAGCAATTACCTTGCGTTTAAATGATTTAGCCAGTGCAATAACGCCTTTTACTATTGCTAAGTCGTCAGAATCTTCCAGCATATCTCTAATGAAGCTTTGATCTATCTTTATTAAGCTTGCAGGTAAACGTCTTAAGTATGTGAGTGAGGAGTAACCGGTACCAAAATCATCCAACGAAAAATCAACCCCTAACGCTTTACAATCTTGCATAGTTTTAGATACATGGGTCACATCGCTCAGTGCACTGGTTTCTAGCACTTCTAGCTCTAAATTGGTTGCATTCACTTGTGGGTGCGCCAATAGTAATTCAGTTAACTTTGAAGTAAATTCAGGTTGTTGTAATTGTACTGCAGCAACATTAACACTCACTTTTATAGTTAAACTTGGCGTTAATGATTGCCATTGATTAATTTGAGTCAAGGCGGTATCAATAACCCACTCGCCAACGTCTATCATTAGTTGATTGTTTTCAATGGCTGGTAAAAACTCGATAGGGCTTAGTAAGCCACGCTCGGGATGTTGCAAGCGTATTAACGCCTCTACGCCAATCATATCGCCGGTTCGCATATCAACCTTAGGTTGATAATAAAGTACAAACCAATTGTTAGCTAAGGCCTCACGAATAAGCGTTATGCCTTTTTGCTGTGTCTTGACGGTATCACCTTGGCTAGTATCAAATAAGTGATAGCGGTTTTTGCCCATTTGTTTAGCTATATACATGGCTTGATCTGCATGGCGCATTAGTTGATCGGCATCAAAATTATCTTCAGGGTATACGGTCACCCCAATACTGGCAGAAACATTTAAGACAATATCATTCACTGTCACCGGTTTAGCTGCTGCAGCTAATAGCCGCTCGAGCACAGGAACACAATCGGCAATTGATTCTAGATTAGTTAATACGCCAACAAATTCATCGCCACCAATACGGGCTAAGCTATCACCTTCACGCAGTGCATCTTTTAAACGGATAGAAATTGCAACAAGTAACTTATCGCCAATATCATGGCCATGTGAGTCATTTACTTGTTTAAATCCATCTAAATCTAGAAACACCACAGCCAATGAATTGTTATGACGACGGCATTGCAACATAGTTTGGCTAAGCCTATCGGCAAGCAGCACACGGTTTGGCAAGTTAGTTAATAAATCATAATGAGCAATCCGGCTAAGTTGCTCTTGTTGGCGTTTAGCTTGGGTTATATCGGTAAATATCCCTAAATAAAAGGTAACGTCGTTATCATCTGTTAACACAGAAATAGTGAGTAGCTCTGCATATAATTCGCCATTTTTTTTGCAATTCCAAATCTCCCCTTGCCAATGGCCAAACTTATTTAATTGTAGCCACATATCTTTATAGAAAGAGTCTGATTGTTTACCTGAGTTTAAAAATGCAGGGGTGCGACCAATGACCTCTTCATGGCTATAACCAGTTATCCGACAAAAAGCAGGGTTAACATCAACAATATGACGATTTACATCGGTAATGATAATGCCTTCATGGGTATCTCTAAATACGCGTGAGGATAAGTGCAGCTTTTCTTCAATTAACTTTCTCTCAGTAATATCGATTGATACACCCAACATAGTGACTGCACTACCTTGATTATCTCTTACGAGTGTTCCTTTGGTATTAAACCAACGAATTTTGCCACGTTTATTAACAATACGATGATCAACATTATATTCTTTTGCATCGTCAATGCACTGTTCTATATTTTTTATGATATCGGCACGATCATCAGGGTAAATAATGGCCAGGTATTCATTTTTAGTCATTTCTAGTTGTTTAACATTGCCGTTTATTAATCTAATACCATGTTCAGAAAAACGGATTATATTGGTTTTTATATCCCATTCCCAAGTCGCAATCCCACCTACTTTTTGACTCAGAAGAAGCCGTCTTTCGGTATCGGTAAGTGCTTTAATATTATTTTGTAGTGCATGAGTACGTTGCGTTACTTTTTTTTCTAGTTTTAGGTGACTGGCTCTTAAGCGAGTCACTAAATAAGCAGTGACTGTGGTTAAAAAGATGAACAGGGTTGCAATGGCAACACCAAATAACAGCATGCTACTATCTTTCCAGCCATTGCTAGGATAAGTTTTAAATACCCAAACCCCATTTGGTACTTGTATATTAAAGTCGACAGTATTTTTTATTTTTTGGTTTTTTGAGCTAACAATAATTTGCACATCATTTGTATCGGGCATGACTTTTGAAAGCTCATAGCCAATACCTGCCTGTGGCAGTTGTGCTAAGTTAACGCTTTGGAGAATATCAGGAAAGCGTATAAGCGCAGTAGCAAACCCCCAAAACTTATTACCGTCTTGAGTGTCAAGATAGACAGGTAACCTAGCAGCAGCCCCCATTCCTCCTTGAAATAACTCAAACGGCCCTGCAAGGGTTAATTTCCCGGTTTTTTTGGCCAAAAAGGCCTCTTGAGTTCGCAGTGGATTTTCTAATACATTATTTCCTATGGCGCTTTCATTGCCTTTGAGTGGCACTACGTGTGTAAGGATACCGTTTTTGTGAAGCTGTAAAGCTGCAAGGCCAGGGTAGAGCGCTAACATTTCAGATGCAAGCTCTTCAAAGCCTTCTGTTTTACCATTTTGAGTACGAATTAAGGCCGCAATTGGGTAGGCGGCAGAAAGCGCTTGATTTAGGTTATTTCTAATGTGGTTTACGTAACTACCTGAAACCTCTCTAATAGAGATTTGCTTCTGCTGATAAATATATTGATCAAGTAAGTAAATTGAATACACAGCGGCAAGCGTTGACATTAAAAAAGTGATCAACACCAGTCTTGCATAGATAAACAAGCTTAATATTTGTGGGCGTGTTTTAGATAATGACAATATTAATAACACCTAGCGTTGTTTGATACCAACCCGCAATAATACTTAATTAAGCGATTTGGTATGAGTCGCGTCCATTTAAATCAATGGCGTTTTAAGTTCCTAGAAACAGTATAGCAAACAGGTTTTAGATCATGAGATAGATTTTGTTATACTTTGTTATTAATAAGTACATTTGCAGGGTATTAGTTAAAAACGCAGGTAATGAGGGGATATTTAAAAAGACTATGTGTATTGTTGCTTAATACACATAGCGGGTAATGGCAATGTAATGGCTGACGCATCCACCAATAACAAAGAGGTGCCAAATAGCATGGCTATATTGAGTACTTTTAGCGCTGTAAAACACAGTACCTACACTATAAAATACGCCGCCAGCTAATAGCCAGTAAAGTGCATTGATAGGCACGTGTAAATAAAGTGGATATACAATGGCCAATGCAAACCACCCCATTAATAAATAGGTAGCCAGCGACACCTTTTTATTGCCATTTTTAACCAGTAGTTTATAAGCGATGCCTGCAAACGCTACCGCCCAGATAAAGACTAAGGTAGCCCAAGACCAGAGCCCAGATAACGACAGCAACAAAAAGGGCGTGTAGGTGCCTGCAATCAATAAATAGATGGCGCAATGATCACATTTTTTGTAAAACGCTCTCAACCTAGGGCGCACACTGGCGTGATAAAGCGTTGAAGATAAAAATAAAATAAATAAGCTACTGCCATATATCAAAGTACTTGCATAACTTTTAACACTGTTAGTTTGTTTAACTAAATCCCAAAAAACAAAAGCAGCAAATACAATACCTAAAGCATGACTAATAACATTTAACAGCTCTTCTTTTTTAGAATAGGGGGCTTCAACAGACATAACAGATCCTACCACTTAACTAGATTATTTTCAGTGTACGCGTGTACGCTAGAATTTTCAATTGAGAAATAACTCCCCTTAATTTACTGAGCATTAACAAACACACTATTATTTGGTTTTATTTTTTAAATTGTTGGTCAAATTTACTAATTTAGATTTTAAGCTTTTCATTTTTATTATTTTATTTAATTTAAAAACAATAACTTAACTATTTTTTTCTTTATGGCATAGCCCTTGATAGTAACTAAGTGTACTAACCAATAAACAAACAAGGAATACCATTATGAAAACTTCAATCAACATGACAATCGCTAGCTTACTTGTATTTGGCTCAACTCAGGTTAACGCGACAGAAGTCGATTTAAATATTACAGATATGCTAACTAAAACAGTGTCTACTTATGTATCACAAGCAAGCAATGAGCTTGAAAAGTCCGTTAAGGAAGCCGTTTCTTTTGATGCGCAGCTCATCCTTGATGGCTTACTTGAAACTAATCCTGTAGTTAATAATAACAACATGGATGAAAAACAACGTGTAGTAAAAGCACAACCAAAGCAGTAAAAAAAGGGAATAAAGTAATGAACAGTGAGTTCGAACTATTAGCCATTATGTTGGCGCCTGTGGCAAGTATACTAAGTGTTTATTACTTGGTTTACATGATAAAAAATGTGGGAACGAGGTTAAATTAGTAGATGCATTTACCCTGTAAAGCAATCGATGTAACTAAAGCTGATCGACTTGAATAAAGCGCACGTAAATAAAGGCAGAGTGTTTGAAAGAAGTAGACTTTATGAAACGTGCGATTTTCCCATTACCTATATTTATACTACCTGAAGGCTATACGCGATTACGCATATTTGAGCCTCGTTATTTAACGATGGTAAAAAACGCATTAAAAACCAGTAGCGGTTTTGTTTTATGTACGTTTGAGCATGACACCCCTTTGAACATAAGTGCCCAAGGTTGCTTAATGGATGTGATTGACTTTGATCAAGACGAAAGCGGTATGCTGTTGATTGATGTTTTTGCATCGAAAAGTGTACAAATAGATAACGTGTATCAAGATAAGCAGGAACTTCGCCACGGTGATGTATCCGCTTGCAACACACCGTATTGGTATAACAAAGATAACCACGAAATTGGTCAGCACCACCTTTTACAAGTGGCACTGGAAGAAGTCTTTGCAAATAACCCCGATTTGCAATCGCTGTACAAAACTACCAAGTTTAATCAGCTCACGTGGATTGCTGCACGATGGCTTGAATTACTCCCCATTTCTATAGAGAAAAAACAACAACTTGCATTTGAGACTAACTTTGATAACTTGCTCAGTTTCCTCCATACTGTGATTAATAACGAATTTGCCTAAAATAATTATGATCCGCTTATAATCTTTGCTCGTAATGGTATCTACTAAAGCAATAACGGGACATTTTACTATGGTAAGTCAACAACAATCACTACGTTGTGAACCTAACACAGGTAAGTACGCTGCCATGCCAGAAACGCCAAGTACGGAACTCAGGGAAGCATTAGTTAATGTTGCTCAATCTCGAGATAAAAAATCATTCGCGTACTTGTTTGAGTATTTCGCACCAAAAATCAAACGCTTTGGCATAAAGCAGTTTGGTGTTGAAGCCCAAGCAATGGAATTAGTGCAAGAAACACTTACGTCAGTGTGGCGTAAAGCCCACCTGTATAATAGCGACAAGGGTGCGGCTACTACATGGGTTTACACAGTAATGCGTAATGCTTCTTTTGATATGCTTCGTAAAATGAAAAGTAACAAAGAAGAAAACATAAGCGAAGATATCTGGCCGTTATTGAACGAATCTGAAGATACAAATCACGAGTATAGTGACCACCTTGAAGATCAACAAATAAAGCGTTACCTAGATAAATTGCCACAAGCGCAAAGAGAAGTGGTACGCGGTGTTTATTTTCAAGATATGTCGCAAGAGCAGCTTGCTCAACAATTAAACATTCCAGTAGGCACGGTAAAATCACGATTACGTTTAGCCTTGCAGAAATTACGTAATGAAATGGGAGATCAGCATGATTAAACATCACCCGAGTGAAACACTACTGACACAATACTGTGCAGCAACACTTCCAGCATCACTTAGCCTTGCCGTATCAATACATGTTGATATGTGCCCTGTGTGCCAAGCAAAAGTTGAAAAACTTGAGGCAAGTAATGCGCATGCAGTTTTTAGTGACAATATGGATGTGACAACTGTTGAACAAACAGACGATATAATTGAATCAAGTTTACTTGATATGATCACTGCCGATGACTCGATTGATGAAGTATATTCTGTTGAACCGGTTAGTATTAGCGTCAACGAACATAACTACAGGTTACCTAGGGCTCTTACACGGATTTCGCATGGCAAATTTACTCAAGTGGGTAAGCTTGCGCGTTCTCGTATAGCGCTTGATGATGGTCATTTACGTTCAAGTTTGTTACATATAGATGCTGGTGGAGAAATTCCAGAGCATACGCATACTGGATTTGAGGTTACCCTACTTCTTGATGGTGAATTTACAGATGAAGAGGGTAGTTATGTTCCTGGTGATTTTATTTGGCAAGATGGCCGTCACCAACATACTCCCCTAACAAAAGAGGGATGTTTGTGCTTTACTGTTGTTAGTAGTGCGCTACATTTCAATAAAGGACTTAGCAAGTTACTTAATCCAATTGGTGGCTTGATCTATTAAGAGAATATATGCAAACAGATACAATAAAAATAGGCATTAGTGCCTGCTTAGCAGGCGAAAAGGTTAGATTTGACAGTGGTCATAAAAAATCCAATTTTTGTATGGAAGAGCTGGCCAAGCATGTTGAATATAAAATGTATTGTCCTGAGGTTGCTGTAGGTTTACCCATACCTCGCCCGACAATTCGTCAAGTAAGAACTGCTGATACTATTAAAGTGTGTCGACCAGATGGAACCGGTGATGTTGGCCCTCAACTGACAGAATATGGTAAAAAAATAGCCACAGAACAAGCAGGCCATCTTAGCGGGTTCGTTTTTTGTGCAAAGAGTCCAAGCTGTGGCATGGAACGTGTCAAAATATACAATGAGGCAGGAACGGGTAACACGTCTGAGGGAATTGGTTTTTTTGCTGAACAGATTATGAAGCATAATCCTTTATTACCTTGTGAAGAAAATGGCCGCTTAAATGATGTTCATTTACGCGAGAACTTTGTAATGCGTGTTTATACGTTGCATAACTGGCAGCAACTCGTTAAAGAGCCTGTTACAGTTCATCGCCTTACTCAGTTTCATGCTCAATACAAATACTTGTTAATGGCTCATAACTATCAGGCTTACCGTGATTTAGGCCACTTACTTGGTACGTTTGTAGGTGATGACGTAATTGCACTCGCCGATGAGTACATTCTGGGTTTAATGACAGCGCTTAAACGACCTGCTTCAAGAAAAAATAATTCAAATACGCTAATGCATTTACAAGGATACTTCAAAAAAGATTTATCAAAAATCGAAAAAGAAGAAATGCGTGAAGCGATTGAAGAATATCGCCAGGGTTTAGTGCCGCTTTATGTACCACTGACTTTGCTTAAACACCATTTAAAGGTTCATCCAAATGAGTATTTAAGCAAGCAAATTTACTTTAACCCTTATCCTAATGAACTTAAGTTACGTTACGGTTTGTAATGAAAACACTATTTTGGTTTAGGCGCGATTTGCGCCTTTTTTCTAACGAAGCGCTTATTGAAGCGTTAAATGATGGTGCTAAACACGCCATTTTTTTTGTGTGCGAAAAACAATGGGCAGAGCATAATACCGCAGCCATTCAAATTGACTTATTAAAACGCAGAGTGAGTTATATTCGCGAAAAACTTGCCAAATACGGCGTTAATTTACATGTAATAAACGCTCCTCTTTTTGCCGATTGCCAAACTAAACTTCTCGATTTTTGTCAGCAGCATGAGATTAAACATATCATAGCCAATACTGAGTACGAGCTTAATGAGTTTAATAGGGACAAAGCGATTCGAGAACAGTGCGATCAACAGCAAATAACGTTTACTTTATACGAGGGTGAAATAATTGCTCCCGTAGGCAGTGTGCGTACTCAAAATAATGAAATGTATAAAGTATTTACACCGTTCAAACGCGCGTGGTTAAAGCAGTATCAAGATACACATTTTAGTTTATTGCAGTGGCCGTTATCTGAAGAGCCGATAGAAATCGAACCATGTGAGTTACTAAGTGGTGATGAAAGCTCAAAAAAATGGCCTGTCGACGATGAGACCTTATCAACCGTAGTTGATAATTTTATTCACGATAAATTAGCAAGTTATGATGATGTACGTGACATACCAAGCGTAAAAGGAACCTCGGGTTTAAGCCCCTACTTAGCCCTAGGTGTTGTTAGTAGTAAGCAATTAATGGTTAATATACAACAACATTATCCCGATATACTCACTACTTCTAAAAGTAAAACGTTTACCTGGGTTAACGAACTCATTTGGCGGGAATTCTATAAACATTTAATTGCCGAATTTCCTAAATTATCACGCGGTGCTAACTTTAACGAAAAGTACGATAGTATGCGTTGGCGTGACAGTGAAGCTGATTTTAAGCAATGGTGCGAAGGTCGCACGGGTTATCCGCTTGTTGATGCAGCTATGCAACAGCTTTTGCAAACAGGCTGGATGCATAATCGTTTGAGAATGGTGGTTGCAAGTTTTTTAACTAAACATCTACTGATTGATTGGCGTAAAGGCGAGCAGTTTTTTATGCAGCATCTTATTGATGGCGATTTAGCCTCAAACAATGGCGGCTGGCAATGGGCTGCAAGTACCGGATGTGACGCTCAACCTTACTTTAGAGTATTCAATCCTATCACCCAAAGTGAACGCTTTGATCCAAGTGGTGATTTTATTCGTAAATATCTGCCTGAATTAGAAAAAGTGCCAGATAAACACATTCATTTCCCACATACTTACTTAGCAGCAACGGGGCAAAATGAACACTGTTACTGGCCGGCAATTGTTGATCATAAAGCGGCACGAGCGAGGGCTTTAGCTGCATTTAAGGTGTGATATGGATAACCAATTATCAGTCGATAAATTTGTAGAAATATACCAAAAGCTTGATAAAGATAACCTAGACTTATTAACTGAAATTTACGCTCAAAACATTCACTTTATAGATCCGCTGCATGAGATTAATGGCCTTGAAGATTTAAGACGTTATTTTTGTGGTTTATATAGTAATGTTAAGCATTGTCGATTTGACATAACCGATTCATTTACCAACGATAATAATGCATTTGTATACTGGACAATGCATTATTCTCACCCAAAACTTAATGCAGGTAATACAATTTCAGTGCAAGGGCACAGTAAACTCGTTTTCGAAGGTGAAAAAATTATTAATCACCGAGATTACTTTAACGCTGGAGAGCTTTTGTATAAGCATATTCCATTACTGGGCAACATTATTAATTTTATTGATAAAAGGGCTGGTTAATTATGATTACGCTTATTACAGGTGCAACATCAGGTATAGGTGAACAACTTGCAATAAAGTATGCTGAGCAGGGCGACACAGTCATTGCGTGTGGACGAAATACGCAAAAGCTCGCTGAACTTGCAAAACATAACAACATAGAAACCTGCCAATTTGATGCAACTAACTTGCAAGATATTAAAGCTGCGACCCTAGGTTACCCACAATTTGACCGTGTTATTCTTAACGCTGGTAATTGCGAGTATGTTGATGATGCTCGTAATTTTGATAGTGCCCTTTTTGAGCGTGTTATCAATGTTAACTTACTCTCTATGGGTTATTGCTTAGAAGCACTACTACCTAAAATAACATCAGGCGGCCAGTTAGTGATGGTTAGTTCGAGTGTTACTTACTTACCTTTACCTCGGTCAGAAGCTTATGGCGCATCAAAGGCGGGCGTGAGTTATTTAGCTAAAACCTTGGCAGTGGATTTAAATGATGTTGATGTAACACTAGTCCATCCTGGTTTTGTAAAAACCCCGCTTACTGATAAAAATGATTTTCCTATGCCTATGGCTGTTAGCGCTGAAAAAGCGGCTGATTACATTATAAAAGGCGTTAAAAAGCGTCGTAAAGAAGTTCATTTTCCGTATCGTTTCACACTTATATTAAAAGCATTGCGAATATTGCCACTTTCGCTTTGGCTTAAAATTGCAAAAGGATTAACCCGTTGAAAAAAATAGCAATAATTGGGACTGGCGTATCAGGTTTAACCTGCGGACACCTATTGCACAAGCATTATGATGTCACTCTATTTGAAAAGAATGATTATATTGGTGGCCACACTGCCACGGTAGATGTAAATCACAGTGGTATCAACTATGCGGTTGATACCGGTTTTATTGTATTTAACGATAGAACATATCCTTACTTTGAAAAGCTGCTTGAGCGCATCGGTGTAAAACGTAAACCAACACAAATGAGCTTTAGCGTTCACAACGAAGCTACGGGCTTTGAGTACAATGGGCATACATTTACAAGTTTGTTTGCTCAGCGTAGAAACATAGTTAGACCTAAGTTTTGGCGTTTGTTATACGATATTGTGCGTTTTAACAAACTGTGTAAGGCTTTGTATGAAAAAGGCCAATACACTGAGCAATCACTCGGTGAGTTGCTAAAACAGCATCGCTTTAATGACTTCTTTAAATACCACTACATTTTGCCAATGGGTGCAGCTATTTGGTCTACTAGTATTAAAGAGATGGAAAACGTGGGCGTGGAATTTTTTGTAAAATTCTTTTTTAATCACGGTTTATTAGATATTACTAATCGTCCACAATGGTATGTTATTCCGGGTGGTTCTCGTGAATACATCAAACCTCTGATCGCCGGCTTTGCCGATAAAATACAACTAAACACTCACATAAAATCGGTAACCAGAGATGAGCAGGGTGCAACAATTACTTTTGCTGATGGTGAGCAAGCTGTGTTTGATAAAGTTATTTTCGCGTGTCATTCAGATCAAGCGTTAGCGTTACTTGGTGATGCTTGCGAGCAAGAAAGCAAAGTGTTGGGTGCTATCCCATACACAGAGAATTCGGTGGTTTTACATACAGATGTATCATTATTACCAGATAGGAAAGCTGCGTGGGCGAGTTGGAATTATTTACTAAATAATAATACCGACAAAGCCGCTGTGGTTACCTATCAAATGAACATACTGCAAGGGATAGACTCTGATACCCAATTTTGTGTCACTTTAAATCACTTAGAAGGGATCAACCAAAGTAAGATTTTACGTGAATTTACCTATCACCACCCCGTGTTTAATCAACAATCAATTGCTGCTCAGCAACTGAAGAGTACGGTTGATGGTCAAAACAATACCTATTTTTGTGGTGCCTATTGGTATAACGGCTTTCATGAAGATGGCGTACGTAGTGCCGTTGATGTTTCAAAACAACTTGGAGTAGAGTTTGACTAATGCAGTGTATTTAGGCGATGTAAAGCATCGCCGTTTTGCTGTAAAACACCATGCGTTTAATTACCCACTTTATATGATGTGGGTTGATTTAAATAATACTCACGCGCTTAATGGCGTCCACAAACAGCTCGGTACTTCAGGATTTAAAGCATTAAAGTTTGAGCAATCTGATTATTTAAAGGGGTTACTCGATAGTCAACATCAGCCCATTATAGAGCGTGCCCATGCGCAGCTAGCCCAGCTGGGCGTAGATGAAAAATTTAGCCATGTATACCTGCTAGGGCAATTACGCTGTTTGGGCATTTATTTCAGCCCTGTAAACTTTTATTTTTTTGGTCATCAAGATAATGAATTTAGCTACATGGTGGCTGAGGTGAGTAATACTCCATGGAATGAGCGACATTACTACTTGGTTCCCCTACAAAAAAAAGTGAACTTTAAGAAAGTATTTTCCGTATCACCTTTTATGAATTTAGATATGAACTATCATTGGACAGTACGTCAAAAGAAAGACAATATACTGATTCGTATAGAAAATAAGCGCGATGAAGAACTGCTTTTTGATGCTTCATTAAGGTTACAGCGTCAACCATTGTGCAATGTTCAAATGAGCAAGCTGTTAAAGCGTTTTCCTGCGATGACTTGGTCTATTTTCAGAGGTATTTACTATCAGGCATTTAAATTGTTTGTTAAAAAAGTCCCATTTTTAGGTCATTCAGGCAAACTTTAAAATTTTAATTTATGTTGTTTAACAAGTAATAACAATAATATAGGTAAGTATATGGAAAAGGTATCGAGCTTACGCGTTCAGGAACGCACTAGTTGGTTTACTAACTTGTATAAAAAGTTAGTGTTTAAAGCGTTCTCGTCAATTGAAACGGGCCAAATAGTACTGGTTGAGAATAACCAGCAGTCTGTATTTGGGGATGCGTCTTCAGAGCTAAAAGTAACGGTAACTGTTAACGATAACGCCATGTATAAAGCGTTCGCACTTTCAGGTAGTGTGGGTGCAGGTGAGTCATACATTTTAGGGCAATGGCATTGTGACAATTTGACCCGCTTAATCGAAATCTTTGCGATTAACCAAGATCAGTTAGATGCGTTTGAAAAGAAATTTGCGTTTTTTAGTAATATTGCCCACCGTATAAACCACATAAAAAACAAAAACTCTCATGCAGGTTCAAAAAAGAATATTGTCGCCCACTATGACTTAGGCAACGACTTATATGAGTCTTTTTTAAGTAAAGAAATGCTATATTCGAGCGCGGTCTACCCAAGCAAAGACGCCACTCTTGAACAAGCGCAGCAATACAAGCTACAACGTATTTGTGAACAAGTTGAGTTACAGCAAGGTGACACAGTTATTGAAATTGGTACAGGGTGGGGGGCATTTGCCATTTATGCCGCAACTCATTATGACTGTCATGTAACCACGACCACTATTTCTGATGAACAACACGACTATGTTGCTGATAAAGTTAAACAGCTTGGACTCGAAAGCAAAATCACTTTGCTCAAACAAGACTACCGTTTATTGACTGGAAAATACGATAAGCTGGTCTCAATAGAGATGATTGAGGCAGTAGGTCATGACTACTTACCTAGCTTCTTTACCAAGTGTGGTGAGTTATTAAAAGATGACGGTGCCATGCTTATTCAAGCAATTACGATTAGCGATCAGCGTTATCAACACTATTTAAAAAATTCAGACTTCATACAACAGTATATTTTCCCTGGTGGTTGTTTGCCTTCGCTTAATGAAATGAGTGAACAAATTAAAAATAACACCGATATGAATATCCACACCATCAATGATATTGGTGCTCACTATGCCCGCACTCTTGCCGATTGGCGTGAGCGTTTTATTGCCAGCTGGCCAAAGCTTGATAGTAATAAGTTTGATGATCGTTTCTATCGCTTATGGCTATTTTACCTTGCCTATTGTGAGGGGGCATTCAGAACTCGAGCCACCAGTACTGTGCATTTAATGGCACGCAAACCCCGCTTTACGAGTAGTAATGATGAGATTGCACTCGCTTATTAACTTTGTGCTGTTTCAGGTAGTGTGGTTTATGTGCCTGCTACTTGAACAGGGCTCATTAGTTTTTTCTGCTGTAGTCATAGCGTTGATGTTTTACTTATCAGCACAAAAAAAACAAGATGCTTTACTGGTTTTTAAAGCCCTGCCATTGGCTCTATTGTGTGAGTTTATTGCGGTTCAGTTAGGGCTATTTGAGTTTAAAGTTGATCCGTTTCCATTATGGCTGGTGTTTTTATGGATCGCATTAGTGCTGTGTATTAACACCTCAATGTCGTTTCTAACTAAGCTTAAACCGTGGCAAGCATTTTGTGTGTGTTTGTTATTCGCGCCAGGCAGTTATTGGGCTGGTTCGCGATTTGATGTACTAGAATTAGGGATGCCACTGTGGCAGTTTTGGCCACTTTACGGTGCTTTATGGGCTGCAACATTTACCCTTATTTTATTTATAAACGGTAAAATAGGCGCGTTTGTTAAGCAATAAAATGATACTGCTTGGAGGTAACGATGAAAACGTTTTTAAATTTACTTATTGTTTATGCTTTATTTAGCCCTGTAGCTAATGCTGATACTCAGTTTAACAAGGTTGGCGAAGCCCGCATGGAATATCTGTTTTGGGATGTTTATGATGCAACGCTTTACACACCCTCTGGTACTTATACTGCCAAGCAAACGCCTGTTAAATTTACATTAACCTACTTGCGCGATTTTGACGCTAAAGACATTGTAAAAGCGACTAATGAACAGTGGCAACATTTAGGCAAACCTCAACTTTCAGCTCGCTATGCAGATAAATTACTCTCGATATGGCCAAATATTAAAAAAGGTGAATCGTTAACTTTATTAACTGATCAGCAAGGACACAGCACTTTTTTTCATAACGATAACCAAATAGGCCGTATTGATGATGCCACGTTTGCTGAAGATTTTTTAGCTATTTGGTTAAGTGAAAATACGTCGGAACCATCAATTAGAAATCAACTACTAGGGATTTAATATGATTAATCTAAAACGCGTTAAAGTCGCCATGGTATTGGCTGTTAGTTTTTTTATTGCCAGTTGTTCAGCCCCAAGTGTTGAACATTACAAAGGTTCAGAACCAAATTTCGATTTTAAGACCTTCTTTAGTGGCGATTTGAAAGCCTATGGCGTTGTACAAGACTTTAAAGGTGAATTAACTCGTAAGCTTGTTGTGGATTTAAGCGCTACGTGGGATGGCAATAAGGGCACTATTGAAGAAGATTTTGTTTACGATGATGGGGAAACACAAAAACGTATCTGGAAAATAACCTTAAACGACGATAACACTTTAACTGGAACGGCCTCAGATGTTTTAGGAATAGCCACAGGTGAAAGTGACGGCAGTGTGTTTCATTGGAATTATAATGTAGAGATCCCTTACGATGGCAGCACGTTGGAAGTTAATTTTGACGATTGGATGTACCTAGTAACAAATACACGCTTGATAAACCGTACGTCTATTGTTAAGTTTGGTGTTGAGGTTGGGGAAGTGACCTTAGTAATAGAAAAGGTAGAGTGAGTCATTAAGGTGCAAAGCTGCACTAATAGTGTGCCTAAATTAAGCTTTTGTTAACTCAACTCGCTGTATTTTACAGTGAATTTTACTATTTTTACTAATTTTTTAGTATTTTAGATAAAAATCGTAATTTGCTGTTGCTAACTCTTCGAAAATGCATAAAGATAGGATTTGCGAAGGCAAAATAATAACGAATAGGAATCTAATAATGAACAAAGCTCAACTAGTTGAAAAAATCTCTACTGACGCAGAAATCTCTAAAGCAGCCGCTACACGTGCACTTGATGCATTCACAGGCGCTGTAACTTCTTCATTAAAAGAAGGCAACTCTGTTGCATTAGTTGGTTTTGGTACTTTTTCAGTTAAAGAACGTGCTGCACGCACGGGTCGTAACCCACAAACGGGTGCAGAAATCCAAATTTCAGCAGCGACTATCCCAAGTTTTAAACCAGGTAAAGGTCTTAAAGACCAAGTAAACCTATAATTCTTGGCTTATAAAATATAATAAAAGGGCTATTAAGCCCTTTTTTTTTATCGTAAATTTTTGGTTATTTAATTTACGCGATTTAACCTTAGCTCAGCTTATTTAGCTTTAAGCGCTTTATCACCTCGGCCAATGCCGACCGCGCCTGAGCGTACTACTTCTATGATGTCGGTTTCGTGGCGTAAGGTATCTAAGAACGACTCTATTTTATCGGTGCTGCTTACCAGTTGTAGGCTATAACTCTGGCGACCCATATCTAAAATAGCCCCTTGAAATACATCAACAACACGGGTTACTGCCGCACGAGTCGCTTCGTCTTTGGCAAATACTTTTACTAATAGTAGTTCACGCTCTATGTGGCTCATGTCAGTTAAATCAATCACTTTAAGCACATCGACCAGTTTGTTCACTTGCTTTGTTATTTGTTCAACAATTCTGTCATCGCCCTTAGTGGTTACCGTAATGCGAGAAAGTGATTCATCGTCTGTGGTACCCACTGTTAAGCTATCAATATTGTAGGCTCGCTGAGAAAATAGTCCCACTATACGTGATAACGCACCGGGTTCATTTTCTAATAATATAGATAATATACGACGCATTATGCCTTCACTCCTTTTCTTAACCACATCTCATCTATGCCACCGTGCTTAATTTGCATCGGATAAACATGTTCTTTTTCGTCTACTAAAATATCTAAAAATACCAATCTATCGGTTATCGACATGGCTTTGTCTATCGCTGGTTGTAACTCATCAAGGGTGTTTACTCTGATACCCACATGGCCATAGCTTTCAACAAGCTTTACAAAATCAGGCAAAGATTCCATATACGATGAAGAGTGTCTGCCGCCATAAATCATGTCTTGCCATTGTCTTACCATCCCCAGTGAGCGGTTATTTAAGGAGATCACCTTTACTGCTAAGTTATACTGTAAACAGGTTGATAGCTCTTGAATGTTCATTTGTATTGAGCCGTCGCCAGTTACACATAAAGACTCTTTTTCAGGAAAAGCCAGTTTAACGCCCATTGCTGCAGGTAAACCAAAGCCCATAGTGCCTAGACCACCGGAATTGATCCACTGTCGAGGGTGTTTAAATGGGTAATACTGCGCGGCAAACATTTGGTGTTGCCCAACATCAGAGCTGACATAAGCATCTCCGTTGGTCGCTTCATATATTGCCTCTATAACTGCCTGAGGTTTTATTTTGTCACCATCGCTATTGTAACTAAGGCATTTTTGTTCACGCCAGCTGATCACTTGTCGCCACCAATCTTCTTGTGCACTGCGATCAATTTTAATTGGACTGTTATCTATGGCAGTTTGTAATTGCTCAAGTACCGTTGCCAAACAGCCAACAACAGGAATATGTGATTTAATGGTTTTAGAAATAGAGGTTGGATCAACATCAACATGCACGATAGTGGCATTAGGGCAGAATTTTTGAACGTTATTAGTAACCCGATCATCGAATCGTGCACCAAGCGCTAAAATAACATCGGCATTGGCCATGGCTTTATTTGCTTCTAATGTACCGTGCATACCTAACATACCAATAAAGTTAGGGTGAATGCCCGATATACCACCTAGTCCCATAAGCGTGTTGGTAATAGGGGCGTTAAGTGACTCGACTAAATGAGTTAGTTGCTCTGAGGTGTTTGAAAGCACAATACCGCCACCCGAGTAGATAACCAGTTTCTTCGCTTCTAAAATCGCAGTAACGGCCTTACGAATTTGTTTAGAGTGACCCTTGGTATTAGGGTTGTAGGTTCTAAGTTCGGTTGCTGTCGGGAAGTTGTAAGCAAAAGTTAGTTCTGGATTAAGCATGTCTTTAGGAAGTTCTACTACCACCGGGCCGGGGCGGCCAGTGCTGGCAATATAAAAGGCTTTGGCAAGTATATTAGGTATTTCACTAGCACTTCTACAATTAAAGCTATGTTTTACAATAGGGCGAGAGCAACCAACAATATCGGTTTCTTGAAACGCGTCATCGCCAATAAGATTTGTTGGCACTTGACCTGATAATATCACCATAGGAATTGAATCCATATACGCAGTTGCTATGCCTGTTACACAGTTTGTTGCACCAGGTCCGGATGTAGCAAGTACAACACCTACTTCACCGGTTGCTCTTGCGTAGCCATCAGCCATGTGTGTGGCCGCTTGTTCATGGCGTACTAAAATGTGTTCAATATCGTCCTGCTGAAATAGTGCATCGTATAAATCTAATACTGAGCCACCGGGGTAACCAAATATATACTTAACCTTAAGCTCTTTTAATGACTTAACAACTAATTCAGAGCCATTATATTCTTGTTTACTCATCCTCATTCCTCTGTTGATTACATGCAAAAAAAAACCCCCGCGTAGTGCGAGGGTTTTAAAAAGCATTTTTCACCTTTTAATACATCCCCGCTGGGCTTATCACTAAGACCAGTACGAGTAAGACTAATAGACGAAATTGTGTGTTCATGGTGTTTTTGCTCTTTAAAATAAAATATTGTTTAAATGACAATTTTTGTATGTGGTTATTTTTAAGGCTTTTGTGCACACATGTCAACCCATTAAGCTGTTTTTTGGATTAAAAATTCATTTTTAAATGTTTTTTAATCTTAAACTCTATTTTGTATGAGTTATTTTCACTTTATAAGCAGAAATTATGCAGTTTATGCTTTTGTGTAAGGGCTGGTGATGATGGGAAAAAACGTTCGATGCAGTGCTTATCTGACATAAAAAAAGCCAGCAAATGCTGGCTTTTTAATTTAACAATATTAATTACAGACGATCAATTACTGATTGTGTGAAATCAGTTGTACCGTGACTGCCGCCTAAATCGCGGGTAGTACGGTCGCCTGATTTAATTACATCAGCCACTGCGCTACGAATGCGTTCAGCTGTATCGCCCATGTTTAAATGCTCTAGCATTTGAATAGACGCTAAAATCACTGACGTAGGGTTTGCAAGGTTTTTACCGGCAATATCCGGTGCGCTACCGTGAACAGCTTCAAAAATAGCAGCATCTTCACCAATGTTTGCACCAGGGGCCATGCCTAAACCGCCAACTAAGCCTGCACATAAGTCAGATAAAATATCGCCAAATAAGTTCGTTGTAACGATAACGTCAAACTCTTCAGGAGTCATTACAAGTTTCATACATGTTGCATCAACAATCATTTCAGTTGATTCAATTTCTGGGTAACGCTCAGCCACTTCACGCGCTACTTTTAAGAATAAACCAGACGTTGATTTTAAAATGTTTGCTTTGTGTACAGCCGTTACTTTTTTACGGCCCTCACGTACAGCCAGTTCGTATGCGAATGTCACAATTTTTTCTGCGCCTTCGCGAGTGATCACAGATTTTGCTTCAGCTTCGGTGCCATCTTCAGATACTACTTGGCCTGCACCTGAATACATACCTTGCGTGTTTTCACGAATAGTGATGATATCAATATCGTCGTAACGTGCTTTAGTACCGGCAAACGATTTAACCGGACGTACATTGGCATACAAACCAAATTGCTTACGAAGCGTTACGTTGATAGATGTAAAACCTTCGCCTACTGGCGTGGTTAATGGCCCTTTTAAGGTGATTTTATTTTTAGCAATTGTGTCAATTGTTTCTTGTGGAAGCAATTCGCCCGTTTTTTCAAGCGCAGCAAGGCCAGCGTCAACAAATTCATAATCAAAATCGCATCCTGCGGCTTTTAGTATTTCAAGTGCTGAGTCGATAATGCTTGGGCCGATGCCGTCGCCTTTGATCACTGTTATGGTTTGTTTGGCCATGAACTTTTCCTTTAAAGATTTGGATACACACATAAATAATAAACACTTACAGAGTTTAGACTACTTATATGACAGGGGTGCTAAATTTAAGCCGGCATTTATACCAATTTATTAGACATTTTGCCAGTTTATAGTATCAATACAGGGTATAACTTTAAGTTATAGTGATAATAAGTCAGCTAAATACTATTGTGCAGCCCTAAGCGCAGCAGCGATTGATTAAAATCGACTTCACTTTGCCAACCATGGCGACTAAGTTGTTGATTCAATATTTGCTGTTGCCATGCTGTTAATGGCAGGTTAGGTTGAAGTATACGCTGTGCCACTACCTTTAATGCCGCCCATAATTGACCGGCATCATTAAGCTGCTTTTTAGGCAATTGCTCTGCATTTAATAAAGCCGATGCCCACGGATCGCCACTAAGTAATTCGTTAAGCTCGTTATTTAAATGAGGAGCATCTATTTTGTTTACACCAAAAAATGCACTAAACGGTGTATCGAGCGATTTATTCGGTGTTTGATCAATGGTAATTTTTCTAGAAATATTTGGGCTGTAATGTATCAATACATAATATAAATAGGCATATAAGCTTAAGCTAATGCGCTCACTTTGTACGCGAGGATTATGTTTTACTAGTAGCGCTAAAATATTAATTAAACAGCTGATACGGGTGCATAAAAAGGCATGTAAAGGATGAGCGATACTATTTACTAATTGCTTAAACAGCACCCCTTGAATAATAGCCGGTGCTTTATCGTAACCCACCATAGATAAGCTATGTCTTAAGTCTTTAGCCGGTAATCGATCTTTATTGTAGTGCTGCACCGCTATGCATACTGACTTTATAACATCAGGGTAGGGGGTAAGTAAGGTATCTAAAGCCTTAAAATTGTATTCTTGTTGAGCTTTTATTTGTTTTATTAATTGGTACAAAGGCGTTTGTGCAGAGTGTACACTGTGTGGAATATTAACATGTTCACTGTCCCATACCTTTAAAAACAACCGATTATCGTTGCACTCCCATGCTTTAGAGTCATCTATGAGTGATGCTTTAATACGATACCATGCCATTTTAGTATTATTGTTATTAACAATAATATGTCGTTCTAGCCTATCAGTGGCTAAATAAACCATGGCTTGGTCAGCATAGACGACTTGGCTGCCAGGTATATATTGCCCTAGGTGGGCAACTAGCGCTTTTAATAACGCCTGTGCAAATGAGTTTGGGGTTCTTATATATAAATCGGCGACTGCTTTATAAAAATTTATGTGTTGTTGTTTTGTATTACAAGTAACATTTAGCGCTAATATATTTGCCAAAGCAACCAATACACTGGCACCGTCATAAAGCATAATTTTAGGTGTATCTAATAATGCATGTTTGTATTTGCCTAGTTTAGCTAAGATATGGGCAATTTGATGCGCGGGTTGTTTAGCCGTTAATATTACTTTGGCTGCGAGCTTATGGCGTAATTGCCACATTTTTGTATCGGTTTCGTTAAACGTTTGCTGTTGAGCTAACTTATTTAATTGCTTGGCAACACAAAGGTGTTCCACCAACGAGGCGCTAATGTAGAGCTCGGTTAAATTACTGTCGTAGTTTTGACTGCTACACAAAGCACAGGTTAATACACACTGATTAACGACTAAATTGGTTGCGTAGCTATAATGTGTTTTATACAGATTAAGCTGAGCTTGCAAGGCCGCTGGGTTTTGTTTGTATATCGCTGCGTATTGCTCTGAAAGCTTACACACAAGAGGGTAGAAGGTATGCCACTGACTTTTATTGTTATGGGAGCTTAAAAGCAGTTGCGTGCTTTCGAATAGCTTTTTTAGTTTACCCGACAGTGGAGCTTCCATTAAATCTTCCCATCATTATGCTCAAGGTATTTTTCATAAGCACTTGGGCCCCACATTATTAGTTGGCCATTTTTAAATAATAACCCAGTACATTCATCCATGGTGGTGATGCCGTCTGAGGTTTTGTGCTGGGTACGATAAAAAATCACTTGCCACACTTGCTCGCCATCACGTTTAGCATAGGTTAAATCTGGGCTACCTAAATATTCAAGCACATCATTTAGCGTAAAGGTATCTTCTAAGCGCAATTTTTCTATATAGCGTTTATTAAATGCTTCTCTGTCTTGCCAAATCATAGCTTGTGGATCGTCTTTATAAAACATAATAACCGACGTGGCTACTAGTGCATATAAGCCTAATCCTAATATTAAATACCTAAAAAACTTTTTAAACATTGCCTACCCAGACCAAAATAACTATCGCTAGTATACGTATTGCTAGTGTACAGTGCTATTAACTTGCGACTAATTAAGCCTTAACTGCTTTAAACTAAAGCCTAAATGGATATCTGTACGCAAACTCACCAGTTGCTTAGAAATAACAAACATATCCATATCCTCATTAAGCTTTTTTTGTAGCCGCGTATTTAACGATTCATCATTTAGCGCTTCTTCAATAGAGCTGTATTGATTAACCAATTGCTGCGCCGATTTAACACCAATGCCTTTAACACCAGGAATGTCATTGGTTTTATCGCCTGCGAGTGCCCAAAAGTCGATGAGTTTATGCTGCTCAACGGCGAAGCGCTCTTGAATGTGTTGTTCATTCAGGTGTTGCTTTTTAAAGTAATCGTATACTTCAATATGCTCATTTAAATGAGGTAAAAAGCCTTTATCAGTAGAGACAATGGTATTATTTATCTGATTATTAGCCGCTTTATGCGCTAAAGTCGCAATAATATCGTCGGCTTCATCGTTAGTCGGTTCAAATACCACAATACCGGTTTCTTCAATGGCTGCTTTAAAATGGGGTAGCGCGTTTTTTAAGGTCTCTGGCATAGGTGCACGCGAATGTTTGTAGTCTTTATAAAAGTGGTAACGCCAGCTTTTGTCACCATCAAAAACCGCAATTGCATGGGTTGCATTGGTGGTGGTTAAAAGTTTTTTGCATGCATGTGCAACCCGTGCACAGCAGGCTTTTAACATGTGCTCTTCGCTGTGATGGCTTTGGTTTGCATCAACAGCATAAATGCGCCTAATTAAATTAAGCGCATCAATAAGGAGTAAATGGGGATTCAATTATAAACTCACGCTTTTATTGTATAACAAGGAATATACTTACTTCCGGGAAGTTTCATTCTACCTTGCTCTACGAATGCTTGTAAAAGCTTGTCCATTGCTTTCATCAAATCAGGCTCACCACTTAGCACATAGGGGCCATGCTCTTTAATGGCATTTAAGCCTTCTTCTTTTACGTTACCTGCAACAATTCCCGAAAACGCACGGCGTAAATTAGCGGCGAGCTGTTGTTTGGGTTGTTCAAGGTGTAAATCAAGTGATGCCATGGCTTCATGGGTAGGGTAAAAAGGCTGCTGAAAATCATTTTCTATTTTCAAGGTCCAGTTAAAGTAATAGGCATCGCCTTGGCTTTTACGGTATTCGCGAACCCCGTTCATGGCTGATTTAAGCTTTTGGCTAACTAATTGAGGGTCATCAATTATCACTTCAAACTTACTCAGCGCAGCATCACCTAAAGTCAATTGAATAAACTTACACAGTTCTTCAAAGTAAGCTTTGCTGTGTTTAGGGCCTGTTAAAATAACCGGTAAACACTGTTTGTCATTTTCAGGGTGTAATAAAATACCTAATAAATACAGTAACTCTTCAGCTGTACCTGCGCCACCTGGAAAAATAATAATAGCGTGTGCGGTGCGAACAAATGCCTCAAGTCGTTTTTCAATGTCGGGTAAAATCACCAGCTCATTTACAATTGGGTTGGGTGGCTCTGCCGCTATAATACTGGGCTCAGTTAAACCTAAATAACGATTATTGGTAATACGTTGCTTTGCATGGCCAATGGTCGCGCCTTTCATTGGGCCTTTCATTGCACCTGGGCCACAACCGGTACAAATATTTAAGCCACGCAAACCTAGTTCATAGCCAACTTGCTTGGTGTATTTATATTCTACTTCGTTAATAGAGTGCCCACCCCAACATACAATCATGTTAGGTTCGCTATTTACCTTAAGTGCGTCGGCATTTCTGAGCATATCAAAAACCATGTGGGTAATGGCTTTAGTTTCTTGGAGGTTCTTTTCATACTTTTGGCAAATAAACAAAATATCGCGAATAACCGAAAATATGTGCTCATGAATGCCTGTTACTATGTGGCCATCAACAAAGGCCGTTTGCGGAGGATTTTCTAACTCAATTTTTATACCGCGTTCACGGCTAACCAAACGTATATCAAAATCTTTGTGTTTATCGTAAATATCATTGCTTACATCGGTGTGGCTGCCTACATTGAGCACGGCCAATACACAGTTTCTAAATAGTCTGTAGCGTTCGCTGGTTGATGATTGCTCGAGTAAGTCTACTTCTAGCTGCGACAATAAATCTAATACCCCTGTAGGGTTTAATTGTATTAGCATCGACATTCTCCTTGAAACTTCTTGGGTAAATTTACTGCGTAGTTATGCCTTATACTCAAGGGTAAAAGTGCATAACACTATTTACTAATACACAGACGATCCCGGCCTGAGTTTTTAGCATCGTAAAGAGCTTCATCGGCTCTATCAAATGCTTTTAGAGGCGTATCACCCACTTCAAATTGGGTTGCGCCTAAAGAAACAGTAATTTGTATTTGCTTGTCTTTAAATTTAAATGGGATCTTTTTAATCGACAGTCTTAATTTATCGAGATGCTCGACGGCGTTTTCAAGTGAGGTACGGGGCATTAATAACACAAACTCTTCGCCGCCATAACGGGCAATAAAATCAGTTTGTCTAATCGATTTTTGCAGCGCTTTTGCAATCACTTGCAAGGTAATGTCGCCGGCTGTGTGACCAAAACGATCGTTAATTGATTTAAAATGGTCAACATCAATAACCACTAAGGTTATGTCTGACGGGCGTTCATTAAATACATTGATTTCGTGATTATAACGTTCATCAAAAGCTGCGCGATTAGGTAATTTGGTAAGACTGTCGAGTAAACTTTTAAAACGTTGTTCATTCAAACGTTTCTTATAATTACTAACTTTGTTTTCTAAACTGCCAATTCTATCGTTTATTTGTGCAAAGCTAGAAATTAAAATTTGGCGATCTTTTTGTTCTAGCTGCTCTTTTTCTAAAATATCAGCACTCAATGAGCGTAACTCATTTTCAACCAATTGCTTTAACTCTGTAATTGATGTTGCTTTATTTGTTTGTGTATTTAAATTTCTTAGCTTTTCACCAATTCGTTGATTAATTGAGTCAAACTCAACAGTCATCGATTCAGAATGTTCGCTGGTCGATACTAATGAGCGATGTAGCTCTCCGAGTGTTTGGTTTAAAGAGGTTAAGAAGCTTTGTGCTGACGCGCGCTCAACTTGAATGCTTTGTACAATAAGTGTGATTACATCAATTGCTGCATCAAGTAGCTGGTCTACGGCTTTATTTTTAGCGATACGTTTTTTTATTAAATACAACGCTTCGTTGGCTTCTTCTTCGAGAACTAGCTGACTGACTAATTTAAACAGCTTTTCAGTGAGGGCACTTAGGTTCGGAGGTTCAAAGGCGTCGTTGCTTTTAGCAATTAAGGCTTGATGATAAAAAGTTATCAGCTGGTTTAATATAGGAATAAAGCCATGTACAGATTGAATATCGTCTAGCTCGTTATCGAGCAAATGGCGCAGTGTTCTGCGGGTATCGTCAGGCAAGCCTTTGGTTTGTTGTAATTGCTTACCTGCATTTTGTACACTGGTAAAAAGGTCGCGTTGATGTGCTAGTTGAATGGCTTCTTGGTTTTTAAGCAAGGCTAAAATATCATCCACTAAAGGAGCAAAGTCTTCAAAACTCATTCCTTTGTTTAACGCGCTTCGAAACTTAGCTAGGCGGTTATCAAGCTCAGTATCAAGTCCCTTACAGCTTAAAGACAACTTAGCTGCAAAATTAGAAAGCGTACTCACTTGATGTTGGCGAGCACTTTCTATTACTTTTCTACTGTCGATTGCTTGCTTTAGTTTTTGTTCCACCGTATTGGAGCTCCTAGACACCTACAGACCATCATCGTAATACCTCTATTGTTTTAGTTTACAACAAAAACATATTAATAGTAGGTATGAGATCAAAAACTTAATGTTTTTAACAACAAAATACGAGCGATCTTAAATATAAGTGCATTTACCGCTTTTAATTCACTTTTAAAATGGGTCTTGTTAATCTTGGTACAACAATACGTTATATAAAAAAGAGCCTTTATGAAAAAGCTACTTGCCTTATCAATTTTAGCTGCCTGTTCAGCACCAGCATTTGCCGACGTTAACTACGCTTTAAATATCTCTCAGCCAGAGCATCATTTAGGTGATGTAAATGTAGAGTTTCCTAAAACGGCGCAATCATATTTAGATGTAAAACTGCCAGCATGGCGTACTGGTCGCTATGAAATTTTAAACCTTGCCAATGGCGTTCGCTATTTTAAAGCCAGCGACGATGAAGGTAATGCATTAAAGTGGGAAAAAATAGACCACAGTACATGGCGTGTTCATTTAAACGAGCCGACTCAAGTTAATGTTGATTACCAAGTGTATGCCAATGAGCTAGGTAAGCGCGCTCGCCATATTGACGACAGTCATGCGTTTGTTGATGCATCGGGCTTTTTTATGTTTAGCGAGTCATTTCGCCAAGAGCCAGTTACGGTTGAATTAAACGTACCTAAAGCATGGCGCTCTGTGTCGGGTATGGAAAACTATAAAAATAAACACAGCTTTAAAGCCAGTGACTACGACGTGCTTGTTGATTCACCAATAGAAACAGGTGTTAACGAACTGCGTACTTTTGAGGTTGATGGCCGTGAGTACGAACTAGTGGTGTGGGGCGAAGGTAATTACGACATAGAACTGATGCTAACCGATCTGAAAAAGCTAGTGGCAACGCGCAATGTAATTTGGGACAGCTACCCGTATGAGCGTTATGTATTTATGGTGCATGCTACATCGGGCGCGGGCGGTGCAACCGAACACTTAAACTCAACTATTATTCAACGCCCACGTGATCGCTTTGCTAAACGTGAAGACTATTTAGCTTTTATCAGTACAGCGGCACATGAATTTATTCATACTTGGAATGTAAAAGCATACCGTCCTAAAGGGCTTGCGCCATATGACTACAATAATATTAATTATTCAAAATTGCTGTGGATTGCTGAAGGGTCTACAAGCTATTTTGAAGATCATTTATTAGTGCGTTCGGGTATTCAAACCACCGATGAATTTTTTAAGAACTTTAGTAAAACCATTAATCGCCACCTCACTACCCCTGGTCGTGAAGTGCAAAGTGCAAGTGAAACCAGCTTTGATAAATGGATAAATCAAGGTGGTGATCATGCTCGTAACTATGGCACTAATATTTATCTTGAAGGCTCGTTATTGTCGATGGCGTTAGATATAGACCTACTTGAAAAAAGCCAAGGTAAAATAAGCTATAAAGACGTACACAACGAACTTTATAAGCAACATAGGCTACCAGCGGGTTTTACTGAACAAGACGTATTAGCTATTTTAAAACAACTATCAGGACGTGATTACAGCGCTTGGTGGCAAGAAAATGTTAGCACACCAGCCAGCCTAGATTTTGATGAATTATTGGCAAAAGTTGGTTTAAGCTTTGAATTACCAGAAAAAGCCAAGGCCACACCAAGCTTAGATGCCTTTACTAAAAATACTGGTGAGTTACTTACACTTACCCATGTAAGCCGCGATGGCGCAGCATGGCAAGGTGGCTTAACTACCGACGATAAGCTCGTCGCTATTAACAAAAAGCATGTAGGGAAAAACTTAACCGCGAGCCTAGAAACCTTTAAAGCAGGAGACAAGGTAACTGTTGATTTTATTCGCCGTGATGCATTAATGTCGACTGAGCTTGTGTTGTCTGAAGATTTCGACAAACCTAAAAAAGTAGTCGCTAATAAAAATGCTACTGCTGAGCAAAAAGCGCTGTTTAAAGCATGGATGGGCGTAGCGCATCCAAATGATGTGAAAAAAGACGACTAACATCGTATATCATATTGTTTAAAAAGGAGCTTAGGGTACAAACTCTTAGGCTCCTTTTTTGTTTATTGGGCGCTATATTGTAACAATTTATCTCAGCGCAGTTGACCTGACTCATACTTAATGAGTAATCTGCTGGTTCAATAATAAAAGGGATTCTATAATGCGTTTAAAACCTCTTGTTGCCACGTTGGTAGCAACCTGTTCACTGGCACTTTCTTTTGCGGCTCATGCCGATGAAGGCATGTGGCAACCTCATCAACTACCAGAGCTCGAGTCAATTTTAAAAGCCAAAGGGCTTGAAATTAGCGTTGATTCAATTTCAAAATTAACCGAATTTCCAATGAATGCGGTTATCAGCTTAGGCGGTTGTACAGCATCGTTTGTTTCGCCAAAAGGCTTAGTTGTAACTAACCATCACTGTATTTATGGTTCGGTGCAATATAATTCAACGCCTGAAAATAACATTTTAGAAAATGGCTTTTTAGCAAAAACACCGGCTGAAGACTTACCAGCTGCGCCAGGTTCACGTGTGTATGTGACTGAAACAGTGACCAACGTGACCGATAAAGTGATTAGCGGCACTAACGAGCTAAGCGCAAAAGCACGCTACGATGCGTTAGAAAAAAATCAAAAAGCACTTGTTGCACAGTGTGAAGCTGATGCCAGTTACCGTTGTAATGTGTATTCGTTTCATGGTGGTTTAGAGTTTTACCTAATTAAATCGCTGGAAATTAAAGATGTACGATTAGCGTATGCACCTGCCATGGGCGTAGGTAAATACGGTGGCGATATCGACAACTGGATGTGGCCGCGCCACACGGGTGACTTTGGTTTTTACCGCGCATACGTAGGTAAAGATGGCAAGCCAGCAGAATACAGTGAAGATAACGTACCTTATGTGCCAGAGTCTTACTTAAGTGTAAGTGCTAAAGGCGTGCAAGAGGGCGATTTTGTCATGGTAACTGGCTATCCAGGGCGTACCAATCGTTACCGTATTGCCGCAGAAGTTGATTACGTATTTAACGACAGTTACCCTAAAGCGCGCATGCACAATACTAAATACGTGTCACTGATTGAAGAAAACTCAGAAGATGGCAGCAAAGCCCGTATTGCTTACGAAAGCACCATAGCAGGTTACAACAACTACATTAAAAACTATGGTTCGATGATTGAAAGCTTCAAAAAAGGCACCATGTTTGAGCGTAAAAAACAGTTTGAACAAGAGCTTACAAGCTGGATAAACAGCGATAGCGAGCGTAAACAGCGTTACGGGAATGTGCTTAATGAGTTATCGGCATTAGTAGCACAATCGCAAGAGCATAGTGAGCGCGACCGTATGGTAGGCTATGTTCATCGTTCACAAATGATCAGCACGGCACGTCGTTTATACCGCTTAGCGGTTGAAAAACAAAAGCCAAATAGTGAGCGCGAATCAGGTTATCAAGAACGTGATTTACCGCGTATTAAATCTTCTCTTGAGCGTATGTCACGTCGCTTTGATGCAAACGTAGATAAAGCTATATTACTGCACTTTTTAGAGCAATATGCAGCATTACCTAAAGCAGAGCGTTTTAGTGAAATTGATAAAGCTTTTGCTTTAGAAAACGGTTTTGATAAAGCAAAACAAAGTACATTGCTAGATGAAATGTATGCTAAATCAACGCTTGATAACGAAATTGTTCGTAATTCATTATTTGAACAAACACTTAGCCAGCTTAACCAAAGCCAAGACCCATTCATGCAATATGCTAAAGCTATATTTGCTGTGATGAAAGCCGAGGAAGATAAGTCAAAAGCCTTGGCAGGTAAGTTACAAGCTGCCCGCCCAGAGTTAATGAGTGCGATTATTGCCTTTAACAAAGCGCAAAACAAACCGGTTTACGCTGACGCAAACAGTACATTACGTGTAACTTACGGCACGGTAGGCGGTTATTCTCCGCAAGATGGATTAGTGGCTACGCCGTTTACTTCTCTTGAAGGCTTACTGGCTAAAAATACCGATGTTGACCCATTCAATGCGCCTAAAAAGCTGCAAGAGCAAATTAAAGCGAAGCTTTATGGTGATTACACCGGTGGCATGAATACTGTTCCTGTTAACTTTTTATCAAATGTAGATACAACAGGCGGTAACTCAGGCTCGCCAACACTTAACGGCAATGCTGAGCTGGTGGGTTTACTGTTTGATGGTGTGTACGAAAGCATCATTGGTGATTGGGATTACAACCCAGAACTAAACCGCTCAATTCATGTAGATTCACGCTACATGTTATGGGTAATGGATAAAGTAGATAACGCCCAAAACTTATTAGACGAAATGAAAATCGTAAAATAAGTAGCAATTAAACTAATAAAATGGCGCTCACCTTAACCGGAAGCGCCTTTTTTTGGTTTAAACTTTTTCTGATTGATTTAGCTTAGGTACGGGCTGCGGGCTGCGGGCTGCGGGCTGCGGGCTGCGGGCTACGAGGTTCGGGTTGCGGGGGGAGCTAATTTGTTTTTAGCAGTAAATGTCTTTCGTAGCAGCAATTTCATATTCCATAAGAGTTAAGCCTAAATAAGTATTGACCACCGAGGCCACAGAGAAATGCTTAAAAGATATGAATCCACCTCGGTGTAGCGCAAAGCGCCTCGGGCTCCTCTGTGGTGCAAAAATTGTTTGTAGCAGTAAACGTCTTTCGTAGCAGCGATTTCATATCGCGCTAGAGTTAAGTCTAAATAAGTATTTACCACCGAGGACACAGAGTTCACAGAGAAATGCTTAAAAGATATGAATCCACCTCGGTGTAGCGCAAAGCGCCTCGGGATCCTCTGTGGTGCAAAAATTGTTTGTAGCAGTAAATGTCTTTAGTAGCAGCGATTTCATATCGCGTCAGAGTTAAGCCTAAATAAGTATTTACCACCGAGAACACAGAGTTCACAGAGAAATGCTTAAAAGATAGCAATCCACCTCGGTGTAGCGCAAAGCGCCTCGGGATCTTCTGTGGTGCAAAAATTGTTTGTAGCAGTAAACGTCTTTCGTAGCAGCGGTTTTATATCGCGTCAGAGTTAAGCCTAAATAAGTATTGACCACCGAGGCCACAGAGAAATGCTTAAAAGATATAAATCCACCTCTGTGTAGCGCAAAGCGCCTCGGGGTTCTCTGTGGTGTAAAAATTGTTTTTAGCAGTAAATGTCTTTAGTAGCAGCGATTTTATATCGCGTCAGAGTTAAGCCTAAATAAGTATTTACCACCGAGAACACAGAGTTAACAGAGGAATACTTAAAAGATATCAATCCATCTCTGTGTAGCGCAAAGCGCCTCGGGGTTCTCTGTGGTGTAAAAATTGTTTTTAGCAGTAAATGTCTTTAGTAGCAGCGATTTTAAATCGCGTCAGAGTTAAGCCTAAATAAGTATTTACCACCGAGAACACAGAGTTCACAGAGAAATGCTTAAAAGATATGAATCCACCTCGGTGTAGCGCAAAGCGCCTCGGGATCCTCTGTGGTGCAAAAATTGTTTGTAGCAGTAAACGTCTTTCGTAGCAGCGATTTCATATCGCGCTAGAGTTAAGTCTAAATAAGTATTTACCACCGAGGACACAGAGTTCACAGAGAAATGCTTAAAAGATAGCAATCCATCTCTGTACAACGCAAAGCGCCTCGGGGTTCTCTGTGGTGCAAAAATTGTTTTCAGCAGTAAATGTCTTTAGTAGCAGCGATTTTATATCGCGTCAGAGTTAAGCCTAAATAAGTATTGACCACCGAGGCCACAGAGAAATGCTGAAAAGATATAAATCCACCTCTGTGTAGCGCAAAGCGCCTCGGGATTCTCTGTGGTGCAAAAATTGTTTTTATCAGTAAATGTCTTTTGTAGCAGCGATTTTATATCGCGTCAGAGTTAAGCCTAAATAAGAATTTACCACCGAGGCCACAGAGAAATGCTTAAAAGATATAAATCAACCTCTGTGCAGCGCAAAGCGCCTCGGGGTTCTCTGTGGTGCAAAAATTGTTTTTAGCAGAAAATGTCTTTGGTAGCAGCGATTTTATATCGCGTCAGAGTTAAGCCTAAATAAGTATTTACCACCGAGAACACAGAGTTCACAGAGAAATACTTAAAAGATAGCAATCCATCTCTGTGCAGCGCAAAGCGCCTCGGGATCCTCTGTGGTGCAAAAAAATGTTTTTAGTAGCAGCGATTTTATGTCGCGTCAGCGTTAAGCCTAAATAAGTATTTACCACCGAGGACACAGAGTTCACAGAGAAATACTTAAAAGATAGCAATCCATCTCTGTGCAGCGCAAAGCGCCTCGGGTTTCTCTGTGGTGCAAAAACTGTTTTTAGCAGTAAATGTTTTTAGTAGCAGCGATTTTATATCGCGTATTTATAGGCATGTGCAGTTTACTCGCGCATCGTAGTTCTCACTTCTCTTTGTTAAATAAGGTCTTTTAGTGATTTATGCACAAAGAGGGCGAGGAGACGCTGCGCTTTTAGAGGAAGATATAAAACAAGGTTGTTTGGTGGTTTTGGTTTCTCATTTACTCCTCATTCACTTCTCTTTGTGTAATAAGGTCTTTAAGTGATTTATGCACAAAGAGGGCTAAGAGGCGCTGCGCTTTGAGAGGAAGTTATAAAACAAAGCTGTTTTTAGTTAGTCACTGCCATGTAGTGCCACGTTATCTTTGCTGAATATGTAAGGTGACGATTTATAGTAAACAAAGAACCAGCCTGATACGGTTAATATTACGCCTAAACCGTATTTACTAAAAATTGGAATATACATTATCAATGTAAACACGACTGCCGAACACAATAAGAATATAGCCCAAAATAATTTTGAGCTGATAAGTTTCAATCTCGTCTTGCAACTGGCACATTTACAGTAAAACGGAAATACAGATAAAGAAAAGCTGAAAACATCTAATTTATGTTCACAGCGAGGACACAGACTCATAAATTTCCTTGTGACGCATTTTTAAGTATCCGTGTCATGAATTATCATCATGTTTTTTAGTATTGTAATTAAAACTGTAACAAGTTCATAAATAACTATAAAAGCGATGCTTGCAACAAAAATCTCTAAACTTGAAAAGAGTTTTTGTTTTAGATATTCAGGTGTCAACTCAAAAAGGCTTAAAGTTAAAGGGTAATCTAATGTTCTTAAATATGGTAGTGCGACAATGAAGCACAGGCAAACGACAAGTATTTTTACATCCTTTTCTAAACTTGTAATAAACCTCGAGAATTTTTGACTCGTTTTAGCTTTTTGTTTAGTTTCTTTAGATGAACCTGACAGAACACTTACCACTATAGAAGTACAAGCAAGAACACCGCCTAAGCAGGCACCTAGTACAGGAGGTAATGAACGTTCTAGAATTTGATATGAATCAGCTTCAGCGCTAGACAATAAAATAGCTATTAATACTAATACGGCTAAATAGATTATTGTTTTCATTTTTTGAATGTATACCTATGCCTGATCATCTCAACTATTTCGGCAACGTCTTGAGGTTTATAGTTTTCCAATTCAAGCTCTGTAATATTACCGTCGATTACTAGCAATTTAGCACGAGTTTTACTCCCAATGCTTTTATATTTTTCTTTGAGCGATCTTTTTCCACGTATATTCCAAGTACCTGCGCCATCTTTAACCCAGTCAACCATTGCGTTTAACCAACTAGATGGTTTTAAATTAAGATTTCCATCTTGATTTTTAAACACCGGGGAAAATTCAGAAGCGTTTGTCTCATCAACGACTTCATGAAGGAATTCTCCGATCTCTTTCTTTGTGCTACCAAATAAGTTAGGTGCAGCAAGATTAAACTTAACTTCACTTACATACTCAAAAGATTCAAATACTTCCCAAAAAGCACTATCTACTGTCTTTGGATGAATATGAGCCCGAACTCCACGCTCAGCTAAGATGATATTATTTGATATATTTGAAAATGCTTTTGCCGCAACATTGGCACTGCTAAAGACTGAGATTTTATTTTCCACAAGAATAACTTGTTCACTTCTATCCCAAAGCCATACTACTGGTGGAAAATCTTCTTCATTGTGTATTTCAAAATTACGGTCATGAAGTTTAACACTTGATTTTTTTGAGATAACTCCAGCCATGTAACCATTTGCATGATCATTTATATAAACCTTGATAGAATATTCATCATCTCTTTCTTTTGCTCGATCTAACGCTCTTTCAAACAGGGTTATATCTCTGGCTTGACCTTGTTCGATAAATAACTCTTCATCCATCGGAAGTAGTGATACCAGCAAAACATTCAATTCCATTTTCGAATACTACTCCATAGTAGATTGGGGATACCTAAGAATTTAATAGTGCGCTCATCGCGCATATCTCTGCCAATGTCGCGCTCACTTTTCTATTTTATATAGTTTTAACAAATTACCTAACATATTACTATCACTAAGTTTTTTATTATGTTTAATAGTTACTTAAGGAGAAATATGCGCGCTTAGCTCATTTTATTGAATATATGAGCAAACGGTAGTTTGAACACTTAGCTAGATAGAGCGTTACATCTATTTCCTTCAACATTCTTTAGTATATTTCATGTGCATTTTGTAACCATTAAATGCTACGTTAGATGTAACTATATTGAAGGAATAAATTATGAAACTTGAGTCTTTAGCGTTGCACCATGGTTATGAATCTGAAGCCACCACTAAGTCGGCGGCGGTGCCGATTTATAACACCTCTTCGTACACCTTTGATAATACGCAGCACGGTGCTGATTTATTTGATTTAAAAGTGCCGGGTAATATTTATACCCGCATTATGAACCCGACCAATGCCGTACTTGAGCAGCGTATTGCGGCGATGGAAGGCGGCATTGGTGCGCTGGCGGTGGCCTCGGGTATGGCTGCCATTACCTATGCAATTCAATGTTTATGTGAGGTGGGCACTAATATTGTAAGCACCAGTCAAGTGTATGGTGGCACTTATAACTTATTTGCCCACAGCTTGCCGCGCCAAGGTATAGAGGCGCGAATGATTAAAGCCGATGATTTTGATGGTTTTGAAAACGCCATTGATGAAAATACGCGTGCGGTATTTTGTGAGTCAATTGGTAACCCTGCTGGGAATATTGTCGATATTGAACGTTTAGCGAAAATTGCCCACAGCAAAGGGGTGCCTTTAATTGTAGATAACACCGTGGCTACGCCGTATCTGTGTCGTCCATTTGAGTTGGGTGCCGATATTGTGGTGCACTCACTCACCAAATATATTAACGGTCATGGTACTGCGATTGGCGGCATGATTGTTGACTCAGGTAAATTTGACTGGAAAGCCAATGCCACCCGTTTTGCGATGATGAATGAGCCTGATCCGTCGTACCATAATGTAGTGTATACCGATGCGTTTGCTGAGGCGGCATTTATTGGGCGTTGCCGCGTTGTCCCTCTTAGAAATACCGGTGCGGCGCTTGCGCCTAAAAACGCATCAGATATTTTAATTGGCCTTGAAACGTTAGGGCTAAGAATGGATCGTCACTGCGAAAACGCGCAAAAAATTGCTGAATATTTAGAGAGCCATCCTAAGGTACTTTGGGTTAATTACGCGGGATTAAAATCAAGCCCGTATAACGAAATAAGCCAAAAAATTACCAATGGTAAAGCGTCAGGTATTTTAAGTTTTGGTATTGCGGGTGGCTTAGAGGCTGGTACGCGGTTTATTGATGCCCTTAACATGATTTTACGTTTGGTTAATATTGGTGATGCTAAATCGCTGGCGTGTCATCCTGCATCTACCACGCACCGCCAACTAAATGATGAAGAACTGGCTAATGCGGGTGTGAGCCGCGATTTAATTCGTTTATCGGTGGGTATTGAAAACATTGATGATATTATTGCCGATGTAAGCCAAGCACTCGATAAAGCCTAAATCGTACGGTAAATACCTCAAGCTTTTTTGAGGTATTTATTTTTGTAATTAAAAAGGAGTGCCGATACATGAAATTTTTAATTTTTCTCGGTTCGGTTAGAAAAAGTACCCCACCTAAGCCTGCGCGTTTAGGGGAAAGGGTAGCAAAAGCATGTGAGCGTTGTTTACTTGAGCATTACTCTGAGCATGAAATAGAGCTTATTGATCCGCTCGATTACGATTTTGACCCTGTGTTTAAACCGCACTTTGCTTATTCGCAGGCTGAGGTACCTAAACAGCTTGATGATTTAGCTGCAAAAATTAAAGCCAGCGATGGCTTTGTTATGGTAAGCCCTGAATATAATCATTCGATGAGTCCAGCACTCGCTAATATGCTAAACCACTTTGGTAGTTCTTTATTTGGCTATAAACCTAGCGCGATTGTTACCTATTCTGCAGGGCAATGGGGCGGCGTACGTGCTGCTGTTGGCATGCGCAGCTTTTTGAGTGAATTGGGTTGTTTACCGGTATCAGCAACGATCCATGTACCAAAAGCGCAAGACGTATTTATTGAAAGTGGTGAAGCAAACAATGCGGCAGAGCAAACAGCGTGGGATAGTTATTTTTCGCGCACCTTTAATCAATTAATGTGGTGGGCTGAGGGCGCAAGCAAACAACGTGAAGCGTTAGATCCTAAGCAATTAAGCAAAGATTTTAAGCGTGACCCATCACAACGTAATGCGCCTTAACGGTTGATAAATTTAAGCTAGTCTTTTTTGGTGTCTTCGCGAGGGGAGGCCAATATTGCTTGCTTTTGTTCGTCGGTTAAAATAATCCAGTCGAATATTTCGTCGCTGGTGCGCCCGCACCCAGTGCAGTAGCCATTCATTCTATAACATTCACCGATACAGTCTGTTTTTAGATGAGTGGATTGTTTACTGGGTGTTTGGCGCATAAATTCTCTCGTCATTATTTAGTGGCGACGGGCTTTCCTACTTCTAAAGAGGTCGACCAAGTTTTAATTTTTGATAACGTTTTGCTGGTATAAACAGAAATAACCGGTGACTTGTCATCAAGTACAAAGGTAGTTCGCAGCGACGTTTCTGACTCTTTTTGCGTTTCTAACCAGTTATTTGTTTTAGTTAAACACTGGCGAGTGAGTTCAACCGCTTGTTGATGCATAGCAACGGCTTGTTGTTGATCTGTGTAGC
This sequence comes from Pseudoalteromonas sp. NH0006-26, assembly GCF_057552415.1. Next base: position 102,324 of record NZ_BAAJMJ010000001.1, read on the forward strand.
TTTCTTGGCAACGGTAGGTCACAGTTTGCTTGTTAAAGCTAGTCACTTGGCAGTTATCGCCAAATACGTTGTACTTTGCACTCCACACATCTAAATAAGGTGTTTTTACTTTAGTATCTTTTAACGCTTCAAAGCGATTGTCATAGGCGGCAATTAGCCCATCCATTTTTTCGCAGGGGGTTAGGTTATCTAGTTTAGCTTTTTGCTCAGTGGTTAAACTGCTACAGCCAGATAAAATTAGGCCAGTTAATACCAGCGATATATAGGTTTTCATAATGCGCTATCCTTTTGTAATAGCTATTCCTTGGACGTTAACTAAAGAATACCTAAGGGAGGGAGTAAATGCTATTCGCAAGGTGTAATTTAAAGTGAATTTATGGTTTTAACATACTGAGTGCGCCACAAAATGGCGCACACAGTAACAGGCGGTTTTACTTATGACGCCCTTGTAGGCAAGCAACTGCATCGGTGAGCTCTAAGCCTTGACGCTGTAGTAACACAATTAAGTGATACAACAAGTCAGCCGATTCGTTAGTAAGCTCGTTGTTGTCGTGTTTCATTGCCGCAAGCGCCACTTCAACGCCTTCTTCACCTACTTTTTGGCAGCTACGGCTTAAGTCTTCTGCAAACAGTGACGCGGTGTAGCTTTTAGCTGGGTCATCATTTTTACGTGCAACAATGACATCTTCAAGTTGCGCTAAAAAGCTTAAGCTTGGTTTTGCAGCATCACCAAAACAGCTTTGTGTGCCTAAATGACAGGTTGGGCCTTCTGGGTTTGCAAGTACAAGTATAGAGTCGTAATCGCAATCGGTATGCACCGATACCACGTTTAAAAAGTTTTCTGATGACTCGCCTTTGGTCCATAAACGCGATTTAGAGCGCGAGTAAAAAGTCACTTTATTACTTTCAAGTGTTACTTTAAGCGCTTCGCTGTTCATAAAGCCTTGCATTAAAATTACGCCAGAGCGGGCATCTTGAACAATGGCAGGGATCATCTCGCTTTTAGCGAAATCAACTTGAGTTTGGTTTTCTAAGGTTACTTGCATAGTCTTGCTGCCACTTGGTTATCGATTAAAAATTGTTTTAGTTCGCCGATGTTGATCACGTTTTTGTGAAAAACACTGGCTGCGAGTGCACCATCTACTTGGCTTTGTTGAAATACATCAACAAAATCTTGCATGCTGCCTGCACCACCAGAGGCGATTAAAGGAATATCACACAGCTTGCGTATTTTGCTTAGTTGCTCGTTGTCGTAACCGTTGCGAACACCATCTTGGTTCATACAATTTAAAACGATTTCGCCCGCACCTAAGTCTTGTACGCGTTTAACCCATTCTTCGGTTTTATAACGGGTGCGGCTTGACGCGTTAGGATCGCCAGTAAGCTGATAAACTAGATATTCACCGGTTGTTTCATCAAAAAAGCTGTCAATGCCAACAACCACACACTGCTTGCCAAACTCATCATGTAGCTCTTTAATTAGCTCTGGACGAGCAATTGCAGGGCTATTAATACTGATTTTATCTGCGCCACGTTCAAGTACGCGAGCAGCATCGGCTACCGACTTAATACCACCGGCTACACAAAATGGAATATCGATATGGCGGGCAATGTTTTCAACCCAATTAACATCGAGTAAGCGTTTTTCAACGCTTGCACTGATCTCGTAAAATACCAGCTCATCGGCGCCCGCTTCACTGTAAGCTTTTGCAAGGGTAAGTACATCGCCAACCACTTCGTGGCCCTTAAATTTAACCCCTTTAACGACTTGGCCGTCTTTTACATCTAAACAAGGAATTATGCGTTTTGCTAGCATGATGTCACCATGATTTTAACTTCTTGATATTCTTGATTTAATCTTTTTAACGGCTTTATGTTTGAATTAAAATGGATACACATAGGCTACACTTATTATATTATTGATCTAATAATCTTTGAATAACGATTCAACGTTGTATTGCTGGAATCGCCACATTTGTTGATTTTGTCTAGGAATATAACGCATAAGAGGTTGTTAGTTAATACCTAAGTGTAATAAGTGTTATCACTATTCTTCATAACAAAACTCGACTAATTATAAGTGTGGGGTTACTTACGTTTTAGCGACGGTTTGAATCCTTAAGTTATTAGTGTGTTATACGAAATTGACGAAATGTTTTTATTTGAAAATTCAGAATCCTTTTTAGCTAAAAATTGTCCCCTAAAAGTTCCTATGAAATAGTAAAATACTAATTATTAACGAGCATAAAAAATTGCGCCACTTGATTCCTGTCTCCTAATTTAAATTTAATTGATGATTGCTTACGAAGTTGATTAACAACTAATGAGGAGAACATTATGACTTCAAAAGCAAATGCAAAACCATCAACACCAATGACACCACAAGCGGCACAACGAATTCAAAGTGCGACTGCAAAGGTCAATAACGGCTCTGTGCAGAAAGGCAGCTTTGCGACACGGGCAACTAGTAGCGCCGCCAAAAATAGTAAATAATGGTGAGGGGCATTGCCCCTCTTTCAAAAAGGAACTTTTTAAGGTCTAAATTAATGGCGACTATCAATGAGTCTTATCCAAACATAGGGTATGTTTTAAATCGTCTGGCTGATATTGCCGGCACCAAGTCACTAGCGGCTAAGGGAGAGAGCCGATTTCGTAAGGAAGAAGACTTTGCATCCAGAAAGTCTTTAGATCCAACATTAATCGGAGAGTCAGTGCGACACTTATTTTATGAGCCAGTCTCTAAGATTGTTACAGATAATTTCGCACAATTTTTCTCCGACTGCATTTGGATGGGGATAAATAACTACGTGGAGATTATTAAGCGTGTGCCAATGGAAGGAGTAGCACAAGACAAGGTTGCTTATATGCTAAATAAGCACCTAGTTGTCGAAACACTTGCCAGTATCATATGGAAAGTTGGCATTAACCAAATGCCAAGTAACGATGTACCAAGCTTCTACTGTGATAGTAATCCAATAAAAGCCCTAATTAATTTTTACAATAGCCAACATACACTGTCTAAAAATCACATTAAGAAATTCTTTCAAGATACTGACAGGACTGTTAGAAAATGGTGCAGTGGTGAGGACATTCCGAATATAGGCAATCTAACTCGGCTCGCCCAGTGGGCATCATTATCAAACCCTGACGCAATCAATGAAGATAAAGAAACCTTGTTTTTGGCAAGGTTTATCGATTCGTTTCATAGAAAAACTGCCCATCAATTTGTCACGGATTTAAAAGATGCCGTCATGTGGCGGTTGCAAAACAATCAAGAGCCATTGTTGGACTTAGGGCAAATATTTCATCATTTTTATATCAGTGAAATAAGCTCCGCCAACCTGTACAAACTCTCTGCTGAAGGAAGTGCATTACACAAACAGTTAAGACGTTCTTCAACTAAACCGTCGGGTAGCCTTGCAGATTATTCTGCACGCTTGGCTTCCTTACAAAAGTCTGTTGAAAAGCATAATTTAAATGACGAGCTTCGCTATCATCATGACTGGCTTCAAGGTCGAATACTGGTACTTAGCGGTCAACTTGATACTGCACTTGAACACTACGTTAACGCAGTTGAATCATCACTTTATAAATCAGGTGATAACATTCGTAATTTATTGAAAGAAGCGCTAGCCGTTGCTGCTATCCAACGCAAACCTCACAAACCAACAATGAAAAAACTAAAAAGCCGAGCATTGACGTTTTACCCAAAAATCATTGAACCGCATCTTAGAGAGCTTCCAGTCAGTATTGCTAATGAAGACATTAACGATTGGCGCTTTTGGTTTGTGATGCGCTTTCCACAATCAGGATGGTTTGAGGAAGGCAGAGAATCATTAATGGATCAACTACAAAAATTGGGGCTTGCTGAAATCTCAGGAGAGTGGCAATAGTTATTGAATATTGACAATCTAACACTAAATCTCAACAATGCAGCCAGTATCGAAATTATAGCTTTCGATACTGGAGTAACCGCGTTGATTTGAAATTATTCTTGTATCTGCAATTTGATAATTTACATTGTGATGAGTGTGACCATGTGCCCAAATATCAATTCTATCTGTATGTTTTTTAATAAACTCTTCTAAGTTGGAAGAGAATGCAGCAGAAAGTAGGTCGCTTTGGTATTCTTTTGGCGTTGATTGAGGCGAAGGTGCGTGATGCGTCACCACAATATTTCTATTTGTATTGCTATTTTTTAATTCGTTTTCAATGAAATTTAATGAATTATCAAAAAACGCGATGGTATCGGATACCTTAAGTTTTCTGTATTTACCGTTATCATTTATGCTAATGCGCTGAAAATCGTTCATTTTAGCACCCGCATTAAATATGCATTCTTGTCTTTGCGATTCACCAAAGAGTTTGAAATCGGTCCATAAGGTAGAGCCTATAAATGTAACGCCACCTATCTCGACACTATCGTTGATTAATACATGAACATTTGAGTTTTTAGATTGTTCTTTTAGTTTTCTATTAATCGATTGGATATTTGAACCATAATATTCATGATTCCCCGGAATGTAGACTACCGGCAATTCAAAGAACTCTTTAGCCCACTGAATGCCATGGTGTTTTGAGTGTATATCACCAGCAAGAACCACCACGTCTGCGTCAATTTTTGGAGGGGTCCAAATCTCAAACTCATTATGAATGTCTGAAAATAATGCCAATCTCATAGCGTAATCCCTTTAATTAATTCTAATGTAGCATTGATAAGTAGAGGATCTAGCGTAAATATTGCCGTGAACCAATAGGTTGCAAGTACTGAAAATAAGTAATTGAATACATTTCCAAGTTTTCTTTCAGATAATGTTGCCTCAGCGGTTATTTGCGCAAACATAGTTGTCACAAACCAGATCGCAAAATGATGTCCATACACCTGAAGGTAGAAGATATTAAACTCCCAATAAAATGCCGCTCCCAATACCAATAGAGAAATGCTACTCAAGAATTGAGTAGAGGCTAGAATATCCGGTGATTTTTGCAAATCACCACTATCATCTATTTCTCCTAGTAAATGCATTGATGAGGCAGTTAGTATAAGTAAAAAGTACAGTGCTAGGGATAACCAGCTAGGCCAATCCCAATTATAAGATCCCCAATAAACACCGGAGATCATAATCCCTAAACCTAATAAGTTAGGGACTAGGGCTAGAGCAAAGAAAACCGCAAGGCCTGATCCTACGATTAAAACGGGATCTCCACCGAGTGCGGTAATTATCATTACTGCAACGACAAATAATTTCCCGGTACTTGATAAACTCATGAAGCCATTAATTGCCACTGCACCGATGATGCCTCCAGCGGTAGAACCAGCGTTTTCTAGCTGATTAATTTCTCTGTTGTATTTCATCCTGACTCCTAATCAAACCTTATTACATCAATACAACATAGAGGTTGTGATGTTTCATTGTTAATGCGGACAAATCGTGAACGGCGCAAAGAATTGAAAACTAATTTTCTTTAAACACGTCGTCATAACCATCTAAATTACTGATGTAAGGAAAATTTAAATCAAGAAATTCCTTTAACGACTTTACATGTTCAACTGCATCGAGGTGTGGGGCATGAATATCAAAGTCTTCGTCGTCTAAAATCAAAACGGCTGCTGGTAATGCTTCTTCGCGTGAAATTGTGTCAAAACCTTCAAGCTTTGATACTGATTCATATTTATCGAACATGGTTTTAAGAGTATCTTCAGGAATAAATTTACCTGTTTCTTGATAACGCCAGCGACAAGTTTTAGAAATGAAATACTCCTTGCCTTTAAATACAAACTCAATAGCGTGAAAGTTGGCATTAGGATAGTGTTTAAAAATCTTTTTCCGATTTGCTTTAGTAAGATTGGTAAGATCCCACACAATGTTTTTGTATTTTTTTGACTCTTGAACCGACTTAAAAAACAATGTTCTTTGCTCGCGGCGGATAGGGTGGTTGAACTCGAGTTCAAAGAACTCTTTGTAAGTTAAATTATTACCGTGAATTATTTTTTCTACGATGTCATCCGAAGATACGACATAATCAAACTTACTCCGTTGAACAAAGGTAGATTTACCTGTGCATGCCGGGCCAATTAGAACTGTTACTTGTTGTTTAGTCATTTATAAATTTCCTCTAAAAGCTTCTAATTGGTAGCCTACCAAGTCTCAATATCACACCCATCGTCGGAAATTTAAAAACCTAATTTACTGCTTGTTTATAAGGACAATTTTGCCTTTTTATGTTAATTTATAAATTAACTGACGGAGTGCTTTATATGCTTAATTTACATGGATTAGCTAAGTCCTATGAGGAATGGCAAAAGGGATATTTAAAGGTAGGAAAAAAGAAAAAAAACATTTCTCTTATTTCTGCTCAAGTCCTTAGAAGTTTTTGGCAGTTAATAAGCGATAATGTTGACAACGCCACTTTTTTAGAATGTGCACATCAAGAAGGGGTTGATATCTTTTCTAAGGTAGTCTTAAACCTACTCAAAAAACACGATAACAGACATATTAGTCACACAAGTGATATATCCCCAAAGTTATTTTCTAACTTAATAGATAACGAATTTTCCCAATATCTCGCTGGCTATAAGACGTTTGAACAATATATCGCACAAATGGATCAAACACATGTTCATGATAAGCATATAGCCGAAAAGCTAGTCTCAGGCGTCATTAACCTTGCAAAAGGACCAATGTCGACATTAGCCTTGAATGTAAGTAATACAAATGATTTGACGTTCTTACAAATGTGTCTTCAAGAATGTCAGTTAGATTCGGGAATATCAGTAAAAGTCTCGAATAATTACAGTATTGATACTCTACAAGAGGCTGTTTTTGAATTGCAGTTGCGACAAATAGTTTTGAGTTATGTTTCAGAAAGTTCTATCTCGAAATTTGGCATATTGCCTAGTGAAATAACGTTTTATCACCGTCGTCATATAGATCCTAAATTACTTGAGTATTTAAAAGCATCGTTGTCAGAATTCACATCATTTCATGATTTTACTTACCGAATGTTATTTAACTCATCAACAAGCCAAAGAGTTGAATTACTAGGTCTTGAAACACTTCATAATATCAAAACTGAATGTCTGTCAGATAGTGTAAAGAAATGTTTAAAATATATTGAATGGGCGATGGCTGAGCGGCATTTTGAGAAGAGTAAATATAAAGATGAATTAACCGCCTTAATCCATTTGCAAATAGCTATAGTGTGTCAGGTAAATCCAAATGTAGCAGTGTTAAATCACTTAGCAATGTCAAAGCAAGCTCTTGCAATTTCATCACTGTTAAATCTTCTAGAATATACAAAGAATAAAGTTGGCTTTGATTTAATACAGTTAGATGTTGCTGATAGTTTTAGAACTTTGAAAGTTAAAAGTATTTCAATAGCAAAATTATGGATCTTGTATCTTTTAGAGCGCGGAGAATTTAACTCGGAAACTACTAACATAGAAGAATGGGCTTCAAGCAGGTTCAAATTTTTTGTTCAAAAAGATCAGTTAATCTATAACCTATCTGAGCTAACTAATAAGCCAAGTCAATTTAAGAACTTAAGACATGACCATATTCAATCTAGTTCTGTGCAAAAAAGCTTACTTAAAACTAATAACGATGATTTTATTAAATGGCTAGAGAAGTATGGGATTGGAGAAAGTCTGATTGGTGTTGATTTATTATCAGTTACAAATCAAGTTAATAAGAATTCTTCAATAACAGGCTTTGATGAAAGGTTTATTTACGCGTTAGTGTCTGATAATTATCTTTATTACCTATGGGATGAAGTGTTTTCTGGTTTAGATGAACATATTTTTGTATCAGAAGTGTTATTTGATTCTATAAAAACGTTTACCTCGGCAAATAAAGAAGTTATACATAGAACAGATTGGAATCGGTTAACTTCGCAGATTGGAGGTTCAACTTCAAAAGTATATAAGCGGTTATTCAGCACCATAAGTAACAGCCTAGACCCATTGAATGTAGCTAAAACATTGCAATCACGGAACCAGATTTTAGCATCGATAGATTATCAAAAATTGATCTTAGACAGATATAACCCTTTGCGAAATATAGGTAGCGGCGGTAATGGATATGTCATCAAAGCAGCTGATAATATTATGTTTAGGGAAGTGGCAATTAAATTGAATGCTGTTTCTCAATTTACAAACCCTCAAATTTTTCTAAGAGAAGCTCGTAAACTTGCATCGTTAAAACATGAGAACATTATTCAGGTATATGACTTTATAAAAATAAATAAATCAGTATTTACTGAAACAGCTGAAAGTGAAGTTTATGGTTTAGTCATGGAGTTTCATGCAGGAGCATTAACTCTTGATAAATACCTCCTAGAAAACAGCTTAAGTAATGATGAAAAGATAAGGCTTTTTCAAGGCATTTGTGATGGCGTTGAAGCAGCTCATAAAAACAACTTGATTCATTGTGACTTAAAACCGGAAAACATTCTGGTAACGAAAGACGGTGTACCAAAGTTAATTGATTTTGGTTCTTCAACATCTATCGAATCAGTTGCTTCAAGATCTGGAACAATAAAGTGGTTAAGTCCTGATGCTGTAAGAGGCGATAGGGTAAAGAAGGCAGATGATTTATATAGTCTAATCTTAATACTAATGTTTATTCTAGACATTGATTTTGATCTACTAGGTGAAGTATGTGATCCAAAATTGAATGATTTTGATAGAGAATTAACAAGCAAAATCATCTTGCATAAACTAATGATGGTAAGTGCGATGTTCTTGCAAGACGAATGGCATCGTACAAATACAGGCTGGGAGAAAGTCATTGGTGTCGTCGACGATGATATTGATAAGGACTACATATCAAGCAATTCGCTAAGTTTAAATCAAAATGAGTTTTTAAATAAAATACATAACGAAGTTTATCCTTTTTATAGCGGTAACACACGGGCTGAAAGTCTATTAACAATTTTGGCTAAGGGATTAATGTCATCCCTTGCTTGTGCAGAAATATTAAATTTAAAAGTGAAACAAGCTAAACCCATAAAAGTAAAAGATGTAAGCACAATTAAACCAAACAGTAACATAAGTGAATATGAAAATTCAGTCGAATCAAGTTTCACTGAACAAGAACTCATGGCCGCGAGCGGTTTAAAAAAGACACCTGATATAGACAGATTTTTTAGCAATGTTTTAATACGATATCAGGAGAGTTTTTCACTTAATGGTTTTAATAATATAGCTGAATTGAAAGAAGCTAGTTTTCAACTACTTGACGTTGCCAGTAATGAAACCAAAGATGAATTCTTTTTTAGAGAGCAACTTTTCTTAAATGGTAAGTTATTGACTAAGTCCTTTTATGAAAGTTTGCCAGATGTCTCAGAAGCAAAGCTATCAGATATCAAAGAAGTAGTTTGTTGTGTTTCTAATTCTGATGGATTAAGTCCTTACATTAGAGCCGTTGTTAGATTGATGGATAACAAAGTAGGGAAGTTATTGGCTTGGAGTGATTCTGTTGCTGGTGGAAGTTATGAATCAAAAATGTTGGCTTTACTAGAGGATGCAAAATACATTGAGTTTCATTGTTAAACAATTAATTTGATTTTTCCAACGGTGGGTGCCTGATGTTGTAGTGGTTAAATAATCCTATTAATACAGAGGATTATTTATGCAAAGCACTCCATCAACCAATATCACGATTAAATTAGATAAAGAAATAACGTCATTTGACTTTATTAGAAACTACCATCCTGTTGTAATTAGGCACGCACTCTCAAATTTCACAAATATAGATCTAGACACATGTCTGGCTTACGTTAACAATAAGTCTGTTATCCGATATTTACTCTTATGCGGCGTTAACGATGCCTATTCGTTAAAAGATAAATACAAACGAAATTTAACAACTGCAACACCTTCAAGTTGTAAATTAGAAGTCAGTAAATTAAAGAAGGCACTTCGAAAGTCCAAAAACATTTTATTATCACGAGGACAAAAGCTAGCGGTTGGTTTAAATTGCAGAACATTCTCCGACGTAAGAGATTTAGCTGAATATGGGCTAGAAAATTTAAAAAATGTCTTACCCTCGATTCCCGATAAGGTGCTAGCAGATCTAATCGAATTTCAAGATAGCACTAACTTATTGTTTGAATGTTTACCAGATAATAGAATTAAAACGATTAAGCATTTATCGCAAAAGCAAATATGGGTAAACAAAGACACGCATTCAGCCTTAACATTGATAGCATTTGAGCTGAAACAATATTTGTTAAAGCCAGATTTATTTGGTTCAGATCCTTACACTTTTACTTTGAAAACCTACCAAGAAAAAGTCCTTGAATTTTTATACATGATACCAGAAGAAGTTAGGGGACTTGGAATTTCATCAGTAAGGGATGAATGGATTGTTGCTGCATTAAAGGTGTTAGAGCCATTCGAGCAATTTAGGTTGTTGTCCATTTTTGAAAACGAAACGGCCAATAGAGTGTTTGATTTATATAAAACTAAGCCAAGTTTTCATGAGGTGGGTTTCAAATATTTAAATAAAATAGTTAAGGCGATTTGTGTCGGTGCTAAAGCATACAAGCATAAACAGGAATTAGTACCGACAGACTGCGAGGAATTCAAAACACCATTTAACTTCCATAGGTTGAATGACTACAGCTCGCAAGTTTGGGAAGAATTAATTGACGATGTATCAGAAAAATTACTTTATTGCGCGACGTGTTTTTGTCGCAATGATATATCGATGAATAATTTTAACGACTTCTTAAAAACAAATAATCGTCAGATAAATTACCAGAAATTCGATAACACGATTGAAGTCACTGAGATTGAAGCACTGGATTTTCAAGATCAGATTATTGGTGAGTGTGAGCGTATAAAAACGTTTTTTGATGACGTTAACCTTTCGGCATTAGAAAATGAAATCATGAAATTTCATGGCATTTCAGATGAATCGTTAGATCGAGTCACTGTAACACCAAAGCTAATCTCTGATGAAGAATACACAGCGTCAGAGACAATTGAAGTCTACAATCACGATGATCTCATGACAAATATAATGCTTGGTTTAAAAGAGCATGACGAAAAAATCTTTAATCATATTCAAACCAAGGGCAATAAAAAACGCATAGTTAAAGTTCCGGTTGACTTTAAAGAACGGTTAAACGACCTAGCGAATAGTTTTCCAAACTGCGCTCATATTGTTGAATATTTAAGAGGGGTCTTGACAGAAGCGTTTCTAACATCAAAATCGATCAATTTGCCTGTAATCAATCTTGATGGCGAACCGGGGTGTGGAAAATCACAATTTGTCTTGGAGTTTGCTAAATTATTTGAACTTGAATCTACCTCTCTGCCTGTCACATCAATGGGGGATAAATTTGAGTTAATTGGTGCTCATCGTACGTGGAACAATGCGTCTATTGGAGTTTTCGCCAAGGCTATGTTGCTTGACGGTGAAACTTATAATCAATGCTTTTTAATTGATGAACTCTGCCAAGTTAAAAATTCCGGCGAGCGCAATCTAGTGCCAACTTTGCTCGGTTTTTTTGAAACGGAACAACGAAAGAGCTTACTGGAGAACTATTTAGATGTCGAAGTTGATTTTTCAGGCTTTATTATTTTTACAACAACAAACAATATCGAGAACTTAACACCTGCTTTAAAATCCAGAATCGTTTCTTTTACAGTAGAGAAACCTTCGCCAGAGCAAATGAAAATCATTGGCCAGAATATATACCAAAAACATATTCAAGAACGTGGCCTTCAAGAGATATTGGCCAATAAAATTCCTCTACAATGCGAGAATAATTATTTAGGCGTTGTGCCGAGACAGGCAAAACAAATTATTGAGTCCGCAATTAGAAAAGCCATTCAGCGCTATGATGTAAATAATCCTAGAACTATTTGCTTGAATATTCATGACTTTGTATCCGTTATGAATAACCAGTCTAATCCTATTGGTTTTATTCATTAAAGGGGGGCTGTTATGAAAATTTTTGATCCTAGATTTTATGGCAACTTAAACTCGTCGAATTTTGATGTGACTGGAAAACTGATCACTATTGATATTGAATCGTCAGGCATTAGTAAAAATGGGTACCCAATTGAAGTTGGTTGGTATAGTAAGCATTCTATTGGCTCAATTCTTATTAAGCCAGACTCTGATTGGTTGAATAATGGATTTTGGTGTAAATACGCTGAAAACCATTTGCACGGTATTACAAAAAATATGTTGTTGCGAAAGGGGATTGATGTCGTCTCTGCGGCTAATAAGTTAAATGAAGTTTTAGGGAATAGTGTCGTCGTATGCGATGTCGTTGAATTTGATGGAACATGGTTAACACAGCTGTTTGCTAAGGCTAATGTTATCCCTAGTTTTAAATTGATAGGCCATCTTGAATTAATTGATTTTAAAAAACGTAATGGATGCCATTTAATAAAATCATTTTCTGAGTTACAGAATTTTGAGAATAAACGACACAGGGCACAAAACGACGCCAAGCAATTGCATGAAAACATGCTCAAAGTCACGGAACCTATTGCATAAATAAGTCAATCTATTCACGTCGGAGTTCTAAAGTGTTTATTAATACACTAATTAAAACTCCGACGCTCGAGTAACCGTTCACCACAAAGCTACCAGTACGCAAAACCAACAATAAAGCAACGAACAAAGAAGAATAGTATTTTCGCACATCGTGCGGGGATAAAATTGTTTTATTTAAACCCCAGTGCTAGCGCACTTTATAGTCCTATCTTGTTTATGTAGATCCTAATTCCAAAAACTGATCTCATTTTCCAACGATGTGTGCAATATCTCGACAGTTCAAAATACAGCAACTTGAAGTTGGGTAATTCATTTAAATCACGTCAGAGTTTTAATTTAGTTATTAATACAGAATAAAAAACTCTGACGCGGGACGAGTTACTTCCAGCTTCATTAATAACAAATTATTGGAGATGTGTTTTGAAGCAAGTTAAATATTTATGTATTGCAAAGTCAGGTGTTGTATTACCAAGTGGTGTCGAAGCTGAACATTTTTATCGCATAGATTTATCTATGTTTTTGGCTGAGCAATTTAAGCACCAAGCGTTAAGTGAATTAAATTATGTATTGGTTGTAGGTGAAAGTGATGTTGTATTTGGTGCAGAGTTAGCAATTCAATACGGCCTAACTCTTTCCGTTTGCGGTAATGAATATGATTTTCGCGATCATAAGATTACTGATACGACTAAAGAGCAAGTATTAAGAGAATTACTTTCCGTATCTAAAGAACCCAAGTTATTTTCTCAATCATTAAACGAATTGCTGAATAAATTAATTAAAAAAGTTCCATTACAGCTGTCTGAAGAGCAGGTTGAAAAACTTATTTTAGCTGCCACTCCGCAGGCTCTTATCATAGGTGGTGATAAGGCGACTGATCTAGCAAAAAGAATGGTTTTTGATTTCTTTGAACAGAAGAAGCGAGAAGTAAAAGACTTGGTTTCACCGCGTTTGTCAGATCAAGTAAAAGAATTATGTCTCAGCTACAAAAATGAGCTAGTCGAATATATCAAACAAAACCCCGGTTTCTACGTTTTAAACGAGTATATGGGAGCTGGCAAAAGCCAAGATGTGATCATTCCACTCTTTAATAAGTTTTCTTCTACAGATTCTAAGCCGATCGTTATTACCCCAACTATTGCTTTAAGTACCCAACTGATAAATGACAAACGCAATTATCAGCATCAAAAAGAATTAGAATCTTCAGATCTAAAGGCTGTAGCCGCTTGTGTGATTTCGGCGACAGCCAACTGGAAATATCAGAAATATGGCAACGACTCAAAAATCTGCTTAATAGAAGAATTTGAGGAATGCGAGTCGGCTATTTGTTCTACCGAGTTAATGCAGCCGAAAACTTTACATCGTTGCTCTGAGGCAATGGAACAATGGCAGAGGCTTTTACAAACGGAAACAGTAGTTGTAGCCGATGCCATGTTTTCAAATTTTAGCGCACAGCAAATCGTAAAAGCAGGGCGATCAATCACACTCGTAAAGAACACTGATCAAGTTAACTATCAAACCAAGAAACTGAGTGTATTTTCTTATCAAAAACAATTAGATAAATTGGTGCGTAGCTTAAATTCTGGTGACAGGGCGATTGTTTTCTGTGATGGTAGTCACAAGTTTAATGGGAAATTCAAAACTATAGCAAAGATTATTGAGGAACAAACAGATGTTACGCCAATTGTCGTAGACAGCGTTTTTATTCAAAAAGACAAACCCGAGTATTTTTCTAATTTAACATCTCGTGTAGAAGAGGAACAGTGCCATATCTTCTCACCGGTTGTTACGAGTGGCGTTAGCGTAGTCACTGATAAGGTTAATTCCATCAACATTTTTGCCTGTCATACTCTACTTCCTACGCAACTGGTTCAAAGTTCAGGACGTTTTAGAAAATCGCAGGATATCCATATTTCTTTTGATAAATGGTCAAGATTTACGACTACAGACAAGAAACTAATTTTCAATGAATTGGCGTATAAAGCCTATGAAGAGCAATGTTCTACTAGCTTGTCTGAGCTTTTTAAGAATAGATACTGTCAGTTTGTATTAGACCGTATCGCTCACAACCGACGAATGAACCAAAACTATGTTTTTACGACATTACAATTATTTAAAGAAATGGATTACCAAATCACCCTTGAAGACCTAAAGGATGATAGTGAAGCTATTAGCGCACTTTTAAAAAGAGTCTACAAACAAAACAAAAGCAAGCTAATTGAAATTGCTCTTGAGACTGCTTATGACAAGTCAGAGCATTATTTCTTAAAGGATTCATTTGAAATGTTAACAAATGAAGAGCAGTTCAAACTTCAAGTTTATGAATTACAGAGATTTTACGATGTCGACACATTTGGCGATGTTAATTCTGCTAAAAAACTAATTCAGTTTGACGATAGCGGTAAAAGCCGCAGGCATTTAGAGCATATTCGACTCTTACGTGGTGAGTTTTGCCAGTTAAAATCTCCGAAATTGACTGTTATTCAGCAAATCTTCAAAGATATCTTTAACATTCTTAATATTGATGAGAACAACCTAACTGCAAAGTATGAAATTGAAGACATAGACAAATTAGCGTTATATGTAAAAGACGCTGAAGTTGAAAAGTACAAGGTAAGAAATGAGTTAGTTGCCCTTGGTTGCTCACCTAATATCACACAGGAATATAAAAGCAGAGGAAAGCTATCGCAGCATATCTTAAAAGTCCTATTCGGTATGGTACAGAGAGAACAAAGATCGGGTACAAAAGATAAAGATGGCAAAAGGCCAACTGAGTATTTTTACTTGTGCCCCAAAAAGACTGAATTAACCAAAAAGTATTTTGATCAAAAGTTTAATTCAAAGCTAAATCTAATAATGTGACAGAACTGTTAATCCATTTGAATATGCGGTCAAGAGTAGAACAGATATTTATCTAAGCTAGGTAAATTATCTTGTTTCATGTAAGATGAATTACAAATGAATATAAATAAGCAATTGGACAGTGCATACACTTTTTACGTGGCTTGGTAATCGAGATATTGAAAATATGGATCAAGAGCTAAACGCGGCTATTGTTTCACTTGCGACAAAATCTGAAATTCCATTCGACAAAATAGTTATTCTTTCCAACAAAGATGAAGCTAAGTGGGATTCGTTTGAGCGCTTTCTGAAAAAGCGGATGGCGATGATAAGCCGACCATCTGAAGATATTAAAATCCACTTAGCACAAATCCAAAGTCCAATTGACTACCAATCTATTTCAATCGAAACAGGAAAGTGGATCACAAAGTTATCTGAAGAGTCTGACACGCTCTCGATTAACCTAACTTCTGGTACACCCGCAATGACAACTCTTTCTGTGCTGCATGGAAAGGGTAAGACCAATGCACGCTTTGTGCAATCGTCCCCAAAAAACGTTATTGAAGAAGTTGAAATACCACTGGATTTCGGTAAAGAATACGTAAAGTCTGCCTCAAAGAACATTGCTCATACAGCGACCTCATTACCTAAGGTACAAAAGGCGTTTTCAGAATTAACTGCCAAGTCAAAAATAATGACTGATGTGGTTGAAAAAGCCAAAAGAATAGCTGCGTCTGAAGTTCCAGCCCTTATCTTAGGTGAAACAGGTACTGGTAAAGAGCTAATGGCAAATGCTATCCATAAAGGTAGCCTGAGAGGAAACAAGCCTATAAGAGTCGTAAACTGTGGTGCGCTTGCTGAAAATCTAGTTGATTCAACACTGTTTGGTCATAAAAAAGGTGCGTTTACTGGTGCAGATAAAGATTATGCAGGTCTATTTGAACAAGCCAATGGCGGTACTTTATTTTTAGATGAAGTGGGTGAATTAAAACCTGATATACAAGTTAAGCTTCTAAGGGCATTACAGCAAGGTGAAATTACCAGACTTGGTGATACAAAAACCATTAATGTCGATGTGCGCGTTATTGCGGCTACCCACCAAGATTTGACCATCTTGATTGAACAAGGGGATTTTCGAGAAGATCTGTTTTATCGATTAGCAGTGGGTATTATTAATATGCCACCACTTAGAGATCGAATTGAAGATATACCAGTAATTGTTGAACAACTGACAGAACAAATTAACGATTCAGGTGCAAAACACCCAGACTACATAAGTAAAAAAGTTTCTGAAAATGGAATTAAATTTATTTTATCTCAATCATGGCTAGGCAATATTCGTGAATTATGGAGCACATTAAACAGAGCTTTTCTCTGGACAGATGAAAAGTTGGTGGGTGAAAAGGAACTGTCTGACGCTATCATAAACAGGAGAGTTGGTAAGCAAAGTAATGATGTTAGGCTTTCTTTTAATGATAAAGTTGATATAGTTCAACTAACTGAAAATTATCAAAAAAACTATGTTGAAGCAGCGTTAAAGGCAAGCGGTAATGTTAAAAAACACGCTACCCAAATGTTGGGCTTAAAAGATCATCAAACGCTAACAAATTGGATGAAGCGATTGGGGATTCAAAATGAAAAAGATCAATAATTCGAATTTGGCACTGTGCTTGCCATATAGGAAGCGACACAAGCAATAATCAGGAATGAAGCAATCAATGAATTTTGAACATATCCAAACTAAATGGCCTGAGTTACATCAGCTTGCTGCATTCGCAGAAGACTATGTGATAAGTGACCCACAAAGTGCTTTAGTAAAATTACGTTGTTTTGCTGAAAAAGTGGTTGGCTATTTGTATAAGGAGCTTCGCCTACCTGTATTCCCTAATTCTAACATCTATGACAAGTTAACCTCAGACGACTTCACAAGTGTCGTACCTAGTTTAATAACTGACAAACTTCACGCAATCCGTAAAAGCGGTAACCAAGCTGCGCACGAAGGCAGGGTCGATCAGCAGCAAGCTATCTGGATTCTAAAAGAAAGTTACTTTGTCGCTAGTTACCTATTTATGGCTTATGCGGGAGGCCAGCAAGAAGATTGTCCACAGTTTACAATCCCTGAGCAAACAAAACCTATAGACCAATCTGGGGCAGAATTTGATAAAAAGAACAAACAACTCGAAAAACAGCTAGCTGAAAATGAAGCACGTTTAAAGAAAGCTCTAGAGGAACTGGAAGCTTCTGAAAAGGCGCAAAAGCTAGCGCAAATTGAAGCATCCAAGCTTAAACAAGCAATTGACTCTGAAAAAGTCAGCCAAGTGCTATCACTGAATAAGAAAATCACATCAAGCTTTAAGTTTGACGAGGCGGAAACTCGCGCACGTATTATTGATATGGATTTACGAGCTGCGGGCTGGAATGTTTCACTAGATGAATCTAGCACCGATGAAGTGGGCAAAGAAGTAGATTTGCCTCATCAGCCAACGAATAGTGGAAACGGAAGAGCTGATTACGTTCTGTGGGATGATGATGGTAAGCCATTGGCAGTTATTGAAGCTAAACGTACCCGTGAATCGGTTGAAAAAGGCCGTGAGCAAGCGAAAATCTATGCTGATGCACTTGAAAAAGAATATGGTCAACGCCCTGTAATATTCTATTCAAATGGCTACGACATTCGTATTTTAGACGATGCCCAAGGCTATAATAGCCGCAAGCTTTACGGGTATTACTCAAAAGACTCGCTGCAATACCTTATTAAGCAACGAACTTTGAAAAAAGATCTCAATCAAACGCCTATCGATACCGATGTGGCTGGTCGTATGTACCAAATGGAAACCATATCGCGTGTCTGTGAGCGTTTCACCAACAAACACCGTAAGTCTCTTATTGTACAAGCAACGGGTACGGGTAAAACACGTGTATCTATTGCTCTAGCCAAACGGCTTCTTGATGCAGGTTGGGCAAAGCGTGTTTTATTCCTATGTGACCGTAAAGAGTTACGTAAACAAGCGGGTAATGCCTTTAACGAATTTACCAAAGAGCCGCTATATGTAGTTGGTAAAAGTAAAAAATCGGCGGCTAAATCAGCTCGTATATTCGTCGCTACCTATCCGGGCATGATGAAGTATTTATATAGTGATGAATACGATGTCGGTTATTTTGATCTAATAGTTGCTGATGAATCCCACCGTTCTATTTACAATATTTACGGCGACATTTTTAAATACTTTGATGCGTTAGAGGTTGGCTTAACTGCAACCCCAGTTGAGATGGTATCTCGTTCTACCTGTCAGCTATTTGGTTGTGACTTTAAAATGCCGACGGCGAATTACCCGCTAGAACAAGCGATAGAAGACGGCAACTTAGTACCTTACAAAATCGTTAGCTTTACTACTAAATTCCAGCGCGAAGGCATTAGCAAGGACAATCTTAGTGACGAGCAAATTGCTCAACTTGAGGAGCAAGGGATTGATCCTAATGAGTTGGATTTCGACGCAAAAGAAATTGATGATGCAGTGAAAATAACAGGAACTAATGAAGCAATTATTAGAAACCTGATGGAAAAAGGTTTACGTGATGTTGATGGTCAATTGCCGGGTAAAACAATTATCTTTGCGCGTAATATCGCTCACGCCGAGCTTATGGCTAACCTTTTTGCTGAAATGTATCCTCAGTTGGGTAATAATTTTTGCCGCGTTATTCATTCGAAATATGAACGTGCTGAAGAGCTTATTGACGATTTTAAATCGACAGAAGAAAACAGTGTTCGTATTGCTATTTCAGTCGATATGCTCGATACAGGCATAGACGTGCCAGAATGTGTAAACCTAGTGTTCGCTAAGCCAATTAAGTCGAAAGTGAAGTTTTGGCAAATGATTGGGCGTGGCACCCGGTTGTGTAGAGATCTATACGGCGCAGGCAAAGATAAAACCCACTTCTTGATTTTTGACCATTGGGGAAATTTCGAATATTTCGATATGGACCCAGAAGAAGAGGACGTTAAACAGTCTAAGTCGCTAACTCAAAAGCTATTTGAGTCACGATTGTTATTGGCTGAAACCTCACTTAAAAAAGCCGATGTTGCAACATTCGATGAAGTGATAAAGCTCATTCATCAAGATGTGTGTTCGCTAGATATGAATACCATAGCGGTGCGTGATAATTGGCAGGTAGTTGAAGCGTGCAAAGACGAAAAGTACCTCAACCAGTTTGCCCCAGAAACTAAAGCAAGCCTCTATGAGCATATTGCACCACTAATGCAGTGGCGCAACATTATGGGCCAGTCAGAAGCGTATAAATTTGATAATGAAATCGCCATTATCCAAACCTTGCTATACACTGACCCAAGCCAAATCGACTTAGCTAGGCAAGCTTTGATGGTGAAGATTGAAAAGCTGCAAATGCACTTAAATGAAGTGCGTGCAAAAGCTAGCTTTATTGCAGATATTCAAAAAGAGGAATACTGGCAAAACTTAACAGCGTCAATAGTTGGTTTCGAAACACTGGAAAATAGCCGTAAGGCATTACGTAGCGTAATTCACTTAAGGGAGAAAGGTATTCAACCGCCTTCACAAGAAGTCATCTTAGACATCAGAGAAGATGAAGCTGACTATCAGGTTACGGAACGTCCTACCAAAATAGTGTCAATTGATTATCAGATCTTCCGCCAAGAGGTGGAGAAAACCTTAGCACCACTATTTGAAACCGATAGCGTGTTACAAAAAATTCGTGCAGGTAGTCCTGTTACAGAAGATGACATTGCTCGATTAAATGCCTTGGTTCACATTCAAAATCCGAATGTTGATTTAAATACTTTAAAAGAGTTTTACCCCGATTCAACGGCAAGCTTAGATAAAATTCTTCGTACCATTGTTGGCATGGATAAAGAGGCAATCGAGCAAAGCTTTACTAAATTTGTACAGCAAACCCATACCCATATGAATGCCAAACAACAGCGTTTTATTGGTTTACTAAAAAATCACTTAGTGCGCTATGGCGTTATCAAGATTGATCAGCTTTACGATGCTCCATTTACCCAAGTGCATGACATGGGCTTAGATGGCGTGTTTAGTGAAGCGCAGGCCGATGTGATAGAGCAGTTTATTAAACAGTTTGATGTGGAGCTTGGACAAAAATCCACATCAGTAGATAAAGAAATTCAGTTGTAGGTCGAGCGTTTAATTAAACCGTTCGACAAGAGGAAAAGAGAAAATGATCACAGGTCAGCTTAAAAGCAAAATAGACAAACTTTGGGAAGAATTTTGGACGGGCGGTATTACTAACCCGCTCACAGTAATCGAGCAAATTACTTTTTTAATGTACGCCCGCATGCTTGATATGAATGAGCAAGCCGATGAAAAGCGTTTTGCGAGAACAAAAAAGCCATTTACCCGCCGCTTTAATGACAACGAGCAGCACTTGCGTTGGCAAAACCTGCGTCACCTTGGCGCAGAAGAACTGTATAAAATAGTTAAAGACGAGCTTTTTCCGTATTTCTCTAAGCCTAGTGATGATGAGTCAACCGAGGGAGCGATTTTCAACGAGTTTATGAAAGATGCGCAGTTGATGATCCAAAAGCAATCGCTATTAGTGAAAGCGGTAGAGATGGTGAACGACTTACCATTAGAAAACTCCGATACTAAAGGTGACTTATACGAATACCTATTAAGTAAGTTAACCACGGCAGGTATTAACGGCCAGTTTAGAACGCCACGTCACATTATTCGTGCAATGGTGGAAATGATGGACCCTGATAAAAACAGCCGTATTTGTGACCCATCAACGGGCACGGGTGGCTTCTTATCAGTGTCTTACGAGTACTTACTTGAGAAATATACCTCACCAGAAGGTATTGAACGCGAGCCGCTATTTGATGTCGATGGCAAGCCGTTATTAGACAGCAACGGTAAACAGCTTGAAAACGTCTTGTATTCAGGCGATTTAATTGGCGAAGACGCTCGCAAGCACATCGATACCGATATGTTCCACGGCTTTGATTTTGATGCCACCATGTTACGTGTTGCGGCAATGAACCTAGTGATGCATGGTATTAAACAGCCCGATATCCACTACCAAGATACCTTAAGCCAATCTTTCTTAGAGAAGTTTCCAAATGAAGCAAAATCCGGCATGGAAATTATTCTCGCCAATCCGCCGTTCAAAGGGTCACTGGATGAAGAAGACGTTTGCCCAGAGTTACTGCGTAAAGTAAAAACAAAAAAAACCGAACTTCTGTTTGTTGCACTAATTGAGCGTATGTTACGTGTGGGTGGTCGCTCAGCGACTATCGTGCCAGATGGCGTATTATTTGGCTCGTCTAATGCGCACCAACAATTGCGACAATTGCTGGTGGATAATAACCAGCTTGAGGCGGTAATTTCACTGCCAAGCGGGGTATTTAAACCTTATGCGGGTGTATCAACCGCAATTTTAATCTTCACCAAAGGCGGCAGCACCGATCATGTCTGGTTTTATGATGTGCAAGCCGATGGTTTTTCGCTAGACGACAAACGCACGCCGATTAAAGACAACGACCTGCCTGATTTAGTTGCCCAGTTTAAAGCCCGTGATAAAGCCATTGCTGAAACCGAAGCAAATGACCGTGTTATTACAGACAGCAAAAAGCATTTTTGGGTAAGCAAAGACGACATCACCTCTAATAAATATGATCTTTCCATAAACCGCTACAAAGAAGTGGTTTATGAAGAAGAGCAATACGAACCACCAAAAGAAATTTTGGGCAAGTTAGTATCATTAGAAAATGAAATCTTGACCGACCTTAAAGAATTGGAGGCTATGCTGTGAGTTGGCCGATGGTTAAGATAGGCGATGTTTGCAGTTTAATGACTGGTGGAACACCAAAAACGACAATCTCTGAATATTATGAAAATGGAACTGTACCTTGGATTGTTTCAGGGGATATTCACAAAGGTGAGATTTTTGATTGTGATAAAAAAATTACAGAACTAGCTGTAGAAAACTCAAACGCCAGATATTTACCAAAGGATAGCGTTCTTATCGCTCTTAATGGTCAAGGAAAAACTCGTGGCACAGTAGCATTATTGAGAGCTTCAAATGCTACCTGTAATCAATCTATCGTTTCAATAAACCCGAATGACCAGAGAGAGTTATTGTCTGATTACTTGTTTTACTTTCTAAAGTCTCAGTATCGTCAAATTAGAAATATTACTGGAGATAAGGATAGAGCTGGTTTGAATATGCCGCTAATACGTAGCATAGAAATCCCTCTACCACCACTCGAAGAACAAAAACGAATCGCCGCAATTTTAGATAAAGCCGACAACGTGCGCCGCAAACGCCAACAAGCCATCGACCTCGCCGACGACTTCCTCCGCAGCGTCTTCCTAGATATGTTCGGCGATCCTGTGACTAATCCGAAGGGGTGGGAAGTTAAAAAGTTTGGTACAGTCATAGATGTGTTAACGGATTATCATGCTAATGGTAGCTATAAAACGCTTAATGAAAATGTAACACTTTTAGATGAGCCAAATTATGCTTACATGGTGAGAACTACTGATTTAGAGAAGAAAAATTACACTGATAATGTTAAGTATATCGATCAACATGCTTACGAACATTTATCTAAAACTAAAGTCTATGGCGGTGAATTAGTAATTAATAAAATAGGCAGTGCAGGAGCAGTTTATCTAATGCCTTATTTACATCGCCCTGTATCGCTAGCAATGAATCAATTTATGATTCGATGCAACGAGCATTGCTTGAATGAGTTTGTCTATTACCAGCTAAAAACTAACGCAGGTGCAAGAGAGCTGGAAAAGAGGGTTCAGGGTGCTGTCACTAAAACTATCACTAAAGATGCTGTAAGAGATATACCAATAATACTTCCACCGATTGAGTTGCAACGTCAGTTTATTGATGTTGTTGAAAAGATAAATAAGTTAAAGACTAATACTGATAATTCATCGGACTTAATTAGAGCTAAATTTAATTCTATTAGCCAAAAAGCCTTTGCTGGTGAATTATAGCTCTTACTAAAAAACTAGAATAACAAGGACGTTGATATGTCAGATAGGTTTAATTTGTACGATGTTTATGAGCAGAATCTAAATTTTCTGTTCGGCGCTGGTGCATCATTTGGTTTTTTACCTACCTTAGCATTGGCAATCAAAGATGCAGATGGGAAAGCGTATACATTTGAAACATTAGCTAAAGAGCTGGGGAAAGACAACGATAATAAGCACCTGTATGCTTTGTTGTTTATGTACTATTACAAAAGCTGCATAGAACCGGGGCTGCCTAAAAAGCGTAATCCACGTAGGAGAAATCGTTCACAGGTTTTAGGTCAGTATAAAGTGTTTTTGCAGACGCTGGTAAGCGTTCTAGAAAAACAAGGACCAAATGATAAGAAGTGTAATGTTTACACTACTAATTATGATAACTGTCTTGAAGTAGCATCTGATTCATTAATCTCTAAACAGGAAGTTAGTTGTGTTGTTAATGATGGTAGTGCAGGGTTTCAAACTCGTAGATTTCACACTAAAAACTTTAATAATCGTGTTGTTCAAAAGGGCATATTTGATAAACATGCCGAATGCATTCCTCAAATAAATATACTTCATCCTCATGGCTCTGTGTATTGGAAAAAAATAAACGAGGGGATTTCGGTAAACTATCAAGAATCAGACTATGCAATTTCATTCGACGACGATCAAACTCGACTGATTGCTGAGTTTGAAAAGCTAGTTAAAGATGATACGAAAAGCCTCGCTGATCTCATCGAATATGGTGAGGATGAATTTGAAGACTGGGATAAATTAAACGTTGAAGACTTTTGGGATGAGTACAACGATATCCCGATTGTAAATCCTACTAAATGGAAGTTTCATGAAACCGTTTTTGAAGAAGCTTATTACCAAATTTTAAGGCACTTGAGTTTTGAATTAGAGCGACCTAATTCGGTTTTGATCACCTTTGGTTTTTCGTTTGCCGATGAGCATATTTTACATTTAGTTCAACGCTCACTATCAAACCCAAGCCTGACAGTCTTTGTTTCTTGTTATAACGATGCTGAGAAACAAGAAATGAAAAAGAAATTTAAGGGGTATTCAAACGTTAAATTTATAGCGATTGACGATGATTTAACCTTTACCCGCTTTAACAAACGAGTATTTACTCTCAAAAAAGGTGATGAGTAAATGAGCATTGCCATTGGAGAGGTTATTGCCGTTAAAGGTGTAAATATTCTTGTTGAATTGTATGAGGAATCCAATAAAGAAACGCTTTTTTATCAAGGCGAAAAGTTTAAAGGAGTATCAATACAAGAGCATATTCTCATTAAACGTGGCTTCAAAGACATTGTGGCTTTGGTTCAAGGTGAGTATTTGGATGAAAGATTTGAGCAAGAAGATGGAAAAAGTTACGTAAGGAAGATTGAGCTAAAACCAATTGGCTATTACGACCAAGGTGATTTTTATGAGGGAATTAAGCACTTACCGATGATCCGTGACGTTGCTTACTTGATGAATGAACAGCAAGTTAGGCAAATATATGGTGAAGCCGATGATAGCTTTGTTATTGGTGAAATTTTAAAAGAAGAGCTACCAGTTTCTCTTCCTTGGGCAAGTTTGTTTAACACACACATTGGCGTGTTTGGTAACACAGGCAGTGGTAAATCTAATACGCTTACAAATTTATATACCACCTTATTTACTAATAAACTACAGGCACTGAATGGCAAAAGTCACTTTGTTGTTGTTGATTTCAATGGTGAGTACACAGGTAAGCAACTTATAAACGATCGAGATTTTAAACAAGTTTATGACTTGGATACTAGAGGTGGCGGTGGCAGTAAATTCCCGCTAAGTGAATCTGTTTTTTGGGACGAAGAAGTATTTGGTATTTTATTCAAAGCCACAGAGAACACACAGAAACCTTTCTTGAAGCGAGTGGTTTCTGGTCGAGAACGATTTAGAGATACCCCTGACAGTCTTGATAACTATGCTAAAAAGACAATTGCTAGAGCATTAAAAAGTACATCACCAAAAAAAGAGTTCGCCGAGCTAATAAGAGAAATTGCGGACATTGTTGGTGCTGATGGGTTGAGAGACTTAGTTTTACAATTAAGTTGGCATAGCAAAAATAGTAATTTTTACTATTTAACATCACAAAATACCCTTAATGGTGGTGACGATGATGGCACTTATCTACAGTTTTTTGATGCAGAAGTAGAAGCTATTACTATAGGGCATATAAGTCAGTTTGAAGAGCTTCGTTTAAGAGTAAATATTCAACTATTATCAGATCTTGTTAGCGGCTACGTGCAATTTGATCATATTCAACCATTATTGAAAAGAGTTGAAGCTTCGCTAAAGTCTTTAGAAAGAGTATTTCAAATAGGTGAGAACCCAGTAAATAAGCTTTTAACCGTGGTTTCGCTTCGAAAATCTAATCAGGAAATTAAAAAAGTAATACCTCTCTTGTTGGCTAAATATTACTACGGAAGTCATAAGGATGAGGTTATTAACGACAGTCCTCCAAGCCACACATTTCACATGATTATTGACGAAGCTCACAATATCTTATCAATGCAATCAAATCGTGAAAGTGAAAGCTGGAAAGATTACAGACTTGAATTATTTGAAGAGATAATTAAAGAAGGCCGTAAATTTGGCTTTTATTTGACTCTATCTAGTCAGCGCCCAGCAGATATATCACCAACGATAATGTCGCAAATTCATAATTTCTTTATTCATCGACTTGTCAATGACAGAGACTTAATGTTGCTGGATAATACTATTAGTACACTTGATTTATTGTCTCGGTCGATGATTCCAAACTTATCAAAAGGCTGTGCGGTAATAACAGGGACATCGTTTGATATTCCAATGGTCGTGCAGTTTGAACGCTTAGAAAAAGAATCCCAACCTGATAGTGGCGATGTTGACCTGAACTCGCTCTGGAGTGATTAATGAGTTCTGTTTATACCTACATTACGTTTAATTTTCACTATGTGGTGTGTAAGAAACTGACAAATGAGAAGGGTTGAAGTTATGTCTAAAGACAATAGCAAATACTTATTTAATGGTAAGGAGTACCCAAAAGGACGTTTGGTACTGGCAGTTGTAAAAAACTTCATAAATATTAACCAACCTACATTAGACCAGTTGCGAGAAGCTTTTCCAAAGCCTCTTCAAGGTAGTATTGGTGTTTTCTGCACAGAGCAAGAATACTTGGCTCGCAAAGAAAACTCTAACGATCAGAAAGAGCGTTTTTTTACCAAACAAGATGAGAAATTATGTGTGGATGGGCAAAACATACTTGTTTGTACTGAGTGGGGAGTTGGTAATATTGAGAGTTTGATTAAACAGGCTCGAAATCTAGGCTTGGTTATTGATGCTGTTTCAGGCTCGGTTGATATGCCTAAAATTTGGAAGGTATCGCACAGCCCTAAAGTTGAAGAATTTGATGCTACAGCACTTGAGTGGCTGAAAAATAATAATGTACTAGCGATTCATGAAAGCACAGGTAACGGTAGTGTTAACGCTTTTGAAAAGATGAAAAAGGGTGACATCGTATCACTTGGGCTTGGCAATACAGTATTTCGTATTGTAAGGGTTATATCCGATATTGAATATATAGAGGGTTCATCGCTGAGCACAGAATGGTTAATGAGAAGATATGAGATCATTAAAGGTTTAGATAAATCGGTGAAATATACGGGTGAAAATAAACGATGGTCACCAAGGTATCCGGGAACATCATGGGAAGTGCCGGAAAATGAGTACTGGATGTTCGAAGAAAAGATTCTTAAACCATATTATGGGCTTACACTTAAAGATTTAGGCTTTGATTCAAGCCAAATAAGTAAACCTACTAACCTCAGCTCATCGGTGGAAATAATGAATACAGTTTCTCTTAACCAGATTTTATATGGTCCACCGGGAACAGGGAAAACTTATCACTCAATTCAAGCGGCGGTTAAAGCGGCTGAACCTGAAATGTTTAGTGCACTTGGTATCGATGAACGCATGGGTACAACACCAGAACAGCGAGTCGAATTAACTCGCCTTTACAAGGAACTTTATAATTCAGGTCGCATAAGGTTTGTTACTTTTCATCAAAGTTATGGTTATGAGGAGTTCGTTGAGGGTTTAAGCGCTAAAACTGAAGGTGATCAACTTAGTTACTTTGAAAAAGATGGTGTGTTTAAGTCGTTATGTTCAGATGCAAAAGAGCACCAAATAGCAAAAACAAAAACGGTAGCAAGTACCTTTGAAGACAAATGGCAGGGGTTTTCTGAAGAGTTAGCTGAGGCAGATGACGGAATAAAAATAGATACTTTAAGTAAGAAAACATACTTTACCGTTACAGATATAACTAATAACACAATTAGATTTGATAAAAGCAAAGGAGCATCAGTTCATTCGTTGAGTGTTAAGACACTACGAGCGATTCATAACGGTGAAAAAGAAATTAAAGGTGGTTTGCAACCATATTATGGCGCTGTGATTGAGTACCTTAATAAATTCAAAACACAAAATGATGCTTCTAAAAAAGAGCGTAAAAATTTTGTATTAATCATTGATGAAATCAATAGAGGCAATATTTCAAAAATTTTTGGTGAGCTAATTACATTGATTGAACCATCAAAGCGTTTGGGGCAGTCGGAAGCTATCGAAGTGACATTACCGTATTCCGGCGATAAATTTTCAGTGCCGGATAACCTTTACATTGTCGGTACAATGAATACCGCTGACAGGTCTTTAGCGTTGATGGATACAGCTCTTCGACGCCGTTTTGACTTTGTAGAGATGATGCCAAATTACCATGTTTTATGTAATGAACAAGGTGAGTCTTACTGTGTTAGCTTAGGCGATAATAAAGTCGATTTAGTTCGTCTACTTAAAACAATAAATGCCCGTATTTCCGCGTTATATGATAGGGAACATCAACTAGGTCATGCGTTTTTAATGCCTGTTGTGAAAGCCATTGCCGCTGGTAATGACGAGAAAGCGCTTCATGAATTGCAAAACTGCTTCCAGAATAAAATTATTCCACTACTTGCTGAATACTTTTTTGAAGACTGGCAAAAGATTCGCTTAGTTCTAGGTGATAATCAAAAGCCAGAAGCTTATCAACTTATTAAACAGTCAGATGTCGATTACGAGGTGCTCTTTGGTGATACTGAGGATGTTGGCGACATTGCCGATGACGTTCAAGATTATAAGTTGATTGACGCTGACTCTGAACTTTGGACTGATCCTTTGACCTATATAGGCATATATAGCGTTGGCAGTTTACCAAAGGATGAAGGTTAACACGCTCAGCATGATTAAGGGATTAAAACGGCAAAAAACGACAAACGTTACCGTATTTGAGTTTGGACTCTTAAGTGCTAGTTCTAAAGCGGCGGAAAAAGATAATGTTGAAGCAATATCGGAAGATGCTTTTGAATATCTTAAAAAGTGTTGTTTATGTGATGAATCGGAATCACGTTTTTTAAAGCTGAAAATTGCGCATGGCATGGAAGTTTTGCAAGTACAGAATTACGCTGGTGTAGTTCTTTGCCCTGATGGAACACAAATAGAAATACTCCCGAAAATTGCTAAAGCAAATAATAACGAAAGTGCAGCCACAGAAGCACAAAAGTCCTTGTTAATGATGCTCAAATCATTAAAGCAGTTTCGCCACATTGAGACTGAGGTTGCGAGCATCAAGAAGCAAAAAATGCCATTGATGGAAATTTTTATCGTGCAGTTTTTAAATGCGGTAAATGTTCTCGTTAAAAAGGGCGTTAGAAGTGACTATGTTCGAGAGCAAACTAATAGTGCTTATCTAAAAGGCAAGCTGCTGCACAGCCAACAACTTAAACACAATTTTATTAATCGTCACAAGTTTTACGTTGAATACGATGCTTATTTTATGGATAGAGCGGAAAATCGACTTATTCATTCAGCACTTAAATCTGTCGCCTCGTATACCAATGTGAATAAGAGTAAAAAGCTATCACAGGAGTTGCTGTTTGCTTTTGATGAGGTGCCTCTAAGTACAAACTACAAGAACGACTTTTCTAATGTAAAACTGCAACGAGGTATGCAGCACTACGATGTGCCTTTAAGTTGGGCAAGGCTTATATTGGAGGGCTACTCGCCTCAGTCAATGTTAGGTGATAACAATGCTTATTCGTTGTTGTTTCCAATGGAGGCTGTATTTGAAAACTTTGTCGCTAAATATCTGAAACAAAAAGTGATTAGCCCTCAAAAGCTGTCTTCTCAAGTACAAAGTAAATCACTGGTAACGTATGGTGATAAGAGCTATTTCCGCCTCAAGCCTGATCTATGTCTTAAAGACCTTGCGGGTTTAAATACGGTATTAGATACCAAGTGGAAGTTAATCAATCAAAATAAAAAAGCGGGTAAAGATAAGTTTGGTTTATCACAAGATGACTTCTATCAAATGCTGGGTTACGGCTACAAGTACCTTAACGGTGAAGGTGACCTTGTTTTGATTTACCCTAAAACAGATAGTTTCAATGAACCTCTTGAGCATAGCTTCAATTACGACAATGAAAATAGACTGAAATTAAGGGTACTACCTTTTGATGTTAGTCCTTACCGAAAAAGTAATGGCAATGAACGAATTGATTTAAGTTTATTAGGCATTAGCAACAAATAAGGCGAAGTATGAGCCTCAGGAGGCTAAAAGGAACACAATGAAAATTAAATCGCTGAGTATTCAGAATTTTAAAGGAATAAAGGAAAAGGCTGTATTACCACTAGCTCCTATTACTTTATTTTTTGGAGCAAATAGCACAGGCAAAAGTACTGTGTTGCATGCGTTTTTATATCTTTATGAAGTTATTGCAAAGGGCAATTACGACCCGTTGGTTAGTAGTATTACAGGTGAACAATTATATTTAGGTGGATTTAAAAACCTTGTTCACGGAAAAGATATCAATCAAGTAGTTACTCTTGGCGTATCGTTAGATTTTAGCCAAAGTGAAAGTGAAAGTGATGTGTGGGATGACTATTTATCTGACTCTGAAAGGTGGATGCTGGAAACAAATTTAGGTTTTTATCCTGACTCTGATGCGCCTGAAGTTAGCTTTGAAATTGACTTGAAATGGGACAACTTAAAAAAAAGAGTATTTATCTGTCGCTATGAATGCAAAAGTAATGGGACTTGTTATTTTAAAGTTCAGTCTCAAGAAGGTAAGCCAGATAGCCAAATAACCCATTATCAACCTTTACCGCACTGGCAAGTGGATAGTGCCTTTCAACTTGAGAATGTTTTTGAATCAGGTGAATGGCATGATGTTTCGTTAAATGGTCAGAACTCTTTGCCTGATATATATAAACGACTTGATTTATCAGGAGCTTCTGTAGATTGGTCAAGAATATCTGAAGAGCACCCCTTAATTGCTCAATTATTTGCAGAAGCATCGTTATCTCAAGCTACCTTAGCACCAGTAAAACTATTGGTTAAGAAGCTCGAAAATATGTTTCACATCGGGCCGCTGCGTATTGTGCCGTCTCGTTCACTTGCCCTCTCGGCAAAAACCAATACAAAAAGATGGTTTGATGGTAAAGCCGGATGGGATCTTTTTGCACATAGCGGCAACAATTTCCAAGATAAAGTTAATGAAAAGTTTTACTCACCTTCTTACTTTAATTCCGGTTATAAATTTACAACGGAATCATTTGGTGACTTGACCAACTTAGACAAACGAGTCGTAGTGCAGGAAGTTTCTACGGGGATATCGCTATTACCTTCAAGTATTGGAGTCGGCCTATCTCAGGTCTTTCCGTTTGTTGTAGCGACTAGTTTAGATAAAGACTTACTTATTGCTTGTGAGCAACCGGAATTACATATCCATCCTAAATGGCAGTTGGCGTTGGCAGATATGATGCTATCCGCTATTAATCAAAACCCGGACCGAATGTTCTTTATTGAAACGCATAGTGAGCATATTTTACTGCGTTTGCTTAAGAGAAGGCGACTTACTGCGGAGGGTGAACTTGATGAGCCAAACTTTCAGTGTTTAAAAGCTGACGTACAAATAATTTTTTGTGAACAAGAGAGTGGGAAATCAAAGCTAATACCGATTAAAACAACTGATGAGGGAGATTTTGACGCCCCTTGGCCGAATGGATTCTTTGAGGAAAGAAGGGAGGAACTTTTCTAATGCTTCATTTAGAGTTTGCTGTTGCTCCACACGAAGTTACTTCTTTACATCATTTATCGATAATTGAGGCCAGAATGGGCTTTGAAAAAGGTGCCCTTTTATCTAGGTTTCCTAATGGATGGTTTCGAGAAGTTTCTGAACACCTGCGCCGAAATGTTGCTGCAAATAGAATTGACCGTACTACAGAAAAACTTCGCCAGATTAAAAATAATAAATTAGTAGCTTTTCAACGGGATTATGTTGGTGATGACTGGGCGCATGCAGCTCAAAATAGCCATGTTCAATCTCCATTTCATAGGGTGATCGAAGAGTCATTGAATGCACCTCCTCATTTAATATCTTCCATTGAAGATTTAGAGGAAGGTGATTTCGTTTTTGCTACACAATACCAGCGAAATGCTCAATCAATCGCAAGTGCAGCGCAAGCTTTGCTTAATGGAGCAGAAAAAGTAACGTTATATGACCCTTACTTTTGCCCAACAAAAGTAGGTTTTCTAAACACTTTAAAAGAATGCATGAATCTATGTAGAAAAGCTGATGTTGAATTTCATATTTTCTCTGAAGAAGACCGAAAACCAGATTGGCAACTTAGGCTAGATTCTTTATTGGCATTAAAGGAAGATCTTCCCGCGAACATTCGTTTATTCTGGTACTGTGTCGATGATAATGGTTCAGGGTTCTTGCACTCTAGAGGACTATTTACTTCTAAAGGTGGACTCGTATATGACCGTGGTTTTGAAGAGCCTAGTGACTTAGCACAAAGAGTTGAATTAACCGATGTTACGCCTATGCCAATCGGATTATTGACTGAAAAGGCAAGAGCATTCAATACAGCACAACAGTATGAGCAATTTACGTTAGTCAGAGACGTTTGGTCATCAAATTAATAAGCGATGTACTACTACTAGGTGTAAAAATGTAATAAATATTACTTTTTAGTATTTAATATTATCTTTTGTGTGAGTGTGGTTAAGGTAAGTCACTGAAAATTAAGTTGTTTTATTTTTGTATCTATTGTGCACTTATAGGTTAATTCGAATTATAAGGAAGTGAAGTAAATGCCTGAAATACAGAAAGTTAGTTTGAAAATTCCAACTGTTTGGAATTGTGAAGTTAAAGTCGATGGGAATAAAGTTGAAAGGCTGCTTTATCCAGAAATAAATACTGAGATTCACCTAGCTAATACAGATAATGCAGGGGTATTGCTCGCTACTTCTAATGCTGGTGCTTACCTTGAGCGTTTTCTAGTAGTTAAAAGTAATAAATGTGATATTGAAGCATATCCTGAACTACCAGTTTTGAAGGTTAAAAAGTCAGCAGATTTTAACTTTATTTCGTCGGAGACGCAGTTGAGCTGGGTAAGGTCACCTGCTTACTTTTTTCAAGAAGTAACTCCAGTTGATATCGCTAAATCATGGATTAATAAATTCAGCTTTAAGGAAGAAGATCGAGAATTAAAAGTACATGGTCTCAGAACGCCCCAACTGGGAGCGTTGCATGCAATTTCTGCGGAGTTTTCCAAGAGTAACATTGAACCTAGCACCATAGTTTTACCAACAGGTACGGGCAAAACGGAAACTATGTTATCTACTGCTATTTATCATAGGTGTAGAAAGATACTAGTATTGGTGCCGTCAAATTCACTTAGGGATCAAATAGGTGAAAAGTTCAAAACGCTAGGTTGCCTTAAAGAACTGGGAGTTATTGAGAAGGATACTCTTTATCCAGCAGTGACAAAGATTAAGCAAGGTATCAAGTCTAGTGATGAAGCGAAAAAGATTTTAGATAATTCTAATATTATTATCGCTACACCTCAAATTCTTAATTCTAAGTTCTCTAAAGCTGGTGTTCTGGATGCTTTATGTGAAGGCTGTGATTATTTGTTTGTCGATGAGGCTCATCACATCTCAGCTAAAAAATGGAATGAAATTAAAGAAAAGTTTATAGGTAAACGTGTTTTACAATTTACTGCAACACCATTTCGAAATGATACAGAGAGTCTTGGTGCCAAGATTATTTATAACTACACAATGGGGGAAGCCCAGAGAGCTGGCTACTTTACAAGTGTCCAATTAGAACCTGTAGAAGAGTATTTTCAGGAGCAGATGGATGAATCTATAGCCGAAAAAGCTTTAGCTTTGCTTGAGAAGGATATAGGGGACGGTTTTGATCATTTGATGATGGCAAGGGTTCGTACCAAATCACGAGCGGAGGAAGTATTTAAACTATATAAACGCCTCGCTCCCAAATTAAACCCCATACTTGTTCATTCAGATTTATCTAAAACAGAGCAAAACAAACGCTTAGGCATGTTAAAAGCTAAAACGTCAAAGCTTGTAGTATGTGTTGATATGCTTGGGGAAGGTTATGACCTTCCTAATTTAAAAGTAGCTGCGATTCATGACCACCATAAAAGTCTTGCTATCACATTACAGTTTATTGGTCGCTTTACTCGTGTGTCGAACAAGGATGAATTAGATGTTGCAAAGGTCGTAGTTAACATTGCAGACCCCGGCGTAGAAGGCGCACTTCAAAAACTTTATGCTATAGGAGCTGATTGGGATGTAGTACTTAGGCGATTATCTGAAAATCAAATAGAGAGAGAAGTACGCTTACAAGATGTGGTTGACTCGTTAAAAGGTGATGGTGATTTGCATGATCAGTTATCACTTTGGAATTTACGACCATCTCATTCCGCTATGTTATTTAAAACCGACTGCGACAATTGGCAGCCAGAGAAATTTAAAGAAATAGACTTTGCTTGTAATGAACATTGGCATTCAATATCAGTTGAAGAAAATATATTGGTGCTCCTCGCTGTCAAAAGCTCGGCAGTAAAGTGGGGGCATTTTAAAGACATCAATGACATTAACTACAAAATATTAATCGCTCATTGGGATAGTGGTAGAGATGCGCTGTTCGTTTATTCTAATGACTACAAGAGCTTTAAGGTTGAAAAATTAGTTGAAAAACTTTGTGGCGAATCATCATTCGTTATGTCTGGAAAGCAGATATTTAATGTTCTCAATAATATTGAATACCCTTTGGTTACTAATCTTGGCTCTGCACAGAATGGAGCTATTAGCTTCACACAGTTTTTCGGTCCAAACGTAACAGACGGGCTGAGTGCAGTTGAAAAGTCTGCTTCTACTTTAAGTAACATAGCGGCTCTGGGATATGAGAATGGAGACAAAGTTTTATGGGGATGCTCGGAGAGAAAAGGAAAAGTATGGTCCCCACAAGCTGGAACGATTGCTGACTGGTTGGACTGGGTAAAAGATGCTTGGGATAAAGTTGCTAATGGTAGTACTGATGAAGCTAATATTACACGAGACTTCTTGCGTCCTACTAAGATAGCAGAGCCTCATAATTCTAAACCTATTTCTATTCAGTGGGGTGAACAACTCCAACAGAAGTTTGAAGATGGTGTGAGGGTCTATTTTGGTGCTGAATTTCAATATTTGTATGAGATTGATTTAAAAGTAGATTGGGATGAATCAAACAATAATCCAAAACTAATTTTTCAATCTGAATTATATCGTTCTGTGTACGAATTGATAATTGATGGAGATTTACCGAAAGGCTATGAATATAAGCTAATTGAAGGCGATGAAATAAATATCCAAATTGGCAATTCAGAAGAAATGCCTCTAATGGAAGAAATGTTTAAAGACCCAATATTTATTTATTACGCTGATGGATCGTTTTCATATAACTGCTATTGGGTTGAGGTAAAAAATAACATTGGTGAGTTTGATAGAGAACATTTAACTCCAGTTAAGTGGACAGTAGATATTACAAATGAATCGATGGGGGCAAGTCAAAAAACAGACAGTGTGCAGTATCAAACTTGGAAAAAAATTGAGAATGAATTCGATATCATTATCAATGACGATGATAGTGGTGAGGCTGCTGATTTAGTTGCGCTTAGATCTCTACCAGACAAAATCATCTTAAGTTTGTATCATTGTAAATATTCGCACGGAGCAACCCCCGGAAGACGATTGAGTGATTTATACGAGGTATGTGGACAGGCTCAGCGCTCAGTTCGTTGGAAGCATGTTGGATTACCTTACGTTTATAAGCATATTAAAAAGCGGGAATCTGCTTGGAGAGGCAAAGGAAACAGTAGGTTTTTAAAAGGTAACATTGCAGCATTAGAAAACCTGAAAAATAGATCAAGAACAACACCCGTTGAGTTACAGGTGACTATTGTGCAGCCCGGCGTACTAAAGTCATCAATAACTGAAGAAATGCTAAAATTGCTCGGTACAACAGAATTGTTTATTAAAAAGACAACAATGGCTGACTTGCAAGTTTGGTGCTCTGGATAGCTCCATAACACAAGATAAGGATAATTTATGGAATTGACAAGACAGTCTAAAATTTGGGGTTATCATTACAATCGTTTTATCCTCTCAGGTGTAGAGTGGTAATAGATTATTAGCTAAATTCGGCCCTTTGGTCGAGTTTGGAGCTTAATTTTAAGACCTTTTGCAGGTCAACAGCCAGAATCCAACTTGGGTTAATTAAACAAGGAAAATAGGGAAAATAGTTTATGTCAAACGTTAATGCATTTGTTAGAGAAAACGTAAAAAATATTGGTGAATATGTATACTTATCACCTGATATTCCAGAGAAAAAACTAAATAATGCTGTGTCTGCAATGAAATGTGAGGATCTTCTTCATTCGATTATAGCTATTCAGGATGCAACTTTGTTCGGTAAATCTGACGAAGGTTTTATTTTTACAGGCGATCGTTTTATTCATGATAAACATGGTGTTTTTTTATATTCTGATATCGAAAAAGTTGAGTATAAAGAAGATAAAACGGTTAATGCTAAAGGTAAAGAAAGTGTTAAGGAGTCTGTTGAAATTACCAAGAGTGGAAAAGTTTATACTTTCAAGTATATGCATGGCGTGAAAGACAAAAAACTATCTGAATTCCTTAATAAAATCGTATCTGATTTTAGTGATTTTAATAATGAGAAACAAGCTGTTGATCTAATAGAGATGAGTGATGAGTTTAAAGTTAATTACCTAAAGCTTATTGTTAATATGACATTCGAAGATGATGGAGATGTTGATGAGACAGAGCTAGCAGAAATTCTACTTTTATCGACAAGGTTACATCTAACCGTAAAGGCTAGAAGTGATGTCAGAAAGTACATTCAAGATATAGAGAGTAATATTGAACCAGTTGAAAATATATTGGCTTCAATTCGCGGTTTGAGTGATCAGTCCCAGCACCAGTCGATAATGATCTCGTTAGCTAAGGATATGGTTAATACTTATTATTCCTCAAAGTCTGCAACCAATGGAGATGTACCTTTTTTACTAAAACATCAAGTAGCAATGGATCTTAGTGATGATGATTTACAGTTTGCTAAAGATGCTGTTTCAGAAGCATTTCAGATTTTAAAGGACGATGTTGATGATAATGTTATTCGTGAGAATGCTTCAAAACTTGCCTCAACAGCAGCGGCAGTTGGTGCGCCAATTGCAGCCGTATATATATCTGGTTCAGTAGTAGGTCTATCAGCATCTGGTATTACTTCAGGACTTGCTACTTTGGGTCTCGGTATGGGAATGACAGGCGGGTTAGCAATATTAGGGGCAGTTGGTTTCTTAACATATACTGGTGTAAGAAAGTACTCTGGAGTAAATGAGTTAGATCGCTTTAAAGTTAAGTTAGCAATGTTAAATGAAGCATTAAAACAGACTCATCTAACTATAAAAAATACAATAGAAGATATTAATTATTTAGTAGGGCAACTTTCTAGTGCTATGGATGCTGGTGAAGTAAGTCGATCAGAAGTTATGAAGATGGAAAAACAGATCGCAAAGTATGCTGGTGCACTTAAGCAGGAAAGTAACAAAGCTGATAAGTTCGAGAATGCAGCTAATCGAACTAGGTGCCCCAAAGAGCTTGATCACTTGCGTTTACAAAACCTTTGTGAGGGAGCCACTAAGTTAAAGATTTATGATTTTATCATAAGCCGATATGAAGAAAATGAAAATGGGGACTATGTATTAAAAGACAGTATTCCAACTGAAATGCTTGATAAGATGTCTTCTCTCTTTGAAAGTCTTGGCTATTATGAAATAAATAATGCATTGAAATCAAAACTTCAATCTAAGGCCAAGGGAATATTTAGTTAGATGGAAGAATTAAATGAAAAGGCTTTATCTCTAAAAGTTCAACAAGAACAACTGTGTGTTGGAGGTAGCAAGCTAAGTGAACTTGACAGAGGTATTGATAATTTAAAAGAGTATCAATCAGAAACTGATTATATGATTCAAAAGCTAAAAACTGATCTTGAGGGTTTGGGTGTTAGTTATGATGAGTTTTCTGATTTAGATGAAGCTGATAGGTTATTGTTAGAGTTGCAACTTGAGTCGCAAGAGGATTTGGGTGTTAGTTATGATGAGTGTGATGAGTTATCTGATTTAGATGAAGCTGATAGGTTAATGTTAGAATTGCAACTTGAGTCGCAAGTGATTTTGGAGCAACCTAAGTTAAAAAGAGTTGAAACACTTAACTTAAATCATATTTTAAATGATGATATGAGTTGGGAAGATTATATCTTATCAGTTAATGACTATGCTCAGAGGAACCGTATTAATACGGTTAATGCTTTTGAACGCTTGCTTACTAATAGTCAAGAAGCTGAGCTTAAAAACAGAATTCAGAAAGAATTCACTTATAAAGCTCCAAACTGCGATAAAATTGATTATGCAATTGCCAGCACTTCAGGTTTATTATGCGGAATAATTGACATTGTTTTTGTTGGTGCACCGGGAGAATCGCCACTAGGAGATTCTGTTGATCAGTTTGCCAATAAAGCAACAGAAAAGTTTGCTGGTATTTTAGGCTGGGACTCTGAAAAAGCTGAAGCTAAAGGATCAAACACAACGGCTAGTGCTATTGGTTTTTTGGAGAGAAAGTTTAAAGTAAATTATGATCAAGCAACGACAGCTTCTGTCGATGGAGCTGTTCCTAATTTATCTTTAAAAAACCATCATTTAAAAAGTTTGGGACATTCTCCAGATCTGATTGGCTTGTTTTTCTCTGTTCTTAATCAATTTACTAATACTTCTACGTTTATTAGTAACGGGAAGGTTATTACGGTTGATACAGAAACCAATGAGTTGCAAGGCGGTAATATTATTGCAAAGGTTTTTTGTGGTATCGCAAACTGGTTTGGGCACATTATGTCTGATTGGACTGGATCATCAGGCACGGTAGGCCAAGGAGGTCGTGGAACGGGTGTGCCAATACCATTTTATAATTTACTTTTGGGCTTGAATGCTGGTGAGTTCGATAAAAGCAAACAATCTATTGCTACTATTGCTACTAAGGTCTTTGAAGAAGGATATGATGCTCGACATGGTATAACTATGGCTATCCCTGTTGTTATTAATGAATTGATCATTAGGCTCTGTTGGATGATTCGAGCTAGGTTTTCTGATAATAAGGAATGGAAGGATTGTATACCGACAGAGTCTAATCCTGAATTACGCAGAATGTTATGTGTTGGTCAAGGCGCATTATGCCTTGTCGATGGTGCTGACGCAGCAATTCGTGGCGGTGGCCAAGTTATAACTACATTGCTTAGAGTGAATTTATTTGCTTGGACACGATTCGCTCATCTGGCATTGAAAGAACTTAACGCATGGGCAATGCAAGGAAAAATAAATCACGAGTTGATGGATGTTTACCTAGATCAAGAGTTTGAGGAAATTCTTAGCTCTAGCTATGCAAGAAACCGCTAACTAAATTTAAAGAGGCGAATATCAAAATTCGCCTTCATTCTGGATTACGATCATATATTTTTTATTGTGTAGATGTCATGGGTTATTGAAAATTGTGCTAGATTGATTTTCTTCCGATGACATACGGCATTAACTTGATCATGTTATTAGCATCATCGATTCCACGATGATGTGAACCGGTGAGTGAGATTTGAGCAAGCTTTAACGCTCCCGCCATACCTTGTCTTTTGCGTACTTTTTGAGTTTTAGAAAATTGCTTTTTAATGTTTAAGTGAGGAGCAGGAATAGGGTATGGTACATTATGAAAAGCACAGTCTTGTTCAAATTGCTGTTTGTCATACTCACCCCAACTGCAAAACAGGTAGTTATGGTAATTGCCTAGCCAATTTTGGAAAGTGTTAATTGCTTCAGGGTAATATGGTGCATGATCGACATTGTGTTGAGTGATGCTTGTTAAGTTCGTACAAAAGTCGGTTAGTTTAGGGTGTCGTTGCGGTTGAATAAACGTGTTGAACTCATCTAGTTTTGTAAGTGAGTCGGCACAAATTAAAACAGCCCCAATTTCGATCATTTCCATTTCGTTGACTGGAAAAGAGTCATCGTTATTGCAAGTTGCTTCAACATCAATAATTAAAAAGTATTTAAAACTGTCTAAGTCCATCATTTT
Source organism: Pseudoalteromonas sp. NH0006-26 (assembly GCF_057552415.1). Next base: position 142,289 of record NZ_BAAJMJ010000001.1, read on the forward strand.
CCTTAATGTTGTGTGGCGAAATTATAGCGTTTAAAAAAATTATATAAATACGGATTGAGTTAAAGGCTTAAATGATTACTAAAACGAAAATGTATTTTCAAAGTCACCGTCTGTTGGTTCTTTTATTCTCTTAAGGTACGGCTTTATCAACTCATAAGCAAACTGTTGTTCTGCGTCTTTTTTCTTTAACCAATTGAAATATAAACAAAGTAATCTACGTAATACTCGTAAGAATGAGATTTGCTGTTCAATTTGTTGTTTGTTCATGCCTTTGAAAGACATTGGTGGTCTTATCCATAACCCCCAAGAATAACCAGCTTTGTATTTAGATATTTTTTTATGAGCTGTAAATTTGAGCTTTACCTTTTTTACTAGTAAATATTTGGTGTTGTAAGTAGGTTGCTCTGGTAACGAATAAGCTTCAATAGTTCTAGTTACCTTTTGTTCTAAACTGTTAGAGTTTTCTATGCTAATAGCGTGTTTAGAATGGTCGTAGTAAACGCCACGTTCTTGCAATGAATTCCAACTATAACCAATACCTAATTTCGAGCCTGTGATTTTATATTTTCCTAAACTAAATGAAACACCTCTTATGCTATCTCGTCGTATTTGAGCGAAACAGCCGACACCAAGATTGTTTAGGCGTTCGATGAAAACTGGTAGGGTAATACTGTCGCCATATTGTTCTATTACCTTATCAATACAAGAGCGAATAGCCTGCACTTTAGTTTTATATTTCGAGTCACTAACTCTTTTCCCATGACCATCTGTATATGGGTTGTGATCGTGTTTTAAGCCAAACTTCTTCTCTAACTTGTTTCGAATGAGAGCTGTTTTCTTAAAGCTATTACCTAGAACTAGTCGGCGATGAGGCGGGGTGTTAGAAATTGTTGAAACGGCTATATGGCAGTGATTATTTGATGTATTGCCATGCCAAAGGGCAACCCAATGGTGGTCATCGAAACCTAATTTTACTAAAAGATCATCGACTAGCTCACGCCACTGGAATATATTAAGATATTCGCCTTCTTGTAAAGAAACAATTATATGTTCAAACGGATGCATAACACGAGCATTTAATGATTCTACTTTCAAAAAGGTATTGATCAACGGTGTTAAGCTGGCTTCTTTACCACTTAATTTTGTCATTACTCCGTTATCGAAAGATAATAAAGGATTTGCCATTGGCAAAGAGTTACTGCTTCCAATAAACTTAATTGTTTCATGTGTAAGCTCACGACCATTAGCATCATGAGTGTGTTTCGTTTTTCCAAAGATGTATTTAATAAGCTTTTTAATTCGACCTTGATTATTCTTTTTCTTGGATTTTACATATTTAATAATCATACTAATTACCCTCATCTAATAAACAGCTCTTTTGAGAGGCTAAGTCATTCAGTTCCTCAACTGATAAGTTTGATAGCGCTATTTGTTTAATTGATTCATCAAAATTTTTCTTAAGAAAGTGAGACCAAACTTGTAGAGCATTCCCAGTAAAATAAGCCATTTGCATAGCATCAATTAGGTATTGCTCTTTATCTTGATGGGAATTAAATAGGGATTCATCAGCCAATGCCAAATTCAGATGTTCAATTAATTGATTTAGCAGACGAGTATTGTTGGCCATTTTTTCAGCAGTTTGAGTTGTGACCGTAATGCCGTGAAGAGAATGTTCTTCTGTTAAGCTACAGATTAAAGTGTCACGAATGAAAGAGCCGATGGTATTATAATTAGAGGTTTTGCTGGCTTCAGAAATAATCTGATGTTCGTCATCGTTAACTCTTGTAACTAGTGCTATTTTACGTTTTTTATATGTCATAACTTTACCTTAATTAGTTATGACGAAATCAATCCTCGTTTAAATTAAACCTAATGTATCTCCATAAGACTTCGTCTTATTTCTTTGTTTACTTTTGGTTGCATGAGCAACCGTTTCTAATTTTGTCGCGTGAGCGACAACAGGGGTTAAATTGAGTAACTTTTACGGCAGTAAAAATAGTTACTATTTAACATACCCTGCCAAAACGCCCTTTATCTATAATTATACAGAACTAATGACTGAAAAAATAGTAACCATTTGTTTTGTATGGAAAATAAAATACCATCAAGTATTTATTCGAAGTTTATTAATGAGATGCTAACGAATTGTTTGAAAATTATTTTGTCCGAATTTACTGTGTAAATTACTGATGCTATCTTTGGGTAAATATATAATTTATTGTTAAGGCTAAGGTTAAAAAATAAAACAGGGAACATACAATGCCACATGTTACATGCTAGTTGAACTGAAATGACACAGATTTCTAAACACTACCTAAACATTACAATTTCATTGTTTGATTTGTGAAATAAACCATTTCCTTCAATACTGTTCGCTCTCTTTAAATTTTTGCAACGACAAAATAAGACGTAACCAACTCTAACTGGCGTATTATTTTATCGCAACAAGATTGCGGAGAATGACAAAATACTAATCTCCAGCAAAATCGGAATCCTCAAACTCCGCAAACTCATCAGTCGTTAGTTCAAGTTTTTTGTATATGTTAGGGTTAAGGCTTTTTAATGCTAAAGCAATTCTTATTAGATCATTAGTTTTTTTACTCGCGTCTTGGCCATATTGCGCGGTTAATTCGTTTACTATATCTTTATCAATATTTACATTTGAACTCTCAATTATTTGCTCTGATGGTTTTGGTTGGATCGAGTCTGGAGATATGTAGCTGCTTAAATAGTTAGCAATTTTCTCACTAGCATCTAATAATACTTGTCTATGTGTTTTAATATACCCACTTGTAACGTCGAAATAATTTTGTGTATGAAACACTAATCGTTTTAACGTATAAATATTGATTTTGAGTTCATTGCCGTATGTAAGAAAGGTTTTTCTGTATATTCCTGTTGGGTAGAACCTAGTATTGGCTAGCTCTTGAATTTTTTTCTCATAGTGATGCTGATTTGGTTTAATATGACCATTTTCAAGCACATTAAGAAATACATGATTGTGATCATAGTCATGTCTGATTTTAATCTCTCCTTTTTTCGCTTTATTTAATTTATTGGATTTAATTTTCCTCAGCTCATTGATTACCAACTCAGCTTGCAGGTTTAGTGGAACACGATAAATTGGTTCTCCATTTTTAAGACGCTCAGCGGCCTCTTTGTCATCCCATGACACAGCTGTATAGGTTTTATCGTTTTCTGAAATAGTTTCAATTTGATCCCATTGAATTCTTGCAACATCTCCCGGTCTCCAGCCAGTCCAAAACATAAAACGTAAAAAGTAATGCGCTCTGACTGCTCCGGGAACAGGTACGTTGGTATATTTCATTCTAGGGTAGTCGTCTCTAGCTTCATTTTTAAGAGTTTTTAGTTGCATAATGGCTTGGTAGTGGGCTGCAATGTGCTCTGTATCAAGACTTTCGTGGCGTCTTTTAGCTTTACCGAGGGGATTGTTCCACCGCCCTCGACCACGTTTCATGATTTTTATAGGGTTACGCTTAATATAATGCTCGTCATCCTGTTTTTCATTTACTATATCAATGGCCATATCATATAGTGAGCCTAAAAACTGAATAACTTTATCGCCTTCTGTAAATGCTTTGTTATTACCGTGGCCGTGATTGTTAGTAATACTTTTATGGAAGCATAGAACTGCTTGGGAGGTAATGTCGTTTAAGTCAGCATCTAAAAGGCTTTTTAAATTATCGGTTTTACCTTTGAAAGTATTTGTATTGACCAATTGCGACTCAGCTTCTACATCCTGCCATTTTTGTTTTCTTTTTATGTGGATGTAGCTCAGAACATCCTTTTGACGCTCATATCTATCTCGCGTTTCTTTTTGAATTGTTCTGTTGTCCATGTATAAATCGTATGCATCTCGAATTGTGTAAACTCTGTTTTCACGTTTTTCTTTCTCAAGCTCTTCATACGGATCTTTTCCTCCTGCCATCCAAGAAATAAATTTGTAGGCAGTTTTTCTTGCTTCAAATAAGTCTATTTCATTTGCTTTGCCAATAACTCTTTTTTTTGCCCCTCCAGAGGCCCCCCTAATTCTCTTTTCGACAAAGTAGGTAGCATTACTGGAGGGATAAACTCTAATTCGTAAACCGTTAGCTGATTGATTCGTATCCTTGAAAACACGCTCTTCCTGTACCGGATATTTCGAGGTCAAAAGCTTTTTTATGTTGGTATGAGAAAAGGAAAAATCCTCCAGTTGTTCTCTCGGAAAATACTGTTTGAGGTTACTTTCTTTATTAGCCACCTTAGCTCCTTATGAGTGAATAAATAGTGCATAGAACCTACATAAAGTAGCCTTTTTGCAGAGTGTCATAGGATACATATAGGCGACACTTGTTATTTATAATAGTGAATTGGAGACGTATAGGCTACATTTTTTATATTATTAATCTAATGGAGTGGATAGGGCCTACTACTTGACTATAGTTATAAGCCCTTTAAATTATTGAGTTTTTATACTTTTTTTAGTTTTTATTATTTCTTATAAATATCTGGTATCATATAGGCAAGGAATTATGCGTTTTGATAACATGAGAATGCCTCGTTTTTAAAATTCTGATTTGAAAAAAAGCTGTTTTTACATTTATTATTTGTATGACTAAATAGAAGACACATAGACTGCACTTGATATGTTATTTATTTGATAAATTTGAATAGTTAATTTAATGAATGAATCTTAAAGCATTACTATGCAATGAATTCTTAACCCCACTATATAATAAAACTCCGACTATGTTAATCGCTAAAGCTAGAACTTAAAGTGATAATTAATGCCTTAACAAAGTATCCACTGCAAATCTAATTTAAATTTATAAAATACTAAAGTTAAGATGTTTCTTTGGAAAAATAACAACCGTTTTTGAGCGAGTTTTTAGCATCATAAATGGTTTGAAAAGGCGTGTAGTATATGCAGTTTTTTTAAAAGTTGAATAGTGGTTAATTATATAAATTATTTTGCTCAAAGCTTATAAAATGGCCATGACTTATCACTAAGTATGGCCATATTTTTGTTGGCGTTTAATTAGTTGCCTGTCCGTCTTGTTTAACATTCATAAAAATGGCGTATAGAACAGGTATTACGATTAAGGTAAGCAAGGTAGCAAACAGTAACCCGAATACTAAAACCACGGACATTGATTGGAAAAATGCATCAAAATACAGAGGGATAACCCCTAATACCGTGGTAAGTGTGCCCATCATTACAGGTCTTACCCGACTATTTGCCGAGTCTATAATGGCATTATAAGCGGGCTTTCCTTGGCGAATTTCCATATCCATTTGATCTACCAATACAATGGCATTTTTAATCAACAAACCAGAGAGCGAAAGTAACCCTAATATACCCATAAACTCTAGTGGTATTTGTGTGGTTACCAGCCCAAACACAACACCAATTAAGGCTAATGGCACAACAAGCCAAATAATAATTGGTTGTTTTAAAGCGTTAAATAACACAATAACAATCAGTACCATGGCTAAAAAGCCCAGTGGAATAGTTGAGGCCAGCATTTCATTAGACTCTTTCGATTGTCCGTATTCGCCATCCCATTCAAGTCGATACCCTTGAGGAAGTTCAATGGCCTCTATTTTAGGTTTAACGCGATTAAATAACTCTGAGGCTAGTTCACCCGGCAGTGGATCGGCTTGAGCTTTTATGGTCCATTCGCGGTCTTCGCGTTTCAAAATACCATCGCGCCAGACGGTTTTAAACCCATTGGTTACTTGCGCTAATGGCAATGTTTCACCAGTGATATTGCTTTGCACTTGAATGTTGCCAATATCGTTTATGTCGACACGTTCCGATTGTGGTGCTCTAACAATAATAGGAATGAGCTCTTCACCTTCACGATACTGTCCAACAACTTGCCCCGAAAAATTTTGCTGTAAAGCTTCAGCAACTGCTTTACGCGTTACACCAGCGCGTTGTGCGTTAATGGCTGAATACTGCGGTTCAATAACACTAATGCGTTGTCGCCATGTATCTTTAATAGACAAGGCGCCGCCATCATCAATTAATATTCCTTTTGCTTGTGCAGCTAGCTCTCTTAATACTTCTGGGTCGGGGCCTTTAAATGTGGCTTCTATTTTAGAGCCACCACCTGGGCCCATTACAAAGCGCCATACTTTGCCCTGAGCATCAACAAAGTTGTCGTCAATGTAATTTTGTACGGTAGGTAAAAGTTGATCTAGCTTTTTGTAGTCATCGACTTTAGCTAAAATTTGCCCATAAGAACTGTTTGGAGATTCGCTACCATAAATAAGCATGTAGCGAAGCCCGCCACCGCCAATAAGGGTTTGGATACCTTCAACGCCATTTTGTTGCTTTACAAATTCCTCTAACTTGAGCATGTCTTTTTTGGTTTTTTCAATATCGGTACCTTGCGGTAGCCAAAAATCAACCACCATTTGTGGTGTGGTAGAGGCTGGAAAAAAACCTGATTTTACAAATTGAAATCCCCACATAGACACACTAAAAGTGGCAACCACAATGGCAATACTAAGCCAGCGGTGATGCAATGCCGAAACCACAACAGACTGATATAACGCCATGAGTTTATTTGGTTTTGCTGAGCCTGAGGTTTCGCTATCTTGCTCTTTAAACAAGCAATAACAAAATAAGGGGGTTAGGGTAATAGCAAATAACCAGCTGTATAATAAAGAGATTAAAATAACCCAGAATAAATGACCGGTAAATTCGGCGGTATCACCTGGGGCAAGTCCAATAGGCGCAAAGGCAACAATCCCTACTAAGGTACCACCCAGTAGTGGCCATTTAGTTTGCTTGACTACTTCGCTGGCAATGTCTAACTTTTTACGGCCTTTTTGTGTACCAACTAAAATCCCTTCGGTAACTACAATGGCGTTATCAACCATCATGCCTAACGCGATAATAAGCGCACCAAGCGAAATACGATGCATGGGTATGCCGCTTAAATCCATGGTAGCAAGGGTGGCAAAAATGGTTAGCAGTAACACAGCGCCAATAATAATTCCTGAGCGTAACCCCATAAATAGCAGCAGGGTAACCATTACAATCACCAGCGCGACTAAAACATTGACCACAAAGTTGTCGACTGAATCTTGTACTACTTTACCTTGGTGGTAAAACTCATGCACTGTGATGCCAAGCGGTCTGAGGTGTTCAGTTTGTTTTACTTTGTTATCAACACGGTCAAATACTTTAACCACATTAGCGCCTAATACACTGGCGACCCCAAGTGATATAGCAGGTTTAGAGTTATAACGTACCAATTTGGTTGCCGGGCTTTGAAAGCCACGGTACACATTGGCAATGTCTTTAAGATAAATTGTTTTGCCTTCACCGCTAGCACTAACTAATAGATTTTTAATAGTATCAACGGAGTTTATTTCTCCGGTCGGGTCGATAAAAATACGTTGATCGCCAATTTTGGTATTACCGGCGCTTAATACAGCGTTTTGTTCATCTAAAATGCCGTAAATATTATTAATAGACACACCTAAAGAGGCTAATTCTTCACGGGCAATTTCTACAAATATGCCTTCTTGCTGAACGCCCGTCATAGCAACTTTTGCCACGCCTTCTACTTGTAGAATATCGCTTTGTAAATTTTTAGCGTAGGCATGTAGCTCGTCAGGAGAGTAACCTTCGGCGGTAATTAAATAACTTAAGCCATACACATCACCAAAATCGTCATAAACTTGTGGTGTGCCAGTACCAGGAGGTAATGTTGGGCGTGTATCATTAATTTTGTTTCTGAGCTTAGTCCAAATAACTTGCAGCTCAGATTTAGTTGGAGAGAATTCTGATTTAATCTCTACTTTAATTTCAGATAAACCCGTAGATGAGGTAGACGATATAGTATCAACCTCTTGCAGCTCTTGAATAGCACGCTCTAGCGGCTCTGTGACTTCTTTTGCTACTTCTAGCGGGCTTGCGCCTGAGTACGAAACAAACACTTGTGCAGTACGAATTATAAATTCGGGGTCTTCAAAGCGTGCCATATTTTTATAGGATGAAAAACCAAACCCCAAGGTTAAAATAATGAGTATGGTGCTAATTAATTTATTATTGATTGTCCATTTTGCTAAATCCATTACCGCGCTCCTATGCTTTAGTCCAAGGACGTACTTTCATACCCTCAGTTACATAGTTTGCACCTGCACCAACAATTACATCACCGGCTTTTAAACCGTCAGTGACAATGAGTTGCTCGCCAATGCCATTTTCAATTTTAACGGGAGCTTTAGAAACTTGCATGGTTTTAGCGTCAACCGTCCAAACAAAGTGCTCACCGTTTTGTTCAAAAATAGCAAAGGTTGGCACTAATAAACGAGTGCCATTTGAGCTGTTCTCACGGGTTATTTTTAAACTGGCATTCATACCAGGCAATATATTAAGGTTATTAGGTACAGCAAAGGCAAATCGCACTTCATAGGTTTGGCTCGCTGAATCAGCTTCTAAATTGGCACGTCTAAATGTTGCAGGAATAGGGGCAGTCGATACATCTTGTAAAATTACCGACGCTACATTGTTTTGCTTAGCATCTACCGTGGCCACAATAGACGCGGGAATATTTACGACAGCTTCCATTTCACCTTTACCAAATAAAGTAACAACATGTTGACCAGCAGTTATATTTTCAAGCTGCTTTACTGGTACTTCAGCAACAATAGCATCATAAGGGGCTATAATTTTACTGTCAGATAATGCTTTTTGTGCTGAGTCATATTGAGACTCGGCTACTTCTTTTTTAGATTTTAGTTGCTCTATATCTCGTTGTGAAATAACCCCATCTTTAGCGAGCTTTAAACCACGTTGGTAATCATTGTTGGCGGTTTCAAACTGTACTTTGCTCGACTTAACCTCATTAACAAAATTACGTTGCTCTAATGCGGCTATTACATCGCCTTTTTTTACGTTTTGTGCGGCAATAACGTTGAGCTCTTCTAACTTTCCGCTAACCTGAAAAGCCAGCTTTGAGCTATTTATAGTATCGATAGTGGCGGGGTAGGTGAGCGTTTTTGATTGCGACTCATCACCTAGGGTTATAAGTTTCACTGGACGCGGCTTATTTTGTTTTTGTGTGGTGACTTCGCTTTCTGAGCAACCGGCTAATAAAAGCAAAAACGTAATACTAATTAAATTAAATTTAGTAAAACAACGTGTTTTGATCATCTGGCTTACCTTAAATAAAAAGTGCGTTGTTAATTGTTGGCATTTTTAATCTGTAAAAAATTATAAAATAGCCCATTGAGTTTATTTTCGAATGTATCTGAAATGCAATTTATTAAGCTATAACTACTTAATAGTTGAGAGTAAGCAGTGCTTACCAAGTGATTAATAAATAACATTTTAATTTCAACTGTTTATTATTGCTGTACGGTTTTGTTTTAATTTGTATGATTTTGTAGAAAGTTACCAAAGTGCAACTTAATACTGGCTTTATATAAACCTAAGTATAATTAACAATCAGCTTTTTAAAAGCGCAAGCTCATAAACATTAGCTGTTTGCAGTTTTAAAACCATAATGAATACTTTTTATTAATTAAATTGAAATATTAATTGCTTAGCAGCGGTCTTGTAAGAGCCATGTTGGTATCGCTTAATAAAAGCGCTGCAACGTAAAGCATCACTCAGTAATGGTTAGCCATTAATTTAAAGACGTAATTTATAAACTATGAAAAATTCCAAACATAATCATCAAGAAAATAATCATATGAGGTCTAATCCTACCATGAGTAAAAAAATCATCTTAATAGCAATTATTAGCTTATTTGCCCTGACTATTTTGTATTTTACCGGCGCATTTAATCGTGACGCAGTGACTGCACAGCGTTTTGTTAATTTACAGCAAGGTGATAAAACCCATGAGGGATTTCGCCGAGCACACGCAAAAGGAATTTGTTTAGCTGGGTCTTTTGAGTCAACGGGTGAGCTTGCTAAGTACTCGCAAGCAAAGGTATTTGATTTAGGGGCAACCCCTTTTGCAGGTCGCTTTTCTATTGCGGGTAATAATCCAACTGCACCTGATTTAAAAGCTCCGGTGCGTAGTTTAGCGTTTTCTATAACCACTGATGATAACCAAGAGTGGCGTGTTGCAATGAATACGCCTCCGGTTATGGCGGTAGCTACGCCAGAAGCTTTTTTTAAACAACTACAAGCTCTTTCACCCGATCCGGTGACTAAAAAGCGCAGCCCAGAAAAAATTAAAGCGTTTTTTGCAGCACACCCTGAAAGTGCCGCTTTTAATAACTGGAAAGCAAGCTACACGCCAAGCAGTAGTTTTGCCACTGAGCAATACCACAGTATTAATGCGTTTTATTTGGTGGATGAGAATGATGAAAAGCATGCCGTACGCTGGATTGCTAAACCGCAATTAAGTGATGAAAACACCCAACCACTTAATAATGATTCACCAGATGCATTGCAGCTACAACTTAAAGACCAAGTAGCTCAAGCACCGGTTAAGTTTGATATGCTGTTTAGTTTTGCAACCGAAGAAGATGATGAAAACAACCCAACTGTTTTATGGCCACAATCGCGCAAAACCATTAACGCCGGTACGTTAGTAATATCACGCTTGCAAGCACAAGAGGGTGGGGTATGTGAAAACATGAACTTTGATCCGTTAGTATTACCAACAGGTATTCAGCCAAGTGCTGATCCTATTTTACGTGCCCGTGGCGCTGCGTATGCAGAGTCATTTCGTCGTCGAGCTAAAGAAGTACTTTTAAATAATTAATAACAGGAACGAGTCAATGAAAACAATTACTAAATACTCAGCGTCGAGTATGCTTATTCACTGGGCAATGGCATTAATTATACTTTCTATGTTATTTCTTGGTTTGTCGATGGTACAAAGCTTAGCGGTTTGGCAGGTAGAGGCTATACAACTGCATAAATCGTTTGGTGTGTTAGCACTGATATTAGTTGCAATAAGATTAATTAATAAAGTACTGTATAAAAGCCCTGCATTACCCCAAAGTGTGCCTAAAGCACAGGCTTTAGCGGCACATTTAACCCAAGTGGGTTTATATGCGTCTATGATTTTAATGCCAATTTCAGGCTGGTTAATGCAAAGTGCTGATGAACGTTCTGTGAGCTTTTTTGGTATATTTACTTTACCTAATTTAGTCAGTAAAAATATTGAGAGCTATGCATTTTTTCGTGAAGCACATGGTTTAATTGCTTACGCATTTTTACTGTTTATTTTTATGCATGTAAGCGCTGCACTTTATCATGGTTTAATAAAGCAAGATGGCGTATTGGGTTCTATGTTACCTGGTAAGCATAAATAAACTGATAGTTTTATACAAAAAAAGGCACAGACGCGCTCGCATCTGTGCCTTTTTAAATTTTAGTATTTAGCCTAATTTAAGCGCGTCTTCTACGCTAAAAGCACCATCTAATAAAGACTTACCTAAAATTACGCCGCCAACACCAAGTTCATTGAGCTTTTTAATATCATCTAACGAGCTTACTCCTCCTGAGGCTTGCACTTTAATATCTGCATTATGATTAATTAAATCTTCATAAAGCGCAAAAGAAGGGCCCGTCATGGTGCCATCTTTACTGATGTCCGTGCATAAAAAGTCAATAACACCCAGACCAACGTAAAAATCAATCAGTTCAAATAATCCAAACTCAGATTCGTTTAGCCAACCGTGGGTTGCTGGTGCCCATCCGTTTGCAGCTTTATTAACATCAAGGGCAATTACAAAGTGCTCAGCGCCAAATTGTTCAATCCAGGCTTTTACTTGCTCACGCTTTTCAACCGCCATTGAGCCAATAACCACTTGGTTTGCACCTGCTTTTAGCCAATCGCTCACGTCTTGCTCTGAACGAATACCGCCACCTACTTGGTAAGGTACATTGAGGGATTTTGTGGCTGCTTGAATATGTTGCCACTGTTTTTTACTTGGATCCCGTGCGCCTTCTAAATCAACTAAATGTAATTTAGTGGCGCCACTGTCGGCATATTCTTTTAAGCGAGCACCAAGCTCAAAGGGATAAAACTGTGCAGTATCATATTTACCTTGGTACAAGCGCACAATTTGATTTTGTAATACATCTAATGCTGGAATAATCACTGTATTTCTCTTTTAAAAGTATCAAGAGCAACCTAAAGTTGCCAATCAATAAAATTTTGTAATAAACGTGTGCCCACTTTAGCGCTGCGTTCAGGGTGAAATTGCATGCCGGCATAATTGTCTTTAGCTACAATTGCAGAAAATGTTTGCCCGTATTCGCTGCTAACTAGTGTGGCGCTATTAACGGTGTGAGCAAAGCTATGCACATAATAAACCTGGTCGTCCGCATGCAAACCTTGAGTCAACGGGTGCGCTTGTTGAACAGATAGGTTATTCCAGCCCATATGTGGTGACGTTAAGCTACCTACATCAAGTGCTTTCACTTCGCCTGGTATTTTACCTAAGCATTGCACGTTTCCTTCTTCAGTGCTTTCACACAGCAGTTGCATGCCTAAGCAAATTCCCATTAGCGGGCGCTGATATTCGTTAATTGCTTGCTGCCAACCATTATCAACCAAACGCTTCATAGCAACAGATGCATGACCAACACCGGGTAAAATAGCACGTTCATAGCCTGCTAGTTGTTCTGGCGAGGTAATCACCGTAGGGGTTTGCCCTAAACGCTCAAATGCAAACCGCACTGAGTTAATGTTGGCGCAACCGGTATTAATTATCGCAATCATAAACATCCCTTAGAGCTGGCTGTTTGTTGGCTGGTATCTTGTGCAATAGCCATACGCAAAGCACGAGAAAACGCTTTAAATAAGCCTTCCACTTGGTGGTGGCAGTTGCCATCACTTACCGATAGAATAAGGCTAATTGCGGCGTTATCGCTTAAGCTTTTGAAAAAGTGCTCAACCATTTGTACGTCTAAATCACCGGCTTTTTCACGGCTAAAGTTGGCGTTTAAAACAAATGAAGCACGACCCGACAAATCAATTTGTGCCTCAGCTTTACATTCATCCATAGGTAGGGCAAAACCATAACGCGCAATTTGCGATTTGGTGCCAAGCGCCTGTTTAAGGGCAACACCTAAAGCAATACCAATGTCTTCGACAAGGTGGTGCTCGTCTATGTGTAAGTCACCTTTGGCTTTAATATTTAAGCCAATATTGGCATGAGTGCGAATTTGATCCAGCATGTGGTCAAAAAAACCAAGGCCAGTTTCAATGCTGCCATTTTTTGTTTGATCAAGGTTAACTGCTACGTCTATTTGCGTTTCTTTGGTATTACGTGTCACGCGACCTTCACGGTTTGCCGTGGTCAGCTTAGTGACAATGGCAGGCCAGCTACCGTCGTATAAAATACCTTCACAACATAAGTTTTGTGCAAGGCCAATATCGGTTTGGCGATCGCCAATCACAAAAGAACGTGCTAAATCAACTTTGCCTGAGCGCATTAGTTCAGTAAGTAAGCCTGTCTTTGGTTTACGGCAATCACAGTTTTGTTCATCAAAATGTGGGCAAATTAATACTGACTCAAAGCTGATACCTTGGCTTTGCAGTATGTCCATCATTTTGTCTTGTGCAATGTCAAAATCGGCAGTTGGGAAGCTGTCTGTGCCCAAGCCATCTTGATTTGATACCATTACTAAACGATAGCCTGCTGCTTGCAGTTGCAATAAGGCAGGAATGACACCCGGTAAAAACGCTAGTTTTTCAAGGCTGTCGACTTGTTTGTCGGTGATTGGCTCTTCAATAATAGTGCCATCGCGGTCTATAAATAAATAGGGGTTACTCATGATACTTCCTGTTGTGCTGTGGCTTGAGGCAATTGCAGGCCATCTAACCAAATTTTTACTTGTTCTAATTCTTGTTCATTACCAATTGAAATACGTAGCCAGTCGTCTTCATTAAATAAGGTAAAGGCGCGCATTACTAAGCCTTGTTTAAGTGCTCGTTTAAAGTAATCTTTATTCGCTAATTTTAAAGTAACAAAGTTGCCTTCACCAGTGAGTATTTTTAATACTGCAGGGGAGGCGTTTAACCAGTCAATAAGCTTTAACTTTAAGCTATTTAAAATGGTCACTTGGCGACGCATTGAGGTTATCGCATCAGGGGCAATGGCTTGTGCTGCAATGCTGGCCACCACACCCGATACCGGATACGGTGCCATGACCTTACGAATAGGCGCTAATACACTGGCCTGAGCGAGAGTAAACCCTGTTCTTAAGCCCGCAAGTGCGAATGCTTTTGAGAGTGTACGAAGCACAACAATGTTACTAAACTCGTTTATAAGTTGTGCTGCACTTTGCTCAGGACAAAACTCAATATAGGCTTCATCAACAATCACCAATGCTTTACCTGCAAGTGCAGTGGCAATGGCTTTTACTTTATCAAGCGGGGTTAAACTACCTGTTGGGTTATTTGGATTACAAATAAATACCAGTTTTGAGCTACCCACAGCGGCAACTATTTCATCAACGCTGCCATTTAATAAAAGCGTTTGTGTTAGGCCATTGATTGCGACGTTGTGTGTATCGGCCGTTACTTTGTACATACCGTAAGTAGGTAAAAATAGTGAAATACTGTCTTTACCTGGCTCACAATAGGTACGCACTAACAATTCAATGCCTTCATCTGCGCCACGGGTCATTAATACATTTTCGCTTTCAAGCTCAGCATAGGCTGCGTAGCGGTCAATAACCAATTGAGGCTGAGGATCTGGGTAACGATTCAAGTCTTCGATTGTTATTTCAAGGTTTTTTGCATACGGGCTTTCGTTGGCATTGAGCCAGGTTGTACCGGTTAACTTTTCACTTTTAGCCGAGCTATACGCAGCAAGTGCTGCAATATTATCAGGTAATAAGCCGCTCTCATTGCTCATTTTTTATTGCCTCTAAACGAATTGAAACCGCATTAGCGTGGGCATCTAGGCCTTCTGCATCTGCTAAGGGTAAAATAGCTTTTGAAAGCTCAGTTAAGCCTTGTTTACTGATAGTTTGTACTGTGTAAGTACGGAAAAAATCGAGTAAATTTAAGCTAGAGTAAGTTGCACTGTAACCATAAGTGGGTAACACGTGATTAGTGCCTGAGGCATAATCGCCCGCTGACTCTGGGGTGTAATCGCCAACAAATACAGAGCCTGCATTCTTTACTTGATCTAAGTAAGGAGTTGCATCTGCAAGTTGTAATATTAAGTGCTCTGGCCCATATTGCGCTGATACGTCAAACGCTTGGGCTACTGAATCAACTAGAATAAGAGACGAATTTGCCAATGCCTGTTCGGCGGTGTCTTTTCGACTTAAGTTTGCAAGTTGACGAGTAAGTGCGTCTTGCGTTTGTTCAATAATCGTTTCACTGTTACATAATAAAATAACTTGTGAGTCAGCCCCGTGTTCTGCTTGAGACAGTAAGTCGGCAGCAATAAACTCTGGGTTTGCACGCTCATCTGCAATCACTAACACTTCTGATGGCCCTGCTGGCATATCAATCGCCATACCTGGAATCGTTTGTGCGACTAACTGTTTTGCCATAGTGACAAAGCTGTTACCTGGGCCAAAAATCTTATTCACTTTAGGAACAGACTCTGTGCCATAGGCCATAGCAGCAATCGCGCCTGCACCACCGCTTTCAATAATTGTGGTGATACCACATAATTTAGCGGCATATAAAATAGCCGGGTTAATTGCTTTATCACCTTGTACTGGTGTGGTTAATACCACGGTGTTTGCACCGCTTAACTGCGCCAATACACCTTGCATAATAACCGATGATGGAAGAGGAGCACTCCCTCCTGGTACATAAATACCGACTGCTTCGATGGCTTGATATTTCAGTTCACAGTCAACACCTGGTTGAGTCGATAACTTAATATCTTTTGGCAGTTGCGCTTGGTGAAAACATTTCACATTGGCATAAGCGGTATCAATTGCATACTTAAGCTCTGGGCTTAGCATTTTCTCAGCGGCATTAATTTCATCAAGTGGAACACGTAAACGCGGCTCAGCTCGGTTATCAAACTCTTTTGCTAACGCAAGTAATGCGGCGTCGCCTTGTGCATTTACTTTTGCCAAAATAGTTTGGCAAATGCTTTCTACTTTTTCACTCGCTGATACAGCAGGGCGCATAAGCGCCGCTGCTTGAACTTGTGATGATTCCTCATTCCAACGAAGCATGGCTTGTTACTCCATCATTTTTTCAATTGGCATAACTAAAATAGAGTTGGCACCAAGGGCTTTAAGTTGCTCCATGGTTTCCCAAAATAGGGTTTCGCTACTCACCATGTGTAGGGCAACATATTCATCATTACCTGCAAGGGCAAGTAAGGTAGGTTGGCCAGCGCCAGGTAAAATTTCACAAATTTCATCAAGCTTATCTTTTGGTGCGTGTAGCATAATGTATTTGCTTTCTTTAGCTTGCTTAACACCACGTAAACGCGGCATTAGCTTATTTATGAGTGCCAATTTTTCAGTATCTTGTAGTTGAGTGTTTTGGATTAAACAGGCATTTGACTCTAAAATAGTGTCGCCTTGCATTAAGCCATTTGCTTCAAGTGTTGCGCCAGTAGAGACTAAATCACAAATAGCATCGGCAAGTCCTGCTCGTGGGGCTACTTCCACTGAACCTGTCAACATTACTGTGCTGGCGTTAATGCCTTCTCGTTTTAAGTATTGGCTTAAAATTTCTGGGTAAGTGGTCGCAATACGTTTGCCTTCAAACCAGCTCTTGTCTTGTTTACCAAGTTCTTGTGGCCATGCAAGTGCTAAACGACAGTAACCAAAGTCAAGTTTAGCAAGCTTTGTAACTTCACTTGGTACACCTTGGCGCTCTCTTTCTGCTTGCACTTCTACTAGTACGTTTTCGCCAACAATACCTAAATCACATACACCATCCATAACTAATCCTGGAATATCGTCATCGCGCACACGTAATACGTCAATAGGCATGTTGGTTGAGTGTGCTATGAGGCGCTGCTCACGAAGGTTGAGTTTTACACCCAGTTGTTTAAGCAGATCTTGACAATCTTTAGATAGGCGGCCACCTTTTTGGATGGCGATACGAAGACGATTACTATTATTCATTACTCATTTTCCTTTAATTTAAAAACTAAAAACCCCGAGGGAAACCTCAGGGCGAAAATGAATCTTGGTATGTTGATTCGCCAGAGGTTTCCTTTTAGGAACAACCTCTCAGCGAAAGACCTGACAGGTTATTCCGATGAATGATGGTGGTGATGTACAACTGTCAGTGAATTAAGCATTTTTTATCCTATTTGGCTAATCGTTATTGTGTTAACGCTTAGCTGCAATCTGTTTAATAAATTTCGCATTTATAAAAACACATTAACCGACAGCATGGCAAGAAAAATTTTCTTTAATTAAAGAATATCTTATAACTGCCGATAATAGTTAACATATTGCTTTATTTATCAACAGTCTTATAGTGATTAAATAACGCGCAACCTGCTGGAGTCACACATGGATATAATGCTCCCCTATTTAGGGCCTATTACCCGTTTAGCGCTTGAATCTAAAGGTGCTTTTCATATTGCAGGGGTGCAACAAAGCGCTAGGGCGAAGCAAGTTGAACTTGAAGAGCGCAAAAAGAAAGAGATAGAAAAACAAAAAAAAGCATCGTTAGACCAAAAAAAATCGAGCAATAGCAACGCAGAAGATGACGACAAGCCTCACTTAGATACTTGGGCTTAGATTAATAAAAGCAAACCTCCCACTGCGTGTTAAAAATTCTTCTCAATGTAGAGGGGGACTGATTAATAACGGCATTACTTGCTCTTGGCTCTAGGCTTACGTAAAATCCCGCTATTATTTTTTACAAAGTGATTGGTATTATCAAACAGCTGTTTAGTGCGACCGGGCCTTTGGCTTTATCAATAGATGGATACACACCACGCCAGCCTCAAATCGATATGGCAGTGGCAGTTGATGATGCATTACAAACCCGAGCTCAACTTGTTGTTGAGGCAGGTACTGGCACAGGTAAAACCTTTGCCTATTTAGCCCCCGCACTTAAATCTAAAGGTAAAACAGTTATCTCAACCGGTTCTAAAGCACTGCAAGAGCAGCTTTATCACCGCGATTTACCCGTATTAGTAAAAGCCTTAGGTGCAGCGAAAAAAACGGCCTTGTTAAAAGGGCGTGCCAATTACTTGTGTACGTATCGACTAACTCAGCATGTGGCACACGTACCCACAGACGACCCTGATGTTATGCATCAGCTTGCTATGGTTGCAAAGTTTGCCAGTGAGACCCACAGCGGTGATCTTGCCGATTGCATTGGTATTGAAGAAGACGCCAAAGTGCTACCTTATGTAAGCTCAACCGCTGATAATTGCTTAGGCAAAGAATGCCCTGACTTTCAAGAATGCTATATTCGCAAAGCACGTTTAAAAGCGGCTGATGCCGATGTTGTGGTAATTAATCACCATTTATTTTTTGCCGATATGGCGGTAAAAGAATCAGGTTTTGCAGAGCTGATGCCTAATGCTGATGCCTACATATTTGATGAAGCTCACCAATTAAGCGAAATTGCCAGCGACTATTTTGGCGAAACCATGAGCACCAAAAAGCTGGTGGATTTAATTAACGATTTGCGCGCTATTTACCGCGCTGAAATTCCCGATATGCTGCAATTAGGCAAAAGTTTAAATAAACTGGAAACCAGTGTCGCTGATTTAAGGCTGCAGTTTGGAGTTGATGGTAGCCGAGGCGATTGGCGCGAAAAGCTCAGCAATAAGCTTATTTGCTCGGCATTACACCGCGTAATTAGTGATTTAGAGTTTGTGTATCAGGTTTTAAAGTTATGCTTAGAGCGCAGCGATAAAATAGAACATCCGTTTGAACGTGTATTGGCTTTTAAAGGCCAGTTAGAACGCGTATTCGATACCGCCCAGACAGGGTTTAGTTACTGGTATGAAACCACGAGGCGCTATTTAACAATCAATATAACGCCATTAAACGTATCGGCAAAATTTGCATTGATGATGAAAGAATCTGGTGCGGGGTTTGTATTTACCTCCGCCACGTTATCGGTCGACAATGAACTGAGCCACTTTAATGCAAGCCTTGGCTTAAAGCCAAAGCAAAGTATGATGGTTGATAGCCCGTTTGATTATGCCAATCAGGCGTTGCTGTGCTTACCTCGTTATTTACCTCAATCGCATGAAGATAATATGCCCCATGCTATTGTAAAACTGACTTTAGAGCTCATAAAGTCGGCTAAGGGGCGCTGTTTTGTGTTATTTACCAGTTACCGTATGATGCATTTAGTGGCTGAGGGCTTAACGACGCAAATGGACTACCCAGTTTATATGCAAGGGCAAATGTCTAAACGCATTATATTAGAAAAATTTACTCGCCATGGTAATGCGGTATTACTGGGGACCGCGTCATTTTGGGAAGGGGTTGATGTACGAGGCAGTACCTTAAGCTGTGTTATTATTGATAAGCTACCGTTTGCTGCCCCTGATGACCCTTTACTACAAGCTAAAATGCAAGATTGTCAAATGCAAGGCAAAGACCCGTTTGCACATATTCAATTACCCCAAGCAGTGATTGCATTAAAGCAGGGGGTAGGTCGCTTAATAAGAGACAACAAAGATAAAGGCGTGCTAGTGATTTGCGATAATCGCTTAGTTACACGCCAATACGGACAAGTATTTTTAAAGAGTTTACCGCCAATGCGCCGTACACGAAGCTTAGAAGATGCCAATACATTTTTAAAACATATTAATTGAGTACAAAAATGATCAAAAGTAATATTCTCGCCCTAGACGCTTCTACTGAGGCATTATCAATTGTTTTGCATTATCAGGGTAAAACATTTCATCATTTTGAAGAGTGTCCACAGCAACATAGTCAAAAAATACTGCCACTTATTGATGAGTTACTTGGTAAAGCCGGCTGTAAATTAAAAGATTTAGACGTAATAGGATTTGGCCAAGGTCCTGGAAGTTTCACCGGCGTTCGTATTAGCGTAGCCATTGCCCAAGGTCTTGCGTATTCAACTAATTTACCATTAGTTGGGGTATCTACTTTAGCAGTCATGGCACAGCAGGCATTAGAACAGTTTGGTGCTGACGTAGTTTATTCTAGTATTGATGCGCGTATGGGAGAAATATATTTTGCTCAGTACCACGCAAAAGATGGATTGATGACACTTAAAGGCGAAGAACGAGTATTCAAACCTGAATTGTTAGATGCAACCTTGATAGATATAAACATCGATGCTGCAGGGGTAGGAACTGGGTTTAAAAGTTACCCTGACGCATTAACAGCATTTAATAATGTAACCATACAGCCAGCAATAACCTTACCGGATGCACACTATATGCTGGCCCTAGTAGAGGCGCAGTATCTTGCTGGTAAGGGTGTAAAAGCCAGTGATGCACAACCAAAGTATGTGCGTGACACGGTAACATGGAAAAAATTACCGGGCCGTGAATAAACAAACACGGTTGTTTGCAAATTAAGCGATTTTAAATCATAATTTAATTATGTTGTTGGTTGGAGAAGCGCTGTGTCGCTACCTATAAGTTCTGGTTTTTTTACAGGTGATATACCTGCTAAGGTGCGTTCTACTTCGGTAGTTCCGGCGCAGCCTGAACGAGTACTAGAGCAAGCCAAACCACAAAAAACTAATACCGATTATGTCAAAAGCAGCCCAGAAGGGCTTGAACTTGCAAAAGAGTTTACAAAAGCGAACAGCAAAGACACCCAATACAGCCAAACTATTTACGATCAACCCAGTGCCCAAGTAAGCAAAGCGATTTCGACTTATACTGAGTTTGCTAATTTAGAGCGAAGAGCTGAAGTTCAAAGTTTAATTGGTGTTGATATATACGCCTAGTTAAAACCTGATAAAAATCAGCAAATAAAAAAGCCCGAATGAATCATTCGGGCTTTTTATTTTCATTACTGAGATTATTTTTCTATATAACCAATCAATTTTTTAGCTATATCGGTATTATTTTGAGAGCCAACAAAGTCATCGCTATTTTTGCCATAAGCAAATACTTGTACATCAGACGCTGTGTGACCGCCCGTTGTCCAGCCAGTAAAACTTAAGTCATTAATAATGCTTTTAACGGCCAAGTTTAGGGTTTTCTCACCCATAGCTTTGGCTTGCTTAAGTTTAATTTCGTTTTCAGCTGTAAATTCAATACTGGTATTAGCCTGCCAAACCGTTTTAAGGTTATCTGACTCCATTAATAAATTAGTCAACGTACCTGCAGTGGCTTTAACACCTTTGATGATATCTGTTTCCCATTTATATTGGCCATGTGCACCAATAGTTAAACCGCCTGTTGAGTGATCAGCTGTGATCACCAAAATAGTGTCTGGGTTGTTATCTACATAAGCTTTAGCCGTTTCGATTGATTTAGCAAAATCGTCCATTTCAGCCATTGCACAAGCAATATCATTCGCGTGGCCACACCAATCAATTTGGCTGCCTTCTATCATCACAAAAAAGCCTTTATCATTTTGCCCATCAAGCAAATCAAACGCTTTAGCAGTTAATTGCTTTAATCTTGTTGGGTTTTCATCAAGAGCAAACGGCAAGCCTTTAGGTGCATATAAACCTATAGCAGGCACTTGAGTTATTTGACCAAGGTTTTGAATATCATCGCCGTATTGATAACCAGCTTGTTTAAACTCGTCAACTAAGTTTCTGTCATCACGAATAAAGTACTGAGTACCACCGCCTAACATTAAATCAACTGGTAATTTACCTGCAATTTTATTGTCAATGTAGTCATTGGCAATATCATCATAGTTTCTTCTTGATTCATTATGTGCGGCAAAGCTTGCTGGTGTTGCATGGTTTATTTGTGAAGTCGCCACTAATGCTGTTGTCATTCCTTGCTCTTTTGCAATTTCTAGCATTGTTTTAACTGGTTTTTTAGCTGTATCAACCGCAATTGCGCCATTATAACTTTTATGACCGCTACTTAGTGCTGTTGCACCCGCTGCGCTGTCGGTTACGTACGTATGGTCGTCAGGATAAGTATGTGCCATACCTTTTAGCATGGTATCGAAAACGGTGATTTCTATTTCTTTTGTTGTTGGGTCGTCTTTGTAGTATCGATAAGCGGTTGTGAAAGCGGGACCCATGCCATCACCAATCATATAAATAACATTTTTAGGCGCTGTTTGAGCGAAAGCTCCTGTTGTTGTACATAAAAGCGCTAATAATCCGAACTGTTTTTTCATTGTGTGTACCCTTTAAGTGTACTTATTTTAATAGCGATTATTATTGTATACTGATGACGAGATAAATAAATGAATATGTACATGAAATCTAAAAATTTAAGTATGTTTTCTATTCGCTCGGTTCTATTATTTGTTTATTATCTCTTGTATGTTATTGCCATAACCAAATAAAAAATAGAGGTTTGCATTGCAACCACTTTCTGTCAAAGCTAATGACTTAGATATACATGGCCTTAAATTTGGAGACGGTGAAGAGATTGTTATCGCGCTTCATGGTTGGTTAGATAACAGTGCCAGTTTTGCGCCTATGCTTACTAATGTACCCTCAAATCAAACATGGTATTGTATTGATTTTGCAGGGCATGGTCTGTCATCTTGGCGAAGCACGCAAGCTCACTATTATTTCATAGATTATGTAGATGATGTTTACGCCTTCATTAATGCGCTTAATATAAAAAAAGTACATTTGGTAGGGCATTCAATGGGGGCGATGGTCGCGGGTTTATTTGCAAGTTGTTTCAGCGAATATGTTAAATCCGTTTCTTTTATTGAAGGAATAGGTTGCGTTACAACCCAAGCAGATGAAGTCGCTTCGCAGCTAAGAAGTGCCATACTTAACCGAGCACGGATAACCACTAAAAAACCGAGGATATACACGTCAAAGCAGCAAATTTATCAAGCACGTTCAAAAACAACAGATTTAAATGATGAACTAATTGCGCTGTTAATGGACAGAAACATAAAACAAATGCACAGTGGGTTTGAGTTAACGACTGACCCTAAGCTTAAAAATCACTCAGGTTTTCGATTTGATGAAGCGCAATGTATTGGTGCAATAAAAGAATTAATTGCACCATGTCAATTAATATTAGGTGATAAAGGTTATCCATTTGTAAAACAAAACTTAGATAAGTATAGTAATTATTACAATAACTTGAGAGTATTAGAAGTGCCTGGCGGGCATCACTGCCATATGCAAAGCAGTGGGCTATGTTTTGAACACATTCAAGCATTTATGCTGCAAAGTAGTGCATGTTAATTGTATATTAGCGATAAATGTGGGATTATCTCTAGATTAGAGTATTTGCTCAATTGTGAAAGTGCCTTACTTAGATTAAGGTTAATAAAAATATAATTATAAACAGGGGCTAAGAGTGGAAAAAATCTGGCTTAAGCGCTACCCAGAAGGTATGCCTGAAACAATCGATCCTGAGCACTACAACTCGTTACTCGAAGTGTTTGAAAAAAGTTTTAATGAATACAAAAATTTACCTGCATTTACAAATATGGGTAAAACATTGTCTTACAACGATATAGATGCTGCAACAAAACGCGTTGCCGCCTATATTCAAAACGATTTAGGGTTAAAAAAAGGCGATAAAGTCGCTGTGATGATGCCTAACTTGTTGCAAACCCCTATTGCTATCTTAGGTATTTTACGTGCAGGGTGCGTGGTGGTTAACGTTAACCCACTTTACACCGTACGCGAGCTAGAGCACCAGTTGAAAGACTCTGAAACATCAGCAATATTTATACTGGCTAACTTTGCTGTCACGCTTGAAAAAGCGCTGCCTAACACCGACGTGAAACACATTGTGGTTACACAAGTGGGTGACATGATGGGCGGCCTTAAAAAGCATTTAGTTAATTTTGTAGTTAAGCATTTCAAAAAAATGGTGCCGAACTACACGTTGCCAAACACGATTAACTTCTGCGATTTATTAAAAGCAGATCCAAACGGTTACAAACGCCCAGACGTAAACCTAAGCGACTTAGCTTTTTTACAGTACACTGGTGGAACTACCGGTGTGTCAAAAGGCGCTATGTTAAGCCATGGCAATATGGTGGGTAACCTTGAGCAAGTATCTGGTTGTTTAGATAACGTGCTTGACCGTGGTAGTGAAGTGGTTATTACTGCACTTCCGCTTTATCATATATTTGCATTAACGGCGAACTGTTTAGCATTTATGAAATATGGTGGCTTAAACGTTTTAATTACTAATCCACGTGATATGCCAGGGTTTGTAAAAGAGCTTAGTCAGCATAAATTTACTGCTATTACAGGTGTTAATACTCTATTTAATGGCTTATTAAATACTCCGGGTTTCTCTGAACTTGACTTTAGTCACCTTAAAATGTCATTGGGTGGCGGTATGGCTGTTCAACGTCCTGTTGCAGAAAAATGGCAGAAGGTCACTAACAGCAAGTTAATGGAAGGCTATGGCCTGACAGAATGTTCGCCATTAGTTACAATTAGCCCGTACGATTTAGAGGCTTATAATGGCTCTATTGGTTTACCTGCACCAAGTACAGATATTAAATTAATGCTTGATAATGGTGAAGAAGCGGCTAAAGGTGAGCCAGGTGAATTGTGGGTTAAAGGCCCGCAAGTAATGCTTGGTTATTATAACCGCCCAGATGCAACCGCCGAATGTTTAAAAGATGGCTGGTTTGCAACAGGTGATATTGCGACATACGATGATGAAGGCTTCTTCTATATTGTTGACCGTAAAAAAGACATGATTATTGTTTCAGGCTTTAATGTATTCCCAAATGAGATTGAAGAAGTGGTTGCGATGCACGAAGGTGTATTAGAAGTTGCCGCAATTGGTATTCCTCATGACATTAGCGGTGAACAAGTTAAAGTTTTTGTTGTGAAAAAAGACCCTTCTTTAACTGAAAAAGATATAATAAAACATTGTCGTGATAATTTAACTAATTATAAGGTTCCTAAACTCGTTGAGTTTAAGGATGAGTTACCCAAAACTAACGTGGGTAAAATTCTCAGAAGAGCCTTAAAAGATTAGCAACTATAAAAAAGCCGACATTTGTCGGCTTTTTTATTGTAGGAGACTCAGTGCACTACCAATTGATCCAAACCCAAAATGAGCTAAATACGTTTGTAGAACAAATAAAAAACAAACCCATTCTTGCTATTGATACCGAGTTTATGCGCCGCCGTACTTTGTATCCCGAAGTTGCACTAATTCAAGTTTATGATGGCGAACACTTAGCTCTTATCGACCCGCTTGCAGAGCTTTCCTTGTTTGATTTTTGGCAAATACTTAAAGATCCGAACGTGCTAAAAGTACTTCATTCTCCCTCAGAAGATATTGAAGTTTTTCAAAAGTATGCGGGGTTTGTTCCCTATCCCTTATTCGATACCCAGTTTGCACTTCAACTACTAGGTGAAGGTAACTGCATGGGATTTGCCCTAATGGTAAAAACCTTATTGAATATTGACATTGATAAAAGTGAATCACGTACTAATTGGTTACAACGACCTCTTACTCAAAAACAGCTTGAATACGCCGCGGCTGATACGTTTCATTTACTGCCTTGTTTTGAGTTAATTATAGACAGCATTAAAGCGGCGGATTTATTCGATATCGTTATTAATGAAAGTGAATTAGTGGCAAACAAGCGTGCTTTTCAAACACCAGATGAACTGCTTTATAAAGAAATTAAAAATGCATGGCAGCTTAAGCCGCATGAGTTAGCGGTACTTAAAGAGTTAGCCGTGTGGCGAAGAAATAAAGCAATTCGTAAAAATCTCGCGCTTAATTTTGTTCTTAAAGAGCACAATATGACAGAAATCGCTAAGCGAGGCCCGTCAAGTTTAAATGCTCTAAGACAAATTCCCGGTGTCGAGCCCATTGAAGTAAACCGTTCTGGAGTGGAAATTTTAAAGTGTATTGAGCAAGCTAAAGCTGTTCCAGCTGAGCAGCATCCACAGGTACTAAAACGCTTAATTGATTTTCCTACTTACAAAAAAGTAGCAAAAGAAATTAAACAAAAAATTACTAAAGTAGCTAAAGAGCACAATATACCTGAAGACGTTATGGCCTCTAAAAAGCAAGTGAATCAGCTTATAAGTTGGAACTGGAAGTTAACTGATGAGCAAAAATCAAAGCACATAAAGCCAGATTTACTGAGCTCATGGCGATATGATTTTGTTAAAGATACGCTTAAAGAGTGGGATAATTAAAGTCTAATAGGCGAATTACAAACAAATAAAAAGGGCGCTTAGCGCCCTTATTTTTTATTTCTTTTCTTCGTCAGGTAATGTGACATTGAGCTCTAGAACGGCTAAGTCGTCTTCATTTTGATCAAACTGAACTTGAACTGCATCAGCGCCTACATTTACGTACTTACGAATGACATCTAATATATCTTGCTTTAATTGTGGCAAGTAATCAGGTGTGCCTCGCTGAGAACGTTCGTGCGCGACAATGATCTGCAATCGCTCTTTTGCTAATGACGCACTGTTTTTCTTTTCTGAGCGGAAGTAGTCAAGTAAAGACACATTAACCTCCAAATATCCGTTTGAATAAACCCTTTTTCTCTACATCTAAAAATCTAAATTCAACTGTTTCGCCTAATAAACGACTGATCGCATCAGCATAAGCTTGGCCTGCGTCTGATTCGCTATCAAGAATAACGGGTTGTCCAGAGTTTGATGCACTAAGTACTGCTTGAGATTCAGGAATGACACCTAGCAAGTCGATGGCTAGAATGTCCTGGATATCTTCAACAGATAGCATTTCACCTTTTGATACACGATCTGGATTATAGCGTGTTATTAGCAAATGCTCTTTAATGTTTTCCAAACCTTCTTCGGCGCGTTTAGATTTACTGTGTAAAATACCTAGTATACGGTCAGAGTCTCGTACAGACGATACTTCTGGGTTGGTAGTTACAATCGCTTCATCAGCGAAGTACATGGCCATCATGGCACCGGCTTCAATACCCGCTGGAGAATCACAGACTATGTAGTCAAAGTCTTCTTTTAACTCGTTTAGAACACGTTCAACGCCTTCACGTGTCAACGCGTCTTTATCGCGTGTTTGCGATGCAGGAAGTAAAAATAACTTCTCTACACGTTTGTCTTTTATAAGTGCTTGGTTAAGGTTGGCTTCACCATTGATCACATTGACAAAGTCATACACTACGCGACGTTCACAACCCATAATAAGGTCTAAGTTTCGTAGGCCGATATCAAAATCGATGATAACAGTCTTATAGCCTTTTAATGCTAAGCCTGTACCAATTGCTGCGCTTGATGTTGTTTTACCAACACCCCCTTTACCCGAGGTAACGACAATTATTTTTGCCATGAGATTTATCCTTTAACCAAAGCTGAAATTTCTAAAGATTCATTTTTTTGTTGTATTTGAACTGCGTTACCCCAGTGTTCACCTTGCAGTGAGTCACTGATCCAGTAATTACCATTGATTGAAACGAGTTCTGCTTCTAATTTATTACAAAAAATGTATGCGTTTTCGAGCCCTTTTGCACCGGCAATTGCACGGCCGCGTAGGGTTCCATAAATATGTACATTGCCATCAGCAATTACTTCTGCACCATGGCTTACTGCGCCTAACACCACCAAATCGCGGTCTTTGGCATAAACTTGTTGGCCTGAGCGAACCGCACCATTAATAATTTGTGCTGGTAAATATACGGTTTTTTCAACCACTGACGTATTAGGCTCTACTCTTGCGGGTTCAGTCTTAACGTCTTGTGAATAGTTTAAAACAGACAAACCAGCAGCTTTCGCTTGTTTGTGCTGCTCATCAGAACCATTACATACACCCACAGCATTAAAACTCATTCGTTCGATGAGTGATTTTAAGTGAACAAAATCAATAGGATTATTTTTTACTTCAATTAAATTGACAACAATGGGGGCACCCTCAAAGAATTTTGGGGCTTGGGCTATCTTTATATACAGTTGTTCTGCTAAAAGGGGGATATCAGTACTATAAAGATGTAAAACTGATAAGGTAAAAAGATTGCCCTTTAGCTCAAAAATTTGGTCCGACATAGATGCTCAACTGGATTGTCTGATTAGTGTGAAATTTTTATATAAACCTAGGCTGAACAAGGCGTTTATTGTAGTTTTCACTCTAATTTTTATAACTTATTATTATTGCCATGTTATAGTGTGTAGCACTGTTAAGCAAGATTTTATAGGGCCATAATGCTAACTGCGGTATATAAAAGTAAGAAAAAAGCAGATACTTTCTTATTTATTGAAAAAAGAGACGATTTTAGTAAAGTTCCGGAACCTTTAATGACCATGTTTGGTCAACCACAGTATGTGATGATCATTAACTTAGCTAAGCGTACTCAATTAGGCGTAGCGGATTTAGACACTTTAAAACAGTCGCTTAGCGACCAAGGCTATTATTTACAAATTCCGCCACCAGAGGAAAACTTGCTAAGTCAATTAAGAAAACAAAATGGAGCAGATAGTGATTAAAAAATTAGCAGTTGTATTGTGTGGTATCTGTTTAAGCTCATCGGTGATGGCAAAAACCCAAGCTGAGTTTCAACAATACCTTACTAATTTAAAGCAAGAGGCAATAGCTAAAGGCTACGACACTCAGTTAATTGAGCAAGCATTTGCTAGCGCTGCTTACAAAGAAAAAGTGATTTCTGCCGATAAAAATCAGCCAGAAGTAAAAGAAACACTCGAAACATATTTACCAAAACGTGTGCCGCAATGGAAAATTGATCGTGCGCGTAAATTGTATAAAGAAAATCAAGACGTTTTAGAGAAGGTCGCAAAAGACTTTGGTGTTCAAGCACGCTTTATAGTGGCTATTTGGGGCTTAGAAAGTAACTTTGGTGCTATTCAAGGTGGCCACAACGTGATTTCTTCATTGGTAACACTGGCATTTGATGGACGCCGTGAAGCGTTATACAAACGCCAATTGTGGGCAGCACTGGATATATTAAAGTCGGGGCATATCACGCTTGATAAATTTAAAGGCTCATGGGCAGGGGCAATGGGGCAAACTCAATTTATGCCAACCTCGTTTAATGCCTATGCTGTAGATTACAACAATGATGGCCGCAAAGATATTTGGACAACAAAAGAAGATGCGTTTGCCTCTATTGCTAATTATTTAAAGCAAGAGGGCTGGAATGACAACTTAACCTGG
This sequence comes from Pseudoalteromonas sp. NH0006-26, assembly GCF_057552415.1. Next base: position 171,440 of record NZ_BAAJMJ010000001.1, read on the forward strand.
GGTCGCCAAGTTCAATTACCTGCTGATTTTGATAAACAATATATCTTAAAGCGCGGTACTAAAACACGTAAGCAATGGCTTGAATATTGGAACAATTCAGAGCGTTCACTCGCTGATTGGCAAGCATTGGGGGTTCGTCGTGCTGATGGCAGCGACTTACCTAATGTTGCTGTAGATGCTGCATTAGTGATGCCTGATGATGTAAACGGGCGCATGTATTTAGCATACGATAACTACAAGGTATTTATGCATTGGAATCGGTCATATTACTTTGCAACTAGTGTGGGCTATTTGTCAGACAGAATTGCTTACCCAAAAATTTAAATAAAGCAAATAACTAAAAAGCCGCAAATTGCGGCTTTTTTGTGAGTGACCTATTGACTAAATTTCTTTTTTAAATATTTTATCTTTTAGGTCAATGACTTTACCAATCCCTGACCCTAGCTTCATTAGCTTGTTAAGCTGCTCCGGGGTTAAACGTTGTAATTCTGACGACCATTTAGTCACTGTTTCAAGTAGGTTATGGATTTCGCCCATTTGCTTTTGAGCATAAATTTCATCGTCGTTACTTGCTTCGTCCAGTAAATTATCTCTAAGTAAGCTCAGTGTAGGCTCAACTTCACGTTTTTTACGTTCTTCAAATACACGATTTGCCATATCCCAAATATCGCCTGCAGGGGCATAGTACTCTTTTCGATCCCCTGGGATATGCATTACTTTGATCAGCTGCCAAGATTGTAACTCTTTAATTCCCATGCTGACGTTGCCGCGCGAGATACTCAGTGCCTCGGCAATTTGGTTTGCTGTCATGGGGTCTTTAGTAATAATCAATAATCCACACATTTGGCCAATGGTGCGGTTAAATCCCCAGCGGCTGCCCATCTCACCACAATGCATTACAAAGGCAAAGTTTTTTTCTGATAATGTCATTGTTACAAGTTTCAAAAATAAATGAAATCTATGCTAGCACGCTGGTTAAGTATGGCAAGACTTAAGCTGGGATAAAAAACTACGTTTTACGACTAATGATTGATATAGATTAATATTTAAGCATTTATAGTGAGGTATGTTGCGGGTATGCAACATGACATTGTTGTTTAACACCCATGTTAAATAGCATAATTTTTTATAAACGATGGAATGACTATGAAAGCAGCAATTAATACAGAATACAAAGGCAAGTTAGCGATCACCGATTTACCTATCCCAGAAGTAGGTCCTAACGATGTGCTGGTAAAAATAGCCGCTTGTGGTGTGTGTCACACCGATTTACATGCGTGTCATGGTGATTGGCCAGTAAAACCAAAAATGCCTTTAGTACCTGGACATGAAGGTGTAGGCGTAATAGAAAAACTAGGCAGTAATATTAAGCACTTAGAAGTGGGCGATCGAGTAGGCGTACCATGGCTTTACAGTGCGTGTGGCCATTGTGAGTTTTGTTTAGATGGACGCGAAACCCTTTGTTTATCGCAACATAACACTGGTTACTCTATTGACGGTGGGTATGCAGAATATTGTTTAGCACATGGTGACTACATCATCAAAATACCAGAAGGCTTAGGTTTTGCTGAAGCTGCCCCGTTATTTTGTGCCGGTGTAACAACGTATAAAGCATTAAAAGTGTCTGGCGCTAAACCAGGTCAATGGGTTGCAATTGTGGGTGTGGGTGGTTTAGGGCACTTAGCAGTGCAATATGCAAAAGCAATGGGCTTTAATGTTATTGCGGTAGATACTGGTAAAGAGAAAATGGCGCTAGCTAAAGAGTTAGGTGCTGATATTACACTTGATTTTAAAGAAGTGGTGCCCAGTGAAGCTATTTTTGAGCAAGTAGGTGGCGCGCATGCTGTTGTTTGTACCGCAGTATCAAAACCAGGGTTTGAACAAGCATATAAAAGTGTTCGCCGTGGGGGCAAATGTGTGTTAGTTGGTTTACCACCAGAGGATATGCCACTGCCAATCTTTGATACTGTACTGAATGGTGTATCAGTAGTAGGTTCTATTGTAGGTACGCGTAAAGATTTACAAGAATGCCTTGAATTTGCCGCACAAGGTAAAGTAAAAGCCATCATTGAAGAGAAAAAACTTGAAGATATTAATGAAATTTTTGATGACATGCTTAAAGGTGAAATAAACGGCCGCATAGTTGTTACAATTTAATTTAATAAAATATGAATGCGCACAAACCAACTCGGTTTGTGCGCTTTTATTTAACTATAGCGTATAGCTAAAGCTTAGCTTTGCATTACGTTCTTCACCTGGCATTCCGCCTAAAAACATGGCTTTAGAATAGTATTTTTTATTAAACAGGTTATTAATGTTTAATTGCATCTGCCAGTTGTCTGCTTTATAGCTAACCGCAGCATCATATACGGTATAAGCCGGTACGTAGCCATTATCAATACCAAATGAACTTGAGTTAGTACTACGCTTATCAACAAATGTTAAGCCTGCGCTTAAATCTATTGCGTGCGGTAATTCAAACAACGCTGCTGAATATGTTACCCATGAACTAGCTGTTACATAAGGCCCCCCTTTTTGACGAGTATCATAGCTGTCACGATTTGGGTTGGTTTTATCGCGGGCGTCTTGATAAACACCGTTGATATTAACTTTCCATTGATCGTTCAAATAAGCATTTAAATCAATCTCTACACCTTTTGTTTGTTCTTCACCATCAAAGAAGCTCTCTACTACATTAGGTGCTGACACGCCGGCTTCATAAAGAGGGTTGGCATATTCTAAATTAGTACGCGCACTTTCAAATACCACAATTGATGCCAGTAATTGGTCATCAAATGCTTTAAAACGAAATCCTAAATCATTACTAACTGATTCTGAGTCGTCTCTATCGGCTTCATTGCCTGCAACAGAGCCAAGAACACTGTAAGCTGTGCGCCCTTTAGAGTGATTTAAAAACAAAGCCATATCAGCGTTTACTTGATAAGTAGCACCTAGGTTATACGTTAAACCACTGTCTGAGGTATTTGCTTCTGGCGTTGGATTTGCGCGGCTTTGACTATAACGAGGGTCAACACCAAAGTGCTCGTAACTTTGTTTAATACGATTATGAGCAACACCAATACGAGTAGTGATCTTATCGTTAATGTAAGCAACATGTTGAAGGCCTACGCCCCATGCTTGTACTTTTTTATTGTAATCACTGGTTTTAAGCGGATCATAATCAGCAAATTCATCCGCAGGCCAATTTGGCTGGCGTATATCAAAAATATACGGTAGTGCACCTTGATAAATCACTTCACCGTCTTTGTTTTTAATAACCTTATCGGCATCATAAATGGAGTATTGTTTAAAACGAATATCTCGGTCTTCGTAGTTGGCATTAACCAGTAATTCGTTTTCTATATTACCGAGCATAAAGTCATAACGTAAATCTAAAAAGTATTGCCATGATTTCTCATCTGCTTCTACTTGGCGATATTCTTGGCGTCTGGCCGCAAATGGGTGTAATACATTATCAACAACTAACGGTGCGCGTGGATCTTGGTTAATTACACCACGTCGGTTCCAATACACATAATTATAAGCACCTGTTTGGCGAGCAAAGCTAGAGGTGTAATTACGGTACTGTAGCTGTTGATTTAAAAATAAATCATCACTAATGTAATAATTATGCGCTAATTTGAAACGCAGCTCTTCACCTTCGTTATCCTTTGCCATCGGTGATATTATGCCATTGGTACCAAAGTTAAAGGGTGTTAAACCATCATTGCTTGCTAAAGAGTTAGCTAGTTCATTTCGTTGTACTTCACTCAATTGTAAGCCACTTGCTGTAGGGTCATTAACTAAATCGGCGCCTGATACTTCTCCTGCAGTTAAACCGTTAACCGATTCACTGTTAAAAATACGAATAGGGTGGCCAATAGAATCCACTGCAATAGCATCTTTAATATATGCCCCAGACAATACAAAAGATTGCTGGTCATTAAGCACATATTTTAAAGACGAGTAAATTTCATCGCGCTGCTCTTTTAAATCACGAAAGCCATCGCTAGAGGCGGTTTTGGCCATTACCCGATAAGCTAAATCATCGGTTATTGCATTGGTGCTATCGAGTGCTAGTGAATAACTATCCCACTGACCGATATCCATTTCTAGCGTATGTTGCTCGTTAAATTGGGGTTTCTTTTCAATGAGATTGATCACACCACCGGCACTACCCATACCATATAAGCCAGTTGCAGGGCCCTTTAACACTTCGATCGATTCAACATTGGTTAAAGAACGAGTAGGGTTAAATGTATTGCCTAAGCCTGCGCCGCCATACATGCCATCATAAGTGTAATTAGCGCCCAAGCCACGAATAACTAAGTTATCACCAATGCCATAGTTATTCCCCGCTTGAGTTAAGCCACTCACATTGCGGATCACATCCTGAAGACTATCAATACCTTGTGATTCAATCAGCGCTTTATCAACAATGACCACGGGTGCAGGGGTTTCCATAAGTGACATATCTGATTTAGTGGCTAAACCTGAACTCATCACCACTCGGTTTTGTTGCTCGTAAACGCTAATTCTTTCAATATCTGAATTAACTTGTGACTCGCTTGCTATTGCTAAATTTGCGTTTAAACACGCCAAAGACAGAAGAGAATATTGAAACCTTTTCATAAACTGATAACCATTCGCATTTGTTAATTTGTGCGAATGATAATGGTTATCATTTTAAATTTAAATAAAAAGTTCATTTTTTTTGTTATTTATGAGTTGTTTGCTTGCTTATTGAGCATGGCGTTCTAAAAACAAGTAAATTAAAGTCGTTAACGGGATATAGCACGAGTAAGTTGGCCTAACTAAGAGAGAATTTTAATAAAGTATTGACGATTAAATGGGCAGTTTAGCTACATTGGCTAAAAGATTGTTAAGGTTGAGCTAAGCTCAACCTTATAAAGATGTATTGGGTTTACTGCTTGTAAACGACACCGGCTTTCATTACAAAAGGAATACGCTCTAGCGTAGAAATGTTTTTCAGTGGATTCGCGTCTACCGCTATAATATCAGCTGCAAAACCGGTTTTAATTTGACCCAGCTGTTTATCAGCCTTTAATAATTTAGCACCGTTAATGGTTGCGGCTTGAATTGCTTGTAATTCACTCATACCAAATTCAACCATACGGGAAAACTGTTTAGCATTATCACCATGCGGATAAATAGCTGCGTCGGTACCAAACACCATATTGACACCCGCCTCAACAGCGCGTTTAAAACTATCGCGTTGTTTTTTTGATACAAGGCGTTCTTTATTTAGGTTTTCTTCATCAACGCCATTTTGCTCACCAAAGCTCAGCGTATATTCGGTATTATAAATATCCATCGATAACCAAGTGCCGTACTCTTTTGCAAGCGCAATCGCTTCATCGTCTAAAAAGCTAGCATGCTCAACACTATCTACACCGGCTTTAATGGCCGTTTTAATGCCGTTAGTTCCATGTGCGTGAGCGGCAACAGGTAATTCACGCATGTGTGCTTCATCAACTATTGCTTTCATTTCTTCAAAGGCGTATTGCTGTATGCCTACTTTTGTTCCTTTAGAAAATACCCCACCCGTGGCGCAGAGTTTGATTGCATTGGCGCCATATTTAATATTTTCACGCACTTTAATACGCACAGCCCACGGGCCATCCGCAACGCCGGTGGCAGTATATTTCATCTCTGGAGGTAAGCGATTATTATCGCAGTGCCCACCAGTAATGCTCAATGAAGGGCCAGCAGCCCAAATGCGTGGGCCGATAATATCGCCTGCATTAATACCGTCTCGTACCGCAATAACACTGTAGGCTTCAGCACCTAAGTTACGTACTGTGGTAAAGCCTGCTTGTAAGGTTTGCTTAGCAAAATAGCTGGCTTTAATGGCCATACGCGGAACTGATTGGCCTAAACGCTCACTACGAGACACGGTTGGATCGCTGGTTAAATGCACATGCATGTCCATTAATCCTGGCATTAGGGTGAGTGTGGGTAGGTTTATTAGTTCATCATTACTGCTAAGCTTGGGCTTTTTATTAAATTGAATTTGGCTTATAACGCCATCCTCTATAGCAATCAACGGATCCGCTTTAAGCTCGCCAGTTTCTACATCAAGCAAAGCTTTGGCTGATATATAGGTTGTGGCTAGTGTACTTGCGCTGGTTAAGCTCAGAAATGCGATTGATGCAGTCAGTAAATGTTTTTTCATGGTTAATCATTATAATTATTTTCATTCATTTGAATGTAGCAACCATAAGCTACTGAGTAAATAATATAGCGACGAACAGCACTCACCTCAATTGCTTTATTTAAGCCATTTAAAACCGCATAATTGGCGGGTAAAAACTAACAAGGGAATTTATGAAAGTTATTAAAATAGCACTGGTTGCCAGTAGCGTTATTTTTGCCTTAAGTGGTTGTATGAGCACCAGCTCGCAATTAAACACAAATCAGTCAGTCGCAACTGTCATAAGCGAATTATCAGCCGAGCAGCAATTAGATGTGCTCGTTGCTCAGTACTACGACGAATCATTGGATTTTAATCCATTAAGCGCTACTTATAATGGCCGCCATGAATTTGATGATCAATTTTTGCCTGAGATATCGCAGCTTAATCGCGATAAAAAAGCCGCATTTTATAAAAAATATCAACAACGCTTAACGCTCATTGATCAATCCCAACTCACCGGTCAGGCGCTGCTCAACTTTGAAGTGTTATCGCGCGATTTAGCTCTTAAACTTGAGGGTATGCAATATAAAGATTATTTGTTACCGATAAATCAAATGTCGGGTGCGCATAATACCTTCGCCGGATTTGGTTCAGGGCAAAGTGCTCAGCCTTTTAATACCGTTGCTGACTACGAAAAATTTATCAAGCGTGCCGAAGGTTTCGTTAAATGGCTTGCAAGTGTTGAACAATCGATGGCGCAAGGTGTTAAACAAGGTGTGGTCTTGCCTATGCCATTAGCAAAAAAATTACTCCCGCAATTTAAAGTGCATGTTGTTACTAACGCTGAAGATTCTCTTTTTTACTCGCCTATTAAAGCCATTCCCGATTCATTTTCAGCTGATGAAAAGCAACAGCTAAAAGCGCAGTATAAAACACTGATTTTAGATAAATTAGTACCTGCTTATCAGCGTATGAGCGACTTTTTAGCCAACAATTACATACCTCATGCTCGCGATTCTGTTGGTTATGCTGATTTACCTAACGGTAAAGCGTGGTACGAATACCAAATAAAGAAAAACACCACGTTAAGCTTATCTGCTGATGAAATTCATGAGATTGGCTTAAGTGAAGTGGCTCGAATTTTAAGTGAAATGAAAACGGTTAAAAACACTGTTGGATTTGAAGGCGATTTATCGGCCTTTTTTAATCACTTACGCGACTCAGATGAGTTTTATTACAAAACGGCTGATGAGTTAATTGCCGCCTATGAACAAATTAAAGCAAAAATAGACGCTCGCTTACCAAAGCTATTTAATATTGAGCCTAAGGCACCTTATGTTGTAAAAGCTGTTGAAGCCTATCGAGCCCAATCGGCTGCGGGAGCGTCGTATGCGGGGCCCGCTCCTGATGGCTCGCGCCCAGGCATATTTTATATCAATACTTATAACTTAAAAGCACAACCTAAGTTTTTACTCGAAACGCTGTCTATTCATGAAGCCGCTCCAGGTCATCACTTTCAAATTGCACTGCAACAAGAAGTGGAAAGCCTTCCCGATTTTCGTAAATTTGGCGGCTACACGGTGTTTGCTGAGGGCTGGGCATTATACGCAGAAAGCTTAGGCAAAGAGCTTGGCTTATTTACCGACCCGTACATGTGGTACGGGCGTCTTAACGATGAGCAGCTAAGAGCTATGCGTTTAGTGCTTGATACAGGCTTTCATGCTAAAGGTTGGACACGTCAACAAGGTATTGACTACATGTTAGCAAACTCCTCAATGGCAAAAAGTGATGTTATTGCTGAAGTGGAGCGTTATATTGCATGGCCAGGGCAAGCATTATCGTACAAATTGGGCGAGTTTAAAATTAAACAGCTCAGAGATTTCGCCCACCAGCAATTAGGTGAGCAATTTGATATTAAAGCGTTTCATACGCAAATATTAATAGATGGCGCATTACCTATGCCTATTCTTGAGCAAAAAATTAAACGTTGGGTTAAGTCTCAGCAGTAATAAAATCGCGCGAAGCCATACTGTTATTAGGGATTGGCTTTGCGCGCTTTGCTGCAATACGTTAGAATGCGCGCTCTTAAAAGGGGCGAGAACACCATGTTTGATCAACAATTAGCAAATACCCAATTTTGGCTTAGTAAAAGTCTCAATGAAATGAACCAACAAGAATGGGAAGCCATTTGTGATGGATGTGGAAAGTGTTGTTTAAACACCTTTATTGACAGTGAAGACGAAGATGACTTTACTGCCACCGACCAGTTAAGAGAAGGCGAACAACTTATATTCACTAATATTGTTTGCCAATACCTTGATAACAATACCTGTGGCTGTAGTGAATACGAAAACCGCCAAACCTTAGTCCCTTCGTGCGTTAAGCTTACTAAAGAAAACCTAAAAGACATCTTTTTTATGCCACAAAGCTGTAGCTATCGCCGACTTCATGAAGGGCGTGGTTTAGCAACGTGGCATCCGTTACTTAATAACGGCGATAAAACTAAAATGCACGAGCTAAACATTTCTGTTAAAGACAAAACAGTAAAAGATTGTGATGTAAAATTAGAAGATTTTGACTTGTATATTGCCGAGTGGCCAACTAAGGATTGCAACGAGTGAGTAAGCTACAAGCAAGTATTGGTTTAATTAACCCAAAAAGCCCGACCAACGTGGGCGGGGTGTTACGTGCAGCCGGTTGTTATGACGCAAAGCAGGTGTTTTTTACTGGCAACCGTTATCTAAACGCACAAAAGTTTCATACTGATACTAAAAACGTGGTGCAACGTATTCCATTAACCGCCACCGACAATTTAGCTTCAATTAAGCCTCAAGGCGCTAAAGTAGTGGTAATAGAGTTAATAGAAGGTGCTACACCCTTGCCTGAGTTTGCCCACCCTGAGAACGCATTTTATGTATTTGGTCCAGAAGACGGCTCTGTGCCCAAAGATGTTTTAAAATGGTGCGACGAAGTGGTGTATATCCCTACTATTGGCTGTATGAATTTAGCGGCAACCTGTAATGTTGTTCTTTATGACCGACTCTCTAAATTGGGCGGAATTCAAAGCAGTGATGAAACCATTATTTCCTCACGCGATACTAATAATAAAATGAAATGGCAAAAGTGATTTAGATAATAATTACTCAGTATAACGTCATTAAAAATTCAAATTTCTATCCTTTTATGTTCTTCAGAAGCTTAGTTGCACAGAGTTATTCTTTGTAACTAGTTAGACTACTTTTGTCAAAAATATCACCTGATTAATTTTTGCTATTTATTAAAAATAACCCTTTATTATTGTTTTTTGATATTTAATCAATCTTAGTTCACATTTGCTAAGACTTTCAGTTAAAAATTTGTTAAAAAGACAGTGATAATAATGACTAATTCTTAAGGTACTTATGTTTAGCTCGCTAAAATTCACCTCCAAAATCACCATCGCTGCGTCATTAGTGTTAGTTTTAGTGTTAGGTATTTTCACTATAAACAACTACTTTTCAATGCGTCATCAAACCCAAGAGCAGCTATCATTAGTATTAAAGCAAAGTTCCCAGTCTGTTTCGCAAAACATAGCAAGCTGGCTGAATAATAAGTTAGCCATTGTTATCTCGCTAGCAAAAACCTATCAAGTTGAGGATGCTAAAGCGCTCACGTTATCGCAATTAAATACTGCAGAGATGGCGGGGGATTTTAAAAATACCTACATAGGCGAATCCTCAGGTGCGTTTATTTTAAATGACCAAAGCGTCATTTTACCCGACGATTTTGATGCAACCAGTCGTCCCTGGTACAAATTAGTTGAAAACAAAACTAACACTGCATTTACCACGCCTTATATTGATGTGACCACCAATGAACTGACTATCTCTGCCGTTGCGCCCATAAATATTAATGGTCAATTTAAAGGAGTTGCAGGCGCTGATATCGATATGCAAACCATTGCTAAGATTATCAATAATATTGATTTTCTAGGGCTAGGCTATGGTTTTTTGTTAGACCAAAAGGGCCAAATATTGAGCCACCCAAACAGTGAGTTAAATTCAAAAGCGCTCACTGAATTATTTGGTAAAGACATTGAGCTAATCGATACTTTTACAGAGCACCAAGTTGCTAATGAAACTGTTTTAGTGTCATTTACTAAAATTCAAGGCATAGAAAATGTTGATTGGTACTTAGGGGCGGTGATCAATAAAGACACGGCCTTCGAAAGTGTGTCGGCATTTGGTCAAAAAGCACTGATTTATTTAATAGTGGGAACCTTAGTCATTGTTTTTGCGCTACAGCTTTTATTACGTTACTTAATGCGTCCTATGTATCGCTTAAACGATGCAATTAGAGATATAGCCCAAGGTGAAGGTGATTTAACTCGTCGCCTCAGTGTAGAAAATGATGATGAATTTGGTCAGTTAAGTAATTCATTTAATATTTTTATAGAAAAAATTCAAAATTCAATTGTTCAAGTTAAGTCTTCGACACAGTTGCTAGAAACCGCGGTTGCTAAACTGGTGACGCAAACAGATTCAACATTAACTATGTATGATGACCAAAGTGAACGTACCAATAGTGTGGCATCGGCAATTAACCAGTTTTCAGCCACCGCAACAGAAATTTCAACTAGTGCAAGTAATGCCTCAACCCTTGCTAAAGATGCTGATCAATATTGCGCTAAAAATCAGCAAACACTAACGAATAACGTATCGAGCATTCATCAACTTTCGCAAAATATAGAGCAAGCACAAGAAACAATTAATAGTTTAGACTCGCATACCGCCAACATCGGTAATGTTCTAGCGGTAATAAAAGGAGTAAGTGAACAAACTAACTTGCTTGCTTTAAATGCGGCAATAGAAGCGGCACGTGCTGGTGAAGCTGGAAGAGGGTTTGCCGTTGTTGCCGATGAAGTAAGACAATTAGCACAACGAACTCAGCAATCAACCCAAGAAATTGAAAATACGGTAATTGAACTACAAAAAGGCTCAAGCTCTGCCGTTGAGCTGATGAAAACCAGTTTAGAAGAAAGTGAAAAAAGTGTTCAGCAAGCTGATGCAGTTGGCGATGTAATGAAACAAATAATTAGTGCGATAAAACAAATAACGGATGCTAATCATAGTGTCGCTAATGCTACTGATGAGCAAAATCAAGTTGTTAAATCATTACACTCAGATATCCATGTTATTAGCGACCTATCGATTCAAGGTCAATCTAACTTGAACCTTACTTTAGAAGAGTGCACTAAGCTCAAACATCAATTCAGTGACTTAGAGCGGATGGTTAAAAAATTCAAAGTATGAGCAGTAAAACAAAAATAAATAAACCAAACTGGCTCAGTTTAATCAATATTGACAGTGTTTATAGCTTTGATAGACAGCGCCAAGTGTTTTCGTTATTTACCATGATAACGATTGCCTTGGTGTTAATTACTTATTTAGTGATTGCAAACCATGGTGTTTATGCGCCCATGTTAACTGTCGCGTTAGTTTCAGTAAATGTAACCATTGTAGGGTGTATTGTTTATTTTATAAAAACCAAACAGCTTAATGCTATCGCGCTAATTACTTTGATGATTGTATTTTTGATGTGTTTAGCATTGGTATACACCGGCGGTAAAGAAAACACCGCCTTATATTGGCTAATGTTTTATCCTGTTGCCGCATTTGCCATTCTCGGCGTAAAATTTGGAGCTTGGTTGAGTGGTAGCATGTTATTGAGTTGTGCTGCACTACTTTATGGGCCAGACATAGGCCAAGTCGCTTATGGCGTGGTAGAAAAAACCCGCTTTATTGCTGCGTTTTCATTAGTGCTGGTTTTTTCTTTTATCGGTGAGTATTTTCGTCACCGTAGCCACCTTGCCATTGCCGATGTAACTTTAGAGCAAAAACAACACGCGTATACCGATCAGCTTACAGGGGCGCCTAATCGTCGTTTTATTACATCACATTTTTTAAAGCTTGCTGCTGCAAGGCCAGCGCATTATTTGCCGCTGTCTATTCTACTTATTGATTTAGATAACTTTAAACAATTAAACGACACCTACGGCCATGATTTTGGCGATACCGTATTAATAGAGTTTACTAAATTATTAGAGTCGCAATTTTCTGCAACCGCCCTTAAAGCCCGTTATGGTGGCGAAGAGTTTGTGGTTATTTTACCGCAGATGACCACCATAGAAGCCAGTATTTTGGCTAATCGTTTTAGAGAATGCGTGCAACATCATGTAATATTAACTGATAAACAACAACGAGTATCGTTAACTTGCAGCATTGGCATTGCACAAGCTAATCATATTGATGACTACGACAGTGCATTAAAACAAGCCGATGAATATTTATATCAGGCAAAATCACAAGGGCGCAATAAAGTCATATTTGCGCATGGCGAGTATGTCAGTCAATAAGCTTATTTATGTGCATGATCCTATGTGTAGCTGGTGCTGGGGATATAAGCCTACGTGGCAAAAACTTGAATCGGCTCTAGCAAATATTCTGCCTATAGAATATAGAATCGGCGGTTTAGCTGCTGATAGCAACCAGCCAATGAGTGCCGATATGCAGTTGCAACTACAAGGCATATGGCAAAATATTAGCAACCAATTAGGCACTGAGTTTAATTTTAATTTTTGGCGAGAATGCCAACCGCGCCGTTCTACTTACCCCTCCTGCAGAGCGGCTGTAATTGCTCGTAGCTTTAACAAAGAGCCACAGATGATTGACGCTATTCAACAAGCGTATTATTTAAAGGCGCAAAATCCATCGGATGAATACGTGCTTATTAAACTATGCGAAAAAATTGGTTTAGATCCCTGTTTATTTACTCAGCAGTTACACTCGAACGAACTTAAGCGTCGCTTTGATGATGAGCTTAATTATGTTCGCAGTTTACCTATTCAAGGTTTTCCGTCTTTAGTATTAATACACAATAATCGCGCTTACCCTATTGCTATTAACTACACAGATTGGCGACAAACCCTAACTGAAATACAATCTTACTTGTAAACTTTAGTCCCCAAAAATCCCCTCAGCACTTTCAACTCGGCCAATAAGGCTAATTTATTACCACTGTCATAAAAGCGACTTTTTTACGCAACACGCTTGTCATTTTTAAGCTATACACTTTCGCTCATTGAAACTATCTCGCTTTAAATTGTTTTTTTGTAAACGAGCTAAAGCGATTAATAAACACTAGCAAATCCGCTAATTAACGAGCAAAGGTGTATACGATGAAAGGCGTTAAACCATTAATTTTAGCTGGTATTGTAGCCGCAAGTGCAGCAGTCCACGCCAATGATTTAAACACGGTAATTGATAAAAGCAGCGACATTAATAACTTAGCTGCGCAATCACAAACAAAAATAGACAAGATTGCAGATTCAATGCAAGGGCGTTTACAGCAATTTAAAACCCTAAATAAAGAAATAGATGGTTTAGCCGTTTATAACGCACAGCTAACAAAACAATTAAATAATCAAATAGAAGAGATGGAGTCGCTTAATTTATCAATGGATCAGGTATCGATTATTGAGCGCCAAATTACCCCTTTAATGCTTCGCATGATCACCGGGCTTGAACAGTTTGTTGCCTTAGATGTGCCGTTTTTAAAGCAAGAACGTAAGCAGCGTCTTGAATCATTAAATGCAATGATGGACCGCGCTGATATTTCATCAAGTGAAAAATTCCGCCGTGTGTTAGAAGCTTATCAGGTTGAGGTTGATTACGGTCGCACTATTGAAGCGTATACCGCATTGCTTGATGTGGACAACAAAGAACGTGAAGTCGACTTTCTGCGCATTGGCCGTTTAGAGCTCATTTACCTTACGCGCGATGGCAAACAAGCAGGTAGTTGGGATCAACAGTCACAGTCGTTTGTTGCACTGCCTGATTCAACCATTAGCCAAATTAATAAAGGGCTTCGCATTGCTCGCAAACAACTAGCCCCCGATATGTTAACACTGCCAATTCATGCTGCAGAATAAGAGGTTTACCATGAAATTATTAACGAAAATGACAAAAATGGCCGTGTTTGCAGCCAGCTTAGGTTTTTCAGGTGTGATGTGCGCTGCTGAGCCAATGAATTTAGATGCCTTATTAAAAACCTTAGAGCAGGGTAAATCAGCGCAATCAGCGCAAAATAAACAACGCGAACAAGAATTTGTAGCACGTCAAAATGAACAAGTGCAAATGCTTAAAAACACTCAAGCTAAACGTAACCAAATGCTTAGCGAGTCAGAGCGTTTAGAGACGCAGTTTGAAGAAAACGAAATTAAATTGGCTAATTTGACCGATACTTTATCAAAGCGTATGGGTTCATTAAAAGAGCTATTTGGTGTACTACAGCAAGTTGCTGGTGATTCAAGCAATAAGTTTGCAACCTCTGTGGTATCTGCTCAGTTACCTGGACGTAGTACTTTTATGGATGAATTGGCGCAAAAAATGGGGTCTACCTCAAAGCTTGCGTCTATTGAAGATATCGAAAAAGTCTGGTTTGAGCTACAACGCGAAATGACCGAACAAGGAAAAGTAAGCCGCTTCAGTACTGATGTAATTGTTGACGGTGGCAATAAAGTACAAAAAGAAGTGGTGCGTGTGGGTGCATTTAACCTGATAAGTGACGGTCAGTACCTAGAATATACACCTTCTACCAATACCATTAGCCAACTTACTCGCCAACCAAGCAGCCGCTTTACCGCGACCGCGGCTGATTTGCAACAAGCAAACACCGGTGTGGTGCCGTTTGCGCTTGACCCAACAGGTGGTTCAATTTTAGGTTTATTAGTACAAGCCCCTGATACCAGCGAGCAAGTCCATCAAGGTGGTGCTGTTGGTTACGTTATTTTAGGCGTTGGTTTATTAGCATTATTAATTGCGTTAGAGCGTTTTGTATCGCTCATGCTGATGGGTGGAAAAATCCGTCGTCAATTAAAAGACGATACAGCCCGTGATGACAACCCGCTAGGGCGCGTCATGAAAGTGAAAGATCAATACCCTAATGTGGCGTACGACACGCTTGAACTTAAGTTAAGCGAAGCCATTTTACGCGAAATGCCAAAAATCACCCGTAATTTAACGCTTATTAAAATTATCTCTGTGGTAGCGCCACTGCTGGGGTTACTCGGTACGGTAACCGGGATGATCAATACCTTCCAAGCAATTACTTTATTCGGTACTGGCGACCCTAAACTAATGGCAGGCGGTATTTCGCAAGCCTTGGTTACTACGGTATTAGGCCTTGTGGTTGCCATTCCAACGGTGTTTTTATACACCTTATTGAATACCCGCTCAAAAGGTTTACTGCTTATTTTGCAAGAACAAAGTGCAGGTATTATTGCCGAGCGAAGCGAGAAAGGAGCCTAAACCATGGTGCTATTGATTGATTCAATCAATGCTATCCGTGATTTTCTCGACACGGGGGGTCAAGTGCTCTTGGTCATTGCCGTGTTAATTTTCGCGATGTGGTTATTGATACTCGAGCGATTTATGTACTTTTTTAATGGCTATCGACACTACAAAAAAGACGTTAAAAATACGTGGAAAACCCGTAGTGAACGCAACAGCTGGAACGCAGAGCAAATACGCCAGGCCATGGTGTCACGCGCCAGTATGCGATTAAACGCAAACTTACCGCTGATTAATGTGATGGTAGCGCTGTGTCCACTATTAGGATTGCTTGGCACAGTTACAGGGATGATAGAAGTCTTCGATGTAATGGCCATTACAGGTACAGGCAGCGCACGCTCTATGGCATCGGGTGTGTCAAAAGCAACCATACCGACAATGGCAGGAATGGTCGGTGCGTTATCTGGGGTGTTTGCCTCAACCTATTTACAGCGTAAAGCAAAGCGTGAAGTTGAATTGTTGCAAGACACAATGGTGTTAGACCACTAAATAATTATTGAAAAGCGGTGTACATAATCACCGCTTGTTCTAGGAGAAGTAAAATGAGAGCCCCATTAGGTAATTTATTCCAAGAAGATGAAGCAGAAGAAATAAACATGACTCCTATGCTGGATGTTGTATTTATTATGCTTATTTTCTTTATTGTTACAGCCTCGTTTGTAAAAGAAGCCGGTATTGATGTAAACCGCCCAGAAGCAGCAACGGCTGTTAAAAAAGAGCGGGCTAACATATTAGTAGCTATTTCAGATCAAGGCGAAATTTGGATCAATAAACGTCAAATAGATGTACGTGCTGTACAAGCAAACATTGAACGTTTAAAAGCTGAAAATCCACAAGGCAGTGTGGTTATTCAGGCCGATAAAAAAGCCACTACAGAAACCTTGATAAAAGTGATGGATGCCTCGCGTGCAGCGGGTGTATTTGATGTTTCAATAGCGGCTCAAGAAGGGTAACGAGTGATGCGTTATGTACTTGCGTTAATTATAGCGGGTGTGGTCACCTTTATGCTGTTTTTAGGTATGCAGGCATTGATAACCGGCGGAGAAGGCGCCATGACGGAGCCTGCAAAAGGGAATGTGTTGGATTTTGTCCGTTTGAAAAAAGAAGAAACGGTGCAAAAAAAGGAGCGCAAACCACAAAAGCCACCAACACCTAAAGAGCCACCACCGCCAATGGAATCGCCACAAATGCAAAGTAGCGATAACAACGCTGCTAGCAACAACTTTGATTTTGCTGCCAATGTCGATGCTGATGTAAATCTAGCGGGTGGATTAGCGTTAGAAACCAGTGATGGTGAGTATTTACCCATAGTAAAAGTGGCACCGGTATACCCAAGGCGTGCGTTATCGCGTGGTATTGAAGGGTATGTCATTGTTGAGTTTACAGTGACCAAGCAAGGCACAGTGAAAGAGCCACAAGTTATTAAAGCCGAGCCAGAGTCACTGTTTGACAGAGCAGCGATGGATGCGGCCCTTAAGTTTAAATATAAACCGCGCGTTGTTAATGGCGAAGCCGTTGAAGTAGCCGGTGTGCAAAATAAAATTTCTTTCCAAATTAATGGTTAATTCTGTTAAGTAAGTAAAGAGTGAATGTGAGGCAATTATGAAATTAAAACTAACAACCAAGCTATTAAAGCTTAGCATGTTGTGCACTGTTGCAATCAGTGCCAGCGTTGTTACACCAAGTGCATTGAATGTACTTCCGGGTGTAAATTTGGCGACAGTACAGGCCGCTGAACAACAAAAAACAACACGAGTGCCCGCACTTCGTGAAAAGGTATACAGCCAATTAGCACGCGCCCAAAAACTTGCGGATGATGGCGATAGCAAAGCGGGTTTGGACGCGCTTGATAGCATACAAGCGCGTTCATCAAGTATGAACTCTTATGAAATTGCGATGATGCATAACTTTTATGGGTTTATTTATTACAATGAAAACGACCTTGTAAAAGCGATTGCTTCATTTGAAAAAGTGATTGCCGAAGATGGCATTCCAGAAACATTGCGTTTGAGCACAACATTCAGTTTAGCGCAGCTTGCAATGGCTAACAGCGACTACAAAAAGGTGATTGCATTTTTAGACAAATGGGATGCCATTAATACAAAGCCTAAAACTGATGCGTATTATTTATTAAGAGCGCAAACCTACTATCAATTAAAAGACTATGCGCAAGGCCTGAGTTACATTACCCAAGCCATTAACTTAAGTGATAGCGAAGGCAAAGTACCAAAAGAAAACTGGCTGGTACTGCAACGTGCTATGTATTACTCACTTAACCAAACCGATAAAGTAGTCAGCGTACTAGAGCATATGGTAAAGCTATACAACAAACCTGAATATTGGGTGCAATTAGCCGGTATGTACGGTGAAACTGGGCAAGAAAAACAGCAGCTTAGTGTTTTAGAGGCGGCTTATCAGCAAGGATTTTTAACCTCTAAATCTGATCTAAGGCAGCTTGCGCAGGTGTACTTATACAATCAACTTGCTTATAAAGCGGCCAATGTAATGAGTAAAGCAATAGAGCAGGGCATTGCTGAACCCACTGCTAAAAATTATGCCTTTGTAGCTGAGGCCATGGTACAAGCTAAAGAAGATGCTAAGTCGATTAGTTACTTTACCAAAGCTGCAGAGCGTTCAGAACATGGTAAGTACGATCAGCGTCTAGCTGAAGTGTATGTAAACACAGAACAGTATGACGAAGCTGCCGATGCAGCGCGAATGGCATTGGATAAAGGCGGCCTTGATTTTGAATCAAATGCGTTTGTTGCTTTAGGAATGGCGCAATACAATTTACAAAACTTTGATGCGTCTATCCTTGCGTTTGAACAAGCCGAAAAGCACAAAAAGTCACAACGTTTAGCCCAGCAATGGATCAAATATGTAAAACGCGAAAAAGTGCATGCGCAAACATTAAAAACAGCACTACTTTAATTTTTATAGTGCGATTATTAGTTCTTAATTGACGCACTAAACACCACTTCATAATTGCACTACTCAAACCACACTCACGTTCAGTTAGTGTGGTTTTTTTGCCTGCTTTTTTAAAGCAACCAATTGATTTTTAATTAATTAACATTGTCATTTTATGTTTATTAAAGTGTAACTTCATTGTCATAACACTCCCGTATTGTACTTCGTATTCGATAACTCAAGTGACCTTAATGCATGAGTATCGTGCCTTAAAGTGACTTAAGTCATTACTTAATGCGCTAACACAATAATTAAATACTTTTACGGAGTGAACAATGAAATTATCTGGCTTATTCAAAATCAGCTTAGTGGCTACAGCAATGACACTTGCTGGTTGTGGTGGTGATATAGAAATTACACCAACCGTTAATGATAACAGCACCAGTACAGACAACAGTGTTAATAATTCTAATAACAACACCGGTTCAACAACGGATGATGAGGCTGTATGTGCAAGCTATGAATCAGATGCAGGCACGGTAACAGGTGTGGTCAGTGGTATAGATTGCTTATACAACGATTCATTTTCAAGTAAAACTATTTCAATTACCAACAACATTACTTTTAAAGAGTTACCTGGCGGTGGTGTACATGTATTTGCTGACGCCCTGCAGATTGGTGAAGATGGCAACACTGTTGATGGCTTTTCTATTCCTACTAATGGCCCAACTATGACTGTAGAGCCTGGCGCAACCCTTGCGTTTCAATCAGGTGAAGCAATCTTACGTATTGCACGTGGTGCAAAAATTCAAGCCGTGGGTACAGCAGAAAAGCCAGTAGTATTTACCTCAGCTAATGCCTTTGACCGTTTTGATACAGCTGGTGAAGGTGCACGTTATGCTGACTGGGGTGGTATTATCATTAATGGCCAAGGTATTACAGATCAATGTACTGATGCAGAGCGTGATGGCGGTACATGTAACGTAGCCTCTGAAGGTATTACAAGCTACTTTGGTGGTAACGATAATAGCGATTCAAGCGGTAATATTAAATGGGCTAAAGTATGGTATGCAGGCTCTGGCCCTCGCGTAGGTGGTGAAGGTGATGATTTAAATTCATTAACACTTAATGCTGTTGGTTCTGGCTCTGAGTTTGATTACATTCATATTCACCAAGGCTTTGATGACGGTATTGAAATTTTTGGTGGTGCAACCACGCTTAAGCATATTGCAGTGACTGATACCCAAGATGATTCGTTTGACTTTGATGCTGGTTGGCAAGGTAAGGCACAGTACTTATTTGTTCAGCACGGTACAGTAACGCTAAACGACGGTTCAGTGGTTAATATGGGTAACAATGGTTTTGAGTCTGACGGTGTTAAAGGTTCATCTTCTGCGCAAGTATCACCTTCAAACCCTATGGTTGCTAACGTGACGGTAATCACCACTGATGGCAATTCAGTTCGTGATGATGACCCTTCACAAGCTTACAAGTTTGATGACCAATTTAATTCAAGCATTTATAACGCGTTAATCGTTAAGAAAAACGCCGTTAATACTCAATGTATTGAATTCTCAGGTGATGGTGAGAAGCAAGCCGATAACATCTCTTTTACTAGCTCAGTAATGGCGTGTTCAAATAATTTCGCTAATACCGATACTTTTGCTGGTGGCCCACTTGCTGGACAAACTAAAACTGCCTGGTTTGAAAATGGCGGTGCCAGTGAAATTTTAACAGATGACGTTACTGTTCTTGCTGCGAATGGTTTTGCTACTAATACGGCTTCTTCAGATGTGAGCGTCACTGCCACTGATTTAAGTACAACAGATGCGTTCTTTGATTCTGTTAATTACATCGGTGCAGTATCGGATCAGGATACAACGTCAAATTGGTATAAATGGGTTGAAGCAGCAGTAGCCGCGGCTAACGCAGACTAATTTAACACTATTTATAAACTTTTGAAGGCGCCTTGGAGCTTGCATAATAAGCGTTTGGCGCCTCTTTTGTATAATCTGATCAGGATGTATCTTATGTCTAAAAAGCATAGACTTAATCAAATTACATGGGCGATTGGTTTAGGGCTGTGTGCCCAATCTGTAAGCCTGTTCGCTGCGCAAAATGATGTTGATGTAGCCCAAGAAATAGAAGAAGTAGTGGCAGTAGGTACGCGTTTACAAGGCAGTGCTGCTGCTGTGGTTGAAGAGCGAAAAAACCAAGCCTTTGTAGCCGATATTTTAGGCTCAGAGCAATTAGCGCGTACTGGCGATAGCGATGCCGCCTCTGCTCTTAGGCGTGTAACCGGTTTAACCCTCGTTGATGGCAAGTTCATTTATGTGCGTGGTTTAGGTGAGCGTTATTCGAGCGCACGTTTAAATGGTGCGTACATACCCAGCCCCGATTTAACTCGCAATGTGATCCCGCTTGATATTTTTCCCGCTAGTATTATTTCTAGCATGGCGGTACAAAAAGCTTACTCACCAAATATGCCTGCCGCGTTTGGTGGCGGTAATATTGACATTAGAACCAAAACTGCACCGAGCGAGTTTATAGCGGGTGTAGAGGTGGGTGTTGGTTATAACACTGCTGCAAGTGACGGCTTTACTTACAACCGTAAAGAAAGCGGACTACCTGATGCGTTATCATCTGCAATAACACAATACCGAGGTGATTTTGGTATTGGCAACATAGTAAAACGCGACGGCTTAGTCGATGGTGACACAACACGTGCAGAGCAAGCGACTGCGATTAATAACGAATTACTCAAGTCGTTACCGCGTGGTTATGAGTTAAAAGAAGACTCTCTCGATCCACAATACAATATTAAAGCCCATTACGGTGATAGCTTTAGCGAATCTTACTTTGGCGGCAAGTTAGGCTTTATGCTTTCTGGCGCTTATAAAAATGAGTGGGATTTTGAAGACCGATTTAGCTCAGTGATAAGCCAAGATTTAAAAAATGAAGACGGCAAAATTGACTGTACGACAGCACTTAACACTGCTGATGATGTCGCAAATTCATGTTTTAATACTGTAAAAAATGCTCAAGTGACCACAGAAAACGAGCGTTATAATGCATCATTTAGTTTAGGCTATACCTTAGATACCCACAGTATATCAGCGCAGCAGCTGTACATTATTGATAATGAAGATGAGTCTGAAATTGCGATTTCGCAAAGTCCAGCGGGCAGTTCAACATTCAGTATTGCAGGGGATGGCGTTGCTAACCGTAACCATACTTTTAACTATGAAGAGCGACAACTCAATATTACCCAGTTTATTGGTCAGCACACCTTTTTAGATTACATGGGGATTGGCGCTGATTGGCAGTATACCGAAGCGAAAGCAACAACGGATATTCCGACAAATGCTGACTTTGAATTTCGCGATGAGTACAACACCGACGGTTCGTATGCGGGTTCTCAAATCACAGGTGATGATAACCGTGTTATTATGTCATACACCAACATGGAAGAACGCGTAAAGTCTTACAGTGGTAATTTAAATATACCGCTTAGCTTTGACAGCATGGATGTTGAATTTAAAGTAGGCTATGACTTCTCAGATAGAGCACGTATTTTTAATACCTCCAGTTTTGCTATTAATAACAGTGGTGGTGCTGGTATCACTATAAATGACGGCAGTGATAATGCGCTCAATAATAGCGGATACCTAAGCGATGAATTTATTAATAATAACGCGATACTGGTTGATTTTAATGAACCAACAGCCCCTGATGCGGATGATTACCTAGCAGGACAAAAAGTTGATGCGGGTTATGCATCATTTGATGTGTTTTATGATCAATGGCTACGCATTAGCGGTGGTGTACGCTATGAACAATTTAAACAAACGTCTATTGGCACATCTAGCCTAATATTTGATCAAGATGACTTAAATACTTTCTACGACCCTGAAAAAATTCAAGCGGGCTCTATTGTTTCAGACGATTGGTACCCTGCGCTTTCTGTCACCTACGTTGGCGCTGATAACTATCAAGTACGTGCTGGTTATGGTGAAACGGTAGTTCGTCCGGACTTTCGTGAAGTGGTACCGGTTACCTACTTTGATCCACTTACCGATATTAGAACATTTGGTCGTACAGGGCTTAAAAGTAGCCCAAT
Organism: Pseudoalteromonas sp. NH0006-26; assembly: GCF_057552415.1. The sequence continues at coordinate 194,016 of NZ_BAAJMJ010000001.1, forward strand.
TAAAAACTACGACTTACGTTATGAATATTACGGTGAAGCCGGTAATTCGTTTAGTGTGGCTGCCTTTTATAAAGACATTACAGCCCCCATTGAAACCGTTCTTAATATTGGTGATGAAGACTATTCAGCCTCATTTATCAATGGTGAAACTGCTGAGGTCTACGGTATAGAAGCTGAATGGTTGCAAGACCTCACGTTTTTATCTGAAGGGTTATTTACCAGTGGTAATATTACTTTGAGTGACTCAGAAGCGTCTATCGATCCTGCGCTTGCCGGTACGTTAACTAATCCTAAAAAACGTATGACGGGTCACTCAGAGTATGTTGTTAATTTGCAACTTAACTATGATTCACTCGATGGTATGCACAGTAGCTCTTTGGTTTATAACGTATTTGGTGAACGTATTTTAGCAGCAGGTGTAGCGAGTCGAGATGATGCTTATGAGCAGCCATTTCATTCATTAGATTTAGTTTATACCTTCTACCCTGATTTTAATTCTAAGGTGAAGTTTAAAGTTAAGAATCTACTTAATGAAGATCAAGAAGTATCGCAATCAGATATTATTGTTCGCTCTAAAGAAGTCGGTATGAACTTTGATATTAGTTATAGTTACGAGTTTTAAGTAAAAGCCCAAGGATAGGATTTATAACAACGCCTAACTACTCATTAGCCCTGTATTTTATACAGGGCTTTTTTATGTGTATGAAAAATATTTAAGTTACAGTTTATTGACTAGTTTTAGCGTGCTGGTGGTGTTAGCTTAGGGCTGTAAAAATTAAATCTCACGCAATGAATTTTTAATTTTTAATGTATAGGCTCCTTTTATGAATCAAACAGTGGAACAAACAATGAAAAAAGTAGGATTAGTCGGATGGCGCGGCATGGTAGGCTCAGTGTTACTCGAGCGAATGGAACAACAACATGATTTTGCACATATCGACACCACCTTTTTCACCACCTCACAAGCAGGTCAGCTTGGCCCTGAGTTAGCGGGTGCAGCTAAACCGCTTTTAGATGCAAGTGATATTTCTGAACTTGCAAAAATGGACATTATTGTTACCTGTCAGGGTGGCGACTATACCAATGCCGTGTATCCAAAATTACGTGAATCGGGTTGGGATGGCTATTGGATAGATGCAGCCTCTGCGCTGCGCATGAGCGACGACAGTATTATTGTACTTGACCCTGTTAACAAAGATGTGATTGAACAAGGGCTAGAGCAAGGTGTTAAAACCTTTGTGGGTGGTAACTGTACCGTATCGTTAATGTTACTTGCTTTAGGAGGTTTGTTTGAACAAGACCTAATTGAATGGGTAAGCCCAATGACCTACCAAGCTGCGTCGGGCGCCGGTGCGCGCAATATGAAAGAGCTCATTGCCCAAATGGGTGCTATTCATGCAAGTGTTGCGCAGCAATTAGATAACCCAAGTTCAGCTATTTTAGAAATTGATAAAATAGTCAGCGAAAAAATGGCATCAAGCGATTTGCCACAAGATCAATTTGGTGTGCCGCTAGCAGGTAGCTTAATCCCATGGATTGATGTGCCTATGCCAAGCGGTCAATCAAAAGAAGAATGGAAAGCGCAAGTAGAAGCCAACAAAATTTTAGGCTCATCTAAACAGCCTGTACCTATAGATGGTTTATGTGTACGTATTGGTGCAATGCGCTGTCATAGCCAAGCGATGACAATTAAACTACGCGAAGATATTAGTGTAGAAAAAATAGAAGAAATTTTAGCCTCACACAATGAGTGGGTTAAAGTTATTCCTAATCAGCGCGACATTACCAGTACCGACTTAACTCCAGTTAAAGTGACCGGTACGCTGAGTATTCCTGTTGGTCGTATTCGTAAACTCGCTATGGGGCCAAAATACATCAGCGCCTTTACCGTGGGCGATCAGCTTTTATGGGGTGCAGCGGAGCCACTTCGCCGGATGCTACGAATTATTGTAGACGGTGAGTAAGTTTCAAGTTCATCAAGTTAAAGGGTTAGCAAATTGCTAACCTTTTTTATTGCCTCTTCGAAACATTCTCATATTATTTCTTGCTCAACCCTTTTAGTCACACTATATTCTTAAGAGTGTTTTTAGAGGTTAACTTCATGAATATATCAAAAAAATTAAAGCTCTCTTTTGCATCAGCAATTGCTCTACCGTTATTAATTATAGCCGCTTTAGTTATTTCTCAAACCAGAGAGCAAGCACTGGAAAATTTCTCCGTACTAAGTGAACGAGAAGCCCGCCAAGTTGATAACGCAATTACCATGTTTTTTGCTGAAATTGCCAAAAATGTTGATTACTTAGCCTCTCATGAAACAATTAAAAATGCCCGTAAAAACATAAAAACACATATGGATATCGGCACTGAGGTAATGCTTGATCATCCTAATCAAAGCCCAACAGAGCAAGCTGCTTATAGTTTATTTAATCACTTTGGTGAGACTCACCCTGGGCTTGCTTATATTTACATGGGGAATGAACAAGGTGGTTATATTCAATGGCCTATGGGAAACGTAAATGCTAATTACGACCCCCGTCAGCGCCCATGGTATAAAACCGCTAAACAAGCGAACGGCAAAACAACCCGCACTAATGCTTACTACTGGGCAGCTGATGATTTAGTTATTGTATCCACGGTTAAAGCCATTATTGATAACGGCGAGTTAATTGGTGCTCAAGGGATGGATGTTTCATTAGGAGGGCTTACTGACATTATTGCCGATATTAAATTAGGCGAAACAGGCTACCTAATGTTGATTGAAGACAGCGGCAGTGTGCTGGTGGATGTGAAACACCCAGATTACCGATTTAAAAACTTAGCTGATATTGAGGGCGGAAAATATGCCGATTTAGCTAAAAATAACCAAGGCCTGTTTGATGTCGATATTGATGGAAAACAGTATATGGCCAATATTTACACGTCTCCCATTTTGGGGTGGAAGTTTATTGGGGTGGTAGAAAAGTCTGAGGTAATGAGCGCGGCCAATGCAATGGCTTATACCATTTTAATTATTAGCGCGATATTAATTGCCGTATTTATCGCGATAGCGAGTTATATTTCTAAACTTATTTCTGCTCCTATTGTTGAGGTAAGCGACGGTTTAACTGAAATATCACAAGGAGGAGGGGATTTAACCCAGCGCCTAGCGATTAAAACTAAGGATGAAACCGCTAAATTAGCCACTAGTTTTAACTTATTTTTAAATCTGATCAGTGAGCTGGTGACGCAAATTAATGAGTGTGCGCAAAATGTCAGTAAAACTTCATCGCAAACTTCATCGCAAGCTGCACAATTAACAAGCTCTACCAGTCAGCAACAACAAGCCTTAGAAATGGCGGCAACGGCTATTAATGAAATGGCTGCCACTGCTAATGAAGTATCGAGTAGTTGTGCAAATGCGGCGGATTTAGCGGTTCAAACACAACAAGCATCAGACTTAGGGCAATCGGTTATTACTCAAACCGTAGAAAGTGTGGTGCAGTTATGTGATGTAATTAACCGTGCTTCAGCAGATATCACTCAACTTGATGCAGAAAGCGAAAATATTATGTCTATTTTGAGCGTTATTCGCGGTATTTCTGAGCAAACCAATTTACTAGCATTGAATGCTGCAATAGAAGCTGCGCGCGCTGGAGAGCATGGGCGTGGTTTTGCAGTGGTTGCTGATGAAGTGCGTGCGTTATCGCAACGCACTGCCGAGTCGACCGAAGAAGTGGCGTCGCAGTTAGATAAACTACGTACTATGTCATCTAAAGTGTCTAAAGACATGGAACGCAGTATAGAAACTACTAATAAAACTGTAGAGCTTGCTCATTCGGCGCAACAACAGTTTAGCGAGATCACAGCCTCTATTGTTAATATTAGCGATTTAAATACCCAAATAGCCACCGCAGCTGAAGAGCAGCAACACGTAGCTGAAGACATAAACCGAAACGTTATCGAGATTAAAAATGCAGCCGATGAGGTCAGTGATATTGCTGTTAGCACCAGTGACAACGGTAATGAAATGAGCCGTCTTTCATCGATATTAACGGACTTAGTAGGCAAGTTTAAAGTATAAAGAATAGGGCAAGTGCATACTTGCCCTTTTATACATGCTATTTATTTTTAAGTAATTGCTTTAACTCTGTTAGCTGTGCTTTTAATTCGTTTACTTGGCCTTGGGTGGCCGGTAGTGAGTCGTTATCGGCTTGCTCTTCACGTGCATTGCGATGCTCTTCACTCATCACCTCTAAGATTGCCCCGACCATCATATTTAAAAATACAAATGCAGTTAAAAAGATAAAGGTTAAGTAAAAAATCCAACTTAATTTGTATACCGCCATGGTTTCGTACATCACGTCGGTCCAATCTTCGAAGGTGGCTATTCTAAACAAGGTGAGCATAGAAATAGACACATCGCCCCACAGTACCGGGTTTATCTCAGCAAATAACATGCTACCTGTAGCAGCATAAATATAAAAAATTACAAACATTAGCAGCGCAATGTAGCCCATTTGCGGGATAGCTTTTATTAGTGAGTTCACTAATAAGCGCAGCTCTGGGATCATAGACACCAAACGTAGTACGCGGAAAATACGCAGCAGTCGAGCAATAAAAATAGTCGAGCCTGCCGCAGGATATAAACTTCCGATCACTATAATGAAGTCAAATATATTCCAGCCTTTGGAGAAAAAGTCTCTGATACCTTTACTGGCAATATAACGAATAACTAGTTCGATTAAGAAAAACACCGTAATGCCTATATCCATCCAATGTAGAAATAGCTCAGCGGTAGGGTGTAACGAATAGGTATGTGCACCTACGGTCAGTGCAGAAACAACAATAACTGCAATAACAAATGATTGAAATAATTTACTTTTATCGATACGCTGGAACAGCTCTTGTAACTGCGACAACATCATAACGTGCCCTTAACGGTTATAAATACAAAACCAGTGCAATATACAGCAAAAATAACGAAAATCAGTAGTTTTCCGGTTAAAATATAAGGAATTTTGAATGTTGAATCATAACTTAAAGTATCTACTTTCGTTATCGGTAATCGTAGTGTTAGCAGGGTGTAGCAGTGATAGCCGTTATCATGAAATTCAATCAGCCCGATTAAGTGAGTGCAGTCATATGGCTGACAAGGAATACCATGAATGTGTTAAACAACAACAAGACAGCTACAAAGAATTTAAAAAGCAACAAACCGCTGAGCAGTAATAAACAATGACCAAAACCCAAAAGCAGCTAGATAAACGTATTCGTCAGCAATTAACACTGGCTTGCGAGCAAATAAAAGATAATGTTGAGGGCTTTAGCTTTCTTACCCATTCGGCAGATTTAAATAATTTACCATCAAAGTTTACCGTAAGCTGTTATTTTATTGATGCTATCGCACTAGAGCAGGCAAAACAAAAAAATCAGCTAGATTACATTGAGCAGCTTATTTGTAATGTATTAGCTAGTTTAAATATTCATATAAAAAACAATGCCATTTCATTTTTTAAGAAGTAAAAATAGGTATGTTGTTTTTGTTTAGCTATTCTTCATTTTAACGTAGTTCAGGCATTTATAGGCCTAGTAAAAGCTTTAATAGAGAGATTTTATTAAGCAGGCTATAATCCCCAAAAATAGCAAAAGAGATTATATATGGCTGTTCCAACACGTTCACAAATAACACCCGGCACAGAGGTTAATATTGTGCTTAAACAAGATCAACGCAGTGGTACATTAACTAATGGTATTGTGTCGCGTTTATTAACCAAGTCGCCTAATCACCCGCATGGTATTAAAGTACAATTAGAAGACGGCCAAGTGGGTCGGGTAAAAGAGATCCTTGCATGAGTGAGCTAACCTTAACTGATTTTTGGCGATTGGTTACTGTGGAAGATAAAACCGCAGAGCCCGATTCAGTGTGCCAATCGCTTAAGTTGGCACTGAGTGACTTATCAGATGAGCAATTAATTGAATTTGATAAGCAGTTTAGTATTTGTATGCGCCAAAGTTATACCTGGGATTTATTTGGTGCGGCGTTTGTCATGGCAGGCTGTAATGACGAATATGGCTTTTCAGAATTTCGTTGTTGGTTAATATCCCGTGGTGAAGCCGTATTTAAAGCCGCACTAGAAAACCCAGATAGCTTAGCTCAGTGCACACCGCTTTATTTTTTAAACGAGCAACCTTACCCGTATTTAGATGAGTATGACCTAATTGCAGGTTTGTTATATGAAGAACGTAATGACGATGAGTTACCGTTTATTCCCTCAGGGCTTGAACAACCTAAAGGCAAACGCTTTAAAGACAAGCCTAAGTTTTTAAAACAAAGTTACCCGCAGTTATTTGCTAAGTACTGGCAATAAACTCAGCTTATTATCAATGCATTACTTAATCACAGGTAATGCATTTTACTTCCTCCTTTAGATAATAAAGCTTACACCTAGGGTCTGTTGACCTTTCAAGGTTAAATTTGCAGCAGTCTGTTTGGTATTTAGGCAAGGCAGAGCCTATGTGGTGTGGTTATTCCCCATAAATAGGCGATAACGTAGCATCAATGCCAAACAGGCGCTGCCCGTATGGTTCTGCCTAGGGGCGACTTACTCTTTGTTGCTCGGTTTTTACTTAGCCCACTAGGTTACAAATCTCGCGCCGCGATTAAACCGCCCCTAGTTTGAACAAATTTTAATCCGCAAAGGTAAACAGACCCTAGTTTAATCGTATTTGTTGTTAGCTACGTATTTTAAATTAGTCTTTGCGCGGCAGTTCATAACGTAACGACTTCGCATCTTTTATAGTAAATCTCTGTTATAGTTAGAAATAGCTAAGCATAGTCACAGTGCTTGATCATGGTTGATACACGAGGATAGAGCTTATAATGAAATTTTTCACACTGGTTTTACTTACCATAAGCCTTTTTAGCTGTTATGCAGTGGCAGGCCCAAGTAATAAAACTCGCTTTATTCCACTATTAAAAACTAAGCTAGGTAATTACGAAGTTACCTCAAGTAACTCGGGTTTATGCACTAATAGTCGATTGCAATTTAATAACCCTGAAGATCCTGAGCAAGGTTTTAGCTTAGGTAAAGAGATTTTGTTTAACTCATTACACAATGGCACTCGTACTATTCAAAAGCCTAATTATTGTTTTATTACCAGCTCACTTAAATACAAAACTGATGGCCTAGAAAACGGCTTACGTATGAGCCGATGTGATAATCCAATTCACGAAAGAACCATTAAACAAACTATTACTTTTTTAACCGATAACACCCTTAAATACACCTTAGATAACCCAAGTGTTGAATGCGAATTTATTAAAGTTGCTGACTAACACTGTATTTTAGGAATATCGCGCCAACGGGTTGTATATTGTGGCGATAAAAAAGCTCTATTCATATGCCAGCGTTCGTTTAGTTGGCTGCTTGCCACGCTAAGCATTCCTTTACCAAAGCGATGATTTATCGCATCTAAGCAGCCCATTAACTGCGGGTTATCGGTTTGTTGCTCAAATAACGTATGTTGTTGAAACTGCTGCGGGCTGAGCTCTAACGCACCGACCCCGCATTTATAAAAACGAATACCCGGCTGATATATCTGCTCAAAACTCTTTGATACGGCACTCGCTATAACACGGGTATCGTTAGTGGGCGGATCAAATTGATGCATAGCTGACTTTTTATAAAAGGCTTGCTCATGTGACGAGCTGGCCGCAAAAATATAAATACGATGAGTGAGCGACTGTTGCGCTCTTAATTTTTGTGCAACCACGCTGGCATGATTTATTAATGCAGTTCTCACTGCATCAGGATCGCTAAGGCGCTGGCCAAAACTACGTGTTGAAAAAATAGCTTGTTTGTCTTGGCGCACATCATCCCAGTTTAAACAGGTAATGCCATTGAGCTCTTTAACTGTGCGCTCAAGCACCACACTAAATTGGCGACGAATTGTTTTTGGACTTTGCTCAGCCAGTTGCCACGCAGTATTAATATTCATTAGCGCCAGCTTTTTAGCTAAACGTTTACCCACTCCCCATACATCTTGGCAGTGCATACGTTGTAAAATAGCTTGTCGGCTTGCTTCATCATCAATCAGGGCGACCCCATTAAAGCCAGTTAGCTTTTTAGCGGCATGATTCGCGGCTTTGGCTAAGGTCGGCGTTGGCCCAAATCCAACGCCCACGGGGAGCTTTGTTTCGCGCCATACGGTTCGTCTTATGAGGTGTCCATAAGTATGCCAATCTTTGACAACGTCTTTGTAGCCTTTAAAGTGCAAAAACGATTCGTCAATACTGTAAATATGCTGGGTATCGCAAAAGCGAGCAATAACGTTCATCATTCTATCGCTTAAATTAGCGTACAGCTCGTAGTTAGATGAGCGCACAACCACCTGATGTTTTGCTAGTAATTGCTTTACTTTAAAGTAGGGGCCAAATTTAGGAATATTAAGCTTACGGGCAATCGGGCATACCGCACACACGCAGCCATCGTTATTGGTAAGCACCACTACCGGCTTTGAGCGAATAGCCGGGTCGAATACTTTTTCGGCGCTGGCATAAAACGCCACGGCATCAACTAAGGCATACATGAAAGTAACTCAGGGCTTTGGCGGTGCAACCTAATTGAGCGGGTTACCACGCCTTCAAGTTGAAATTCATCAGACTCGGTTAATTGCACGGGCTTATAAGCAGCAGACGCCGAGAGCAGCCGCGCATTAGTTTTATCTAGCAGCTTACATACAAATAAACCATTTAAGTTTGCCACAATAACATCCCCATCTTTGGGAATTTCAGCACGGTCAACTAACAGTAAGTCGCCCTCAAAAATACCAATTTCTTGCATAGAGCATCCGGAGGCAACGCCAATAAAGGTGGCATCTGGGTGTTTTATTAATAGCTCGTCGAGTGATATCCCTAACTCACTATACTGCGCTGCAGGCGATTCAAACCCGCAAACACCGGCCTCTATATAAATGGGAATAACAAACATAACACAACCTAAAACGCATATACTGTATAAGTGTACAGTATATGCGTTTTGTATCAGTTATGCCAAGTAATGAATGGCGGATCAACCCATGTTTTTGATCATTTGTTGGGCAGTATGTAAAAAGTCATTGATTTGCTGTGAGTTTAAGTTTTTATATCTATGTGCTAAAACATGTTGAATAACGAATAAAAAGCCCCAGTTACTAGTTTTAAGTATGTGGCATTGCAGCACCTAAATTATCTGCATTTAAGGAGCGGCGATTGTGTTAACTTCTACCCCTTTTTCGTTACTAGAATTGGCGCCTATGTCTAAAGGTGCCACTGTTAGTGACACCTTAAACAAAAGTACAGCCTACGCACAAAAAGCAGACCAATTAGGTTTTAACCGTTTTTGGTTAGCCGAGCATCATAATATGCCAGGGATTGTTTGTGCCGCCACTTCAATTTTAGTAGGGCACATAGCCGGTAAAACTAAAAAGATACGCGTAGGGTCGGGTGGAATTATGCTACCAAATCATGCGCCTTTAGTTGTGGCTGAGCAATTTGGTACCTTAGAAAGTTTATATCCTGGTCGAATTGATTTAGGGCTAGGGCGCGCCCCGGGTAGCGATCCGGTGACAAGTCGCGCATTAAATAACGACATTAGCCGCGCTGAAAACTTTCCTAATGAAGTAAGCGAGTTACAAACATTATTAGGTCCATATGAGGGAACTAAGCGTGTACGAGCAATTCCTGGTGAGAACACTAATGTGCCTATTTGGCTTTTAGGCTCAAGTTTATTTAGCGCCCAGTTAGCAGCGCAAAAAGGATTACCCTATGTATTTGCGGGGCACTTTGCACCGCGTTTTGTACATGATGCAATAGCCTTATATAAACGAGAATTTAAACCATCAAATGTATTAGCTAAGCCTTATGTAATGTTGGCATTACCTTTAGTGGCTGCCGATACAGATGAAGAAGCACAATACTTATCAACAACTTCAAAACAGCGAGTGCTATCATTAATTAGAGGCGACGAGTTGTGGTTAAAGCCCCCAGTAGCAACAATGGAAGGCTTGTGGAGCGAACAAGAGCGTACTCATGTTGAGAGCTTTTTAGGATTAAGTGTTACTGGTGGGCCAGCGAGTATTAAACACAAATTAGAAATGATCGTGAACCAATTAGAGGTCGATGAGCTTATATTCACCAACGATTTATATGACGATGAAAAACGTCATCGTGCGTTAAAAATACTAATGGAAATAAAGAACTAAGCTGTTTATTAAGCAAGCGTACACGCAACCATAGTTACACTAATAACCAAATAGAGAATCGAATAAAGATTGAGTACAAATAAATGATTTATATTTTCAATCGAACTGATTCAATTAATCTGTTTTAAGGATTTAATCAAGCACGTTAAAATAAAACCATATTCCGTTAAGTTAACAACTAAGAGGTACACCGTGAAATCTCAAATAAATGTTGCTCCACACACATTCAATAAGCCTATGCACCCTAAAACTGCATTGATTGCTGAAGGTGGAGGGCAGCGAGGGATATTCACAGCCGGTGTACTTGACGCGTGGTTAGAGCAAAATTACGACCCGTTTGATTTATTTATAGGCACGTCTGCTGGCTCGCAAAATTTAACCAGTTATTTAGCGCGTCAAAAAGGCTACGCAAAACGCTTGATCAGAGGGCTTTCCCGTCATAAACGTTTTTTTCAGTTAGGTCGAGGCCTAATGGGTAAACACATTGTTGACTTAGATTGGTATTTCGAAAAAACCACTGAGGTTAATAGAGCATTAGACTTTAAAACAGCAAAAAATAGCCTTGGTAATAGAGAACTCCTGATCACTACAACCAATGCACGTGATCGTAAACCGTATTATTTATCTCCTACTGGCGATGGTAAACACTGGCGAGAACTATTAAAAGCCTCAAGTGCTTTACCTTTTTTGTATAAACAAGGTGTTCAACTCACTCCTTGGTTAGGCTCAAAAGCGGCAAACGAAGCACATTTAGCTGCAGAGCAATCGAATGAAGATTTTTATTTAGATGGCGGCTTGGCTGCGCCATTGCCTGTACGCGAAGCTTATAACCGTGGCGCACGAAAAATCGTGGTAATAAGAACCGTTGATGAGAATTTTCAAGCGCAAACTGCATGGGTTCAAAAGCTAAGAACATTTGCATGTGCATCAGGCTACTGCCCAAAAACACTTGATTACTTGATTCAACACGAGCAAGCATACCTAGACGAGCTATCATTTATAGCCAATCCGCCTAGTGATGTAGAAATTATACAAATTTTTGCAGACGAAAAGCTACATAGCAAATTGTTAGGCAGCTCTAACGACGATTTACGCTTTGATCATAAGCTAGGTGTAAAAGCAGGACGCGCTTATTTAAAAAGCCAAAATACACGTATAGTAGATTATGCACACAGCTACGCCATGTAGCTGTATATTAACGCTTAAACTTAAATTACCTTAAGTTTAAGCGTTGGTAAAATTAAAACTATGCTTTTTTTAAACTTATCGATGGCCTTTTATTGCTAATCGCCGCCCCTAATAAAATAAGCGCTAAAGCTATAAATACTGACCAACTCAAGGGAGCCTGCGAGGCGAGTATTAAAATAAAGGTAGAGAGCACCGGCGTTAAAAAACTCAATGAGGCTAATAGCGAGCGGTTACCAAACTTTAAGCCATGATCCCATAAATAAAATGCACCACCCACTGGGCCTAATCCCAATAAAATAGCACCTAGCCATTGTGAGACAGACAAACTAATAACGGTTGTTTCAAAATAAAAATGTGCAAAAAGGGCAAGCACTGCCACAATAAGTGAAAGCCAGCCTATGTCATCTACATGGCTATCAAATTGCGACATTAAATAAGAATAACTAGACCAAAGTACTGCGCAGCAACCTGCAAAAAAGTACCCTAAGTAATACTCACTATTGATAGATAATCCACTGCCATCGGTAATTAAACTAAGCGTGCCTAAAAACCCCAGTAATCCGCCTAATATTGCTTTAAATTTAGACCCTGGGGTAGCCACAAATACACCCAGTAATAATGGCCAAAGATACACTATTAAGCTTACCTCTATTAAGGGGCCGTACTTTAAAGCCATAAAATAACAAAAGTGAAAACCAAATAAACCAGTAACACCTATTATCATTTGTTTTTTAGAAAGCTTAGGAGGGGTTAATAATGGCTGTTTTGAAGCAAAACGCTTTACTAATAAAATAATAAAAGAGAGTGCAAAACACATAAAAAGTAACTGAAAAGCAGGGAGCGCTTTGGTTAAATTACCCAGTAAAGCTAAAAGCCCCCACGAAAATATTGCTAAAAAACCTATGTGTGTTGCCATTAATTATCCTCCGTAAATACTATTTACTGAGTGTATCAATACAGGCTTTTAAAAAATGTGCTAAAAAGACGGTGTTATTGTTTGCTATGACGTAATTTAACCTACGCTCTGCTTAAGCTTGATTTATTATCTCGTGTTTAGGTTATCTATATTATTGCTTTGCAAATGCTTTAGGTGGCTGACCAAAGTATAAATTAAACCGGCGGCTAAACGCAGAGGCATCGTTATAACCAATGCGCTCGCCTACTAAAGCAATCGGTAAGTCTGAATGGGTTAAAAGGGCGCGAGCGTGCTGCATTCGCAACATAGTTAAATATTGCAGTGCACTCATAGTGGTACTTTTTTTAAACACAGTTTTAAATTGCGTAACGCTTAAACAGGCTATATCGGCCAGCTCTTTTAACGTGTAGGGGTACGCTAAGTTTTGCTTAACAATGGTTATTACATTATCTATTCGCTTATCAATATTACTGTGGCTACTTTGCTCACAAAGTAATAAGTAAAATAAATCAAAGGTTGAACTAGTAAGCTTTTCATCGCTAACAAAAAGCAGTTGCTGCTCTATAAACTGTAAGTAACTTAATAAACGACTATCTATTGAGATTTTAGGGCATAAAAGATGAATAAGGTTTTCAGGTAGCGCGTCTAAATCTGCCACAATAAAACGCGCGGCTTCATCGGCCGTAAAGGCATGCACCACGTTTTTCTCTATAACGATACAACTACCCGTACTAACCGTTGTTTTAAAGTCATTATTTAACGTTATGAAAATTTCACCGTGTAAGGGTAAAACAAGTTGATGGTAATTATGCTGGTGGCGCTTTATATCTTGCGAATAATACCGAATAGAAAGCTTATTCATTGCCTACTCCATTACCTAATAAATAACCCGAGTATTGCCTAAAATACTTTAAGTAAAACATGGCGTTAATAAAACCTAAGTAGATGATAATAATATACTGGTTTCGCTATTTAAAATGCCTTCTATTTCGCGCACTTGCCTAAGTACGCCATCAAACTCACCTAAATTTGCAGCCTGTATTTCAGCCACTAAATCCCAAGCACCGTTGGTTGTATGTAACTTTGTTAGCTCTGGTATGCCGCGAAGGGTTTTAATTACCTGCGATGTAGATTTTCCCACCACTTCCACCATCATTATTGCTCTTACAGCCTCGGTTTCGATGTGTTCATGTACACGCACCGTAAAGCCTAATATAGCGCCCGATGAAACTAAACGGTCTAAGCGATTTTGCACCGTCCCGCGTGACACCTTTAAAACATCGGCTAGGGCTGAAATAGAAGCGCGGCCATCTTTTCGTAATTCGGCTATTAATGCGTTATCTAAGGAGTCGTAAATGTAAGGGGTCATAAAACGCCTTGGGTTATGTGTTTATTACAAATTACTAAATTTGTACTTTATTGCATAGCAATTTGCTAAAAAATAACATTATTTGTATAAACTTTTGGCATTTTAACTGTCACCTCTGGCCTATAAACTTATTTCAATTAACTTATATAGTCATTAAAGAGGTGTTTATGAGTCATTTTATAGCAGAGCCAAAACAAGGTGTTCCATTTGTTAGCGTACAGGCAATGGCTAAACTTATAACTAAAGTCGGAATAGAAAACGTTTTGCTTGAGCTTACCCAAAGATTAGAACGCGACTTTGCTCGCTGGGACGAATTTGATAAATCGCCACGTTATGCGGCGCACTCTACGGATGGCGTAATAGAGCTTATGCCCGTAAGCGACGGTAAAATGTTTAGCTGTAAATATGTAAATGGTCATCCAAAAAACACCTTTAAAGAACTTCAAACCGTGGCCGCGTTTGGTATTTTATCGGATGTTGATAGCGGCTATCCGGTTATGATCAGCGAAATGTGCTTACTCACGGCCTTACGCACAGCGGCTACATCGGCGCTTGTGGCAAAGTATTTAGCACCCAAACACTCAACAACGCTTACATTAATTGGTAATGGTGCACAGTCTGAGTTTCAGGCATTGGCTTTTAAAGCCGTATTAGGCATTACCCACATTCGTTTATACGATATTGATAAAAACGCCTCTAAAAAAGCCTACAACAACTTAAGTGGCTATGGTTTAAATGTGACTATATGCAATAACGCAGAAGAAGCCGTGCAAGGTGCGCACATTATTACAACCTGCACAGCCGATAAAAAAAATGCCACTATTTTAACCAGCGATATGATCCCGCAAGGTGTTCATATTAATGCGATTGGTGGCGACTGCCCTGGGAAAACTGAGCTTGATTCAGCTTTACTGGAACGCGCTAATGTATTTTTAGAGTATGAGCCGCAAACCAGAATAGAGGGCGAAATTCAACAAATGAGCAGTAGTTTTGCCGTGACCGAGTTTCATAAAGTAATTAATAAACAAACACCTGGTCGTACAAGTAACGACGAGCTTACTATTTTTGATGGGGTAGGTTTTGCGAGCGAAGACTTTACCGCGCTGGTTTATATTAAAGACGCGCTGGTGGCTGCGGGTGAGTTTTCATTACTTGATTTAATTACACAACAAGCCGATCCGCGTAATTTATTTTCGGTACTTAATAGTGCGCAAACATCAAAAACAACTAAGCAAGAGCAAGTCGCATGAGCCACATAAAGCAAGCACCAACAGCTGTGGTTATGGTGCGCCCGCATCACTTTACATCTAACCCACAAACTATGTTAGACAATACGTTTCAAAGTACCTGCAACTCACAAAACCAGAGTCAGCTTGCCTTTGACGAAGTAACTAATGCGGTTAAACTATTACAAAACGAGGGCGTAACAGTTCATCTTTTTGAAGACGAACATACGCACACGCCCGATTCTGTGTTTCCAAATAATTGGTTTTCTACCCATCAAAGTGGCGAGCTAGTTATATACCCAATGTACGCAGAAAACAGAAGGTTAGAATATCGAAAAGATATTATTGATTTTTTGACTAATCACTATAAAGTGTTGTCTGTGACTGATTATTCATTTTTATCGAAAGAAAATGCATTTCTAGAAGGTACAGGTTCGCTTGTTATTGACCACCTACATAAGCTTGCTTATGCAGTAGAATCTAAGCGCACTAATAAAGCTGTAGTTAATACAGTATGCGAGCAATTAAAGCTAAAACCTGTTGTGTTTAACGCCTACGATGAGCAAGGTACTTCGGTTTATCATACTAATGTATTGATGTGTGTAGCCACAGAGTTTGCCATGATCAGCTTAAATATGGTGCCAAATAGTCAGCACAAACAATTAACTAGCCATTTTATACAAAGCCATTTAGAAGTCATAAACTTAACTAGTGAGCAAATAAGTAGCTTTTGTGGCAATGCAATTGAGCTACAAGGTACAAATGGTCGTATTTTAGCCCTCTCACAAACGGCGTTTAATGCACTTACAACCGAGCAAAAAGTAGAAATACAAAAAACAGCTAAACTTGTTCCGTTACCTATACCAACCATAGAGTCGGCGGGAGGTTCGGTTAGATGCATGATTGCGGGTATACACCTGCAAAGTAAATAACCTACCTCTAAGTCAACATTCTAAGGCAGCTTAGCTCCGCTAAGCTATGGCTAACATGCATTATTAAATGCAAATTACTCAACTACTCGCTGAGTAAAAACATAATAAATAAAAAGGATTAGCCCATGTTCGATACCGTAGTAAAAAGTGTAAATGACCTATTATGGGGAGAAGGCCAAATACTAATTTATATACTACTATTTGCAGGTATTTGGTTTTCAGTACGCTTAAAAGCAATTCAACTAGTTAAATTTAAGCACATGTTTAGCCTGCTAAAAGGCAGTAGTAAGTGTAATAAAAACGATATTTCATCATTTCAAGCGCTCTGTACTGGGCTGTGTGCTCGAGTAGGCACAGGTAATTTAGCCGGAGTGGCTGTAGCAATATCACTCGGTGGTAGCGGCGCCATATTTTGGATGTGGGTCATTGCTATACTGGGCATGGCAACCGGATTTGCAGAAAGTATTTTAGGCCAGGTATATAAAATTCGCGACAGCAATGGCGAATTCAGAGGTGGCCCTGCGTACTATATTCAACAAGGCTTAGGCAGTCGTGCATTTGCTATTGTGTTTGCCGCCTGTTTATTTTTAGGTTACGGCTTTACCTTTAGCGCCATGCAAACCAACACCATTACTGATGCACTCAATTACGCGTTCGAAATACCTACTTTTTACTCAGGAGTTGTGATCACACTCTTAGCGGGCTCCATTATTTTAGGTGGCTTTAAAGCCATTGCCCGATTCGCCGAGCGAGTAGTGCCTGTTATGGGCATCGTGTTTGTGCTTGTTGCTGTAGTAATTACACTGATTAACTTCACCCAAGTACCTGCCATGCTTAAAGATATATTTTTATCAGCGTTTGGCTTGCAAGAAGCTGGTGCAGGCGCCATGGGTGCAGCCATTAAAAATGGTATACAACGCGGTTTATATTCTAATGAGGCTGGCGCGGGAAGTGTGCCGCATGCATCGGCAAGTGCCAGTCCAATGCCAAACCACCCAGCTACGCAAGGCTATATACAAATGTTAGGGGTGTTTTTCGATACCATTGTATTGTGTAGTTGTACCGCCGTTATTATTTTATTGGCCGATGTAGACATAAGCGGTGAAATGGAAGGCATACGCTTAACACAAAGCGCCATGACCTCTCACTTAGCGCAAGGCGGCGTGTATTTTGTAGCCGCTGCCATTACTTTATTTGCTTTTACTTCGGTAGTTGCTAACTACGCCTACGCCGAAAGTAACCTCCACTTATTTAAGCTCGATAACAAAGTAGGGCGCGGTATTTATACTTTGCTTTATTTATCAATGATGTTGTGGGGCGCATCAGCCACCTTAAAACAAGTATGGGATTTAGCTGATATTGCTCTAGGGTTAATGACAGTAGTAAACGTAATCGCTATTATACTACTCACACCGACTATTTTGTCTGTTACTAACGACTACCACGCACAAAGAGACAAAGGCATAGAGCCTGAGTTTAAGGTAAAAAACGTAAAAGTGCAGGGTAAATGTGAAGACGGAATTTGGGATTAAGATTAAAGTTTAAACTTGTTATTGCATAAGTATTCATTTTTAAGTTTGGCTTTAACAACATTAAACTGCGACTCTACAGGTAGTATTTTTAGATGATCGACATTTATGCGGGTAAAACTGCAGCAAAAATAATAAACGAACAAGGGTTTAAGCCTGAGCTTTTTACCTCTTTTTTAGGGGCAAGTGGTGGCCCTAAATGGTTTACCTTATTTGGTTTAGACAAATATATATTTGGCGAATTTTTTAAACATCGCACCCAACCGCTTAATTTAATTGGCTCATCTGCTGGGGCTTTTCGTTCAGCCTGTTTTGCACAAAACGACCCGGTTGCAGCCATTAAGCGGTTAGCAAAATCGTATTCACAAACCCGATATTCTAGTAATAAACCAACGCCCGCTGAAATCACACTAAAAGCCCGCGCATTATTAGATGATGTATTTGGTGATGATGGCGTTACTGAAATTATAAATAATCCTGTTTTTAAAGCGCATTTTATTGTCGCAAAATCTAACGGCTTTATTGCCAGCGAACATAAATTAATACAGCTTTTGGGTTTATCAAAAAGTTATATGCTTAACAGAATTAATCGAAAATTATTAGGCTCGCAATATGAGCGTTTTGTTTTTGGCGCGCCCAATAGTAATTTAAGTATTACCGACAGCTACAATTTTAAAACCAAAAATATCGCACTCACACAAACAAATTTAAAAGATGCCTTACTTGCATCGGGCTCTATACCACTAGTAATGCAAGGTATAAAAAATATTGCCGGTTCGCCACCAGGAATTTACCGCGATGGCGGCATTATTGACTATCACTTTGATTTAAAAATTAATAACCCAGGCTTAATTTTGTATCCGCATTTTAACAGCGACCCAAAAGCAGGGTGGTTTGATAAAAATTTAAAACGAAAAGTGTCGCCACAAAATTACGACAACGTTGTGATGATCACCCCATCAAAAGAATTTGTAGTCAACTTACCTTACGGAAAAATCCCAGACAGAAACGACTTTACTGATCTTGATGCCGACACCCGGATTAAATATTGGAACACCGTGTTTAGTGAAACGGAGAAATTAGCTGAAGCATTTGATAATGATTTAAAAAGGAAAAATTAAAATGCATAAGAGGATTAAATTAGATTGCGGCATTACGGTTGATATAGATAGAGCTCCAGATAAATGTCCTATTTGTAATCAAGCACAATTGCCAGCAAATATTTTTGCAAAACTCACTGTTGATATTGAAAATAGAAAAACAAAACTGGAACTTGTTATGGAGTGCATGAACCTAAGTTGCGCACGATTTTATATTAGCCGTTACAGTAAAACTCACGGAACATATAATCATAATTTCAAATTTGATCATTCAATTCCTAATGTCTTTAATGCTCCAAATATTGAACAAGAAATAGTTAATACTTCAGAATCATTTGAAAAAATATTCACTCAAGCTAGTGAAGCTGAATCTAAACAATTGGATGAATTGGCAGGTATTGGCTATAGAAAAGCCCTTGAATATTTAATTAAAGATTATTGTATAAGTATAAAACCAGATAAAGAAGAAGACATAAAATCAAATCAATTAAGTCGTGTTATAAATAATTATGTAACAGATGAAAATCTAAAAAACTGTGCAAACAGAGCTGTATGGCTTGGTAATGATGAAACACACTATGTTAGAAAATGGGAAAACCATGATCTTAAAGATTTAAAAATCTTAATTCAATTAACTTGTACGTGGATACAAAGCTCAATTTTGACAAAGAAGTATATGGATGAAATGAGTCGTGATTAGATAAATATAGTATGTAATGCTTTAGGGAATAGAATAACAGCCTATAAATTACGTTATGTTAAATTGAGGTGTTTAAATTAAAGTGGGCGTAATCACACAAACTAGCCCACTTATGATAGGGTTTTGATAGCTTAGTTTAGCTCAGAATCTACCCAAAATTTAGTGCCTTTTAAAACGGCTTGTAGTGCAAGGCCACTTTCGGTTAAAGAGTATACAGTAACTTGGTCTGCAATGGCTTCGGCAACTAAAGCGCCACCCTTATCTTGGTATTTTGCAGCAGCATCTGCATTTCCGCCGAATGCCCAACCATGTTTAATAAATCTATTTAACGCAGCTTGATCGTGAAAAACCATCACAATATTGAAGTCTTTAACGCCTAAACCTAAGCCTAAACCGGCTTCACCCATATTCATATAGGTAGATTTACCAGTTAAGTTATTTTTTACTACACCATACCCACCACCAAAACTGGCTAAAATGACATTTACATTGGCATTATCAAAAACGGCATAACCGGCTGAATTGGCAATTTGGGTTTTAACATCTGGCTTTTTAACATAAAGAGCACTTAATGTATTCGATTTCATGCTTTGTACTAAAGCACGTTTTTCGGCCGGTGAAGCACTGCCAGTTGTAGCGCAGCCACTTAATGCAACAGTGATCAGCAGCATGCTCAACAATAGAAGTTTTTTCATGATTTTTCCCTTAATAAGGTATATGTTTAATTTACTAGCAATTGAGCTAAAATATTAAATTCATTATGTCCAATACTAGACAGTATCGGACTTTAAAGTTAACCTATAAGCCTATTATTTTATTATATATTTTATTACTATGCTTGTTGCTCTGGTCGATACATTAAAACAACTACGTTATCAAATTGCTCATCTTGAAGATAATACACTCCAATCAGAATATCCAGAACTAGCCTCTTTTATACAGCAAGTAAGCTTGACTGTAACTGAATCAAAGACCGATCTTAATTTTTTATATCAGTTTTTGTATGTTTATGGCCGAAAATCCGAAGCAACCTATAGTCGTTTTCGCAATGAATTAGAACGTTTTTATTTGTGGTCATGGCTTATAGCTGAAAAATCAGTATTCGATTTAAAGCGTGAGGATATTGAAGCGTACGTTGATTTTATGGTTGAGCCGGATAAAAAGTGGGCATCAACTTCGGTGCAGTGGCGTTATAAAGATGAGCAAGGAATTCGTCGATTAAACCAAAACTGGCGCCCTTTTATGCAAAAAGAATCTATTGCGAGTCAACAAACACTATCGGCGATGTTCACTGCCCTAAATGTATTTTACAAGTTTGCTATTTTAGAAGAAAAAACCTTTGCTAACTTTGTTCCTGTGGTTAAAAAAAATAGCCCTTATTTAGTAGTGCAATCGCAGATTCAAATTCCCGATACATTGAGCGATATTCAATGGGAATATGTATTTGGTGTAACGCGTGATCTGTGTGAACAAAAACCAGAATATGAAAGAAACCTATTTACCCTAGCCTGTTTAAAAGGTTTATATTTACGGATATCAGAGTTATCAGAACGACCACAGTGGTCCCCAGTTATGTCACACTTTTGGCAAGACAACGATGGCTTTTGGTTTTTACGTATTATGGGTAAAGGTAATAAATTACGCGATGTAACATTAAGTGATGATTTTATTGAATATTTAAAACGCTACCGATTATATCGAGGGTTACCTGCCCTGCCCCGTGTTGATGAATCAGACCCATTAGTGCATAAAATTCGTGGCCAAGGTGGTATGACGGTAAGGCAAATTCGCCGTTTAGTACAACAAAGTTTTGATATTGCACAGCAGTCATTACTTGATGATGGTTTTAAAGATGATGCAGAACAACTTGAAGCCGCTACAGCACATTGGCTTCGACATACCGGTGCAACACATGATGCTCAAACTCGCCCATTAAAGCATTTATCTGAAGATTTAGGCCATGCAAAAATAGCCACTACCGACCAAATTTATATTCAAACAAATATTAAAGAGCGTGCTAAATCTGGATTAAAAAGGAAAATTTAATGGAGTACTTAGTTATTGCTTTTATTGGTGTGTTATTTTTAATTTATTCTTTAACGTTACGCCAACTAGAAAAAACTGAAATTACCGGCCCAATGTTTTTTGTTATAGGGGGTATACTGCTGGCATTTATAGCCCCAAACGAAAGTGAACATTTTAAAAATGGCTTACGTTTTTTACTGCCCTTTATAGAATTAACGCTCAGTATATTTTTGTTTACCGATGCAGCAAAATCAAAACTAGGGGTATTAAGGCATAGTTTTCAATATCCTAGTTTACTTTTATTTATTGCTTTACCTTTAACCTTATTACTCGGGATTGCTACCGCATTATTTTTATTTGCTGAGCTTTCATTAATTCAAGCAGCTTTGGTAGCAATTATATTAACCCCAACCGATGCGGCGTTAAGTAAAGGGTTATTAAGTAATACCAAAGTGCCTGAAAAAATACGCGAAGGCATCAATACTGAAAGTGGTTTAAACGATGGCTTGTGTGTACCTATATTTTTAGTATTTATTTTACTTGCGAAAAAACCTGAGTCTGCCGTAACCGTAACACAAACATTAAGTATATTTGGCTCAGAGTTGGGGATTGCATTATTAACCGCTGTTCTGAGTATTGCTGTTTTTATTCCGTGTTTAAACTTTGCAATGAAGCGACATTACTTTGCCCAAAATACAAGTCCGTTTTTATTATTGGGGTTTGCTATGGCTGTGTTCTCACTTACGCAATATTTTCATGGCAGTGGTTTTATTGCTGTGTTTGTTGCAGGGCTTTTATTTGATAAATATGCGAGCAACAAAGTAATTAAAGAATTAATTGAAGACTCAGAGCATATTGCCGATTTTACTTCTTTAATGATCTGGTGTTTATTTGGATTTGTATGTGCTTACTTGGTTATTCCTAAATTAAATTTAGAGATAATAACGTATGCATTATTAAGTACGACCTTAATTAGAATAATTCCTGTTATGTTGTCACTGCAATTTACGTCATTAAAAATAAAAGAGCGTTTAACGTTTGCTTGGTTTGGGCCAAGAGGATTAGCTTCAATTGTATTTACCTTAATGGTGATAGACACACAAATAGAAAACAAATTTCAAATTGCGACCATTGCCATGACCACAATTTTATTTAGTGTATTTATTCATGGTATAAGTACAAAACCCATTGCAGACAGTTTTGCTAAAAAAACTAAATAAGCAAAAATAAAAAGGCGTAACTTAATAATAAGTTGCGCCTTTTTATTTTACAGCTTACTTAATTAAATTATTAACTAAGCATTTTTGCTAGTAATTCTATCGGATGCTTGGGTTTAAATTTTTCATAACGTTTTACTTGGCTACGACATGAAAAGCCGGTTGATAAAAGTTGTTCAGGTTTATTTTTATCAACGATAGGCTTCCAACTCATTTCATAAAGCGCTCGCGAGTTAGCTTGGTTTTGTGCTTCATGACCATAAGTGCCGGCCATACCACAACACCCAGTACTTGTGGTGTTTAATGTTAAACCAAGCTGATCAAAAATATTTTTCCACACACTTGCGGCTTTAGGTAGCGCGGTAGTTTCGGTGCAGTGGCTTAACAAGGTAAATTCAGTATCAGATTGTTTAGCTTTTAAAGCACTGAACGATTGCGTTTCTAACCATTCATGCGCAAGTTGCACATTAAAGTCACCACGGTTATTTTCTAAAATTGTATTATATTCATCGCGATAACACATTACTAACGACGCATCTAAGCCGACTAAAGGTGCATTAATATCATTCAGCTGATTTAAAAATTCTGCGGCACTTTTTGCCGTTAGCTTAAACTCATGCAAAAAACCTTTCACGTGCTGAGGTTTACCGTTGGGTTTAAATGGTAACAACATTGGTTTTTTCCCAAGCTGTGTAATTAACGTAATAAAACTCTCAACCAATTCTGCTTCGTAAAAGCTGGTGAATGGGTCTTGAACAATGAGTACATAATCATTTTGCTCATCGGCACTTAACTTTTTAAGTAATTCTAAATTAAATTTTTGCGCTTTGTTTATACGTTTATTGAGTGCAGGAATACTAAGCTGTGGGGTATCAACATAGCCTACGGTTTTTTTAATCAGGCTACTGACTAATGACGTTTTAACAATTGGGTTTATAACCCTCGCAAATTTTGCCATTAATGGTGCGCTGTTTTCGATATTACCCACTAAATAATCTTTGAGTGGTCGCGCATAATAACTATGATAATAATTTAAAAAGCGAGCACGGAAAGTCGGCACATCTACTTTAATTGGGCAAGCAGTCGTACATGCTTTACACGCTAAACATTCATCCATTGAGGCTTTTACTTCGTGTGAAAAATCGTAAACACCTTGTTTTTTTTCTCTGCTATGAACAAAACGCTCCCACCAGGTAATGACTTCACCTTTGTTTAGCTCTTTTTCAACCTCGAGTAAATTAACATCTTTTGACTCTTGAAGACGTAACCATTCGCGCATTAGTCCCGCGCGACCCTTTGGCGAATTACGGCGATCACCGGTCACTTTGTACGACGGGCACATTGGCGAGTTTTCATCATAATTAAAACACAAGCCGTTACCATTACAGGTCATTGCATTGTTAAAACTGGTCTTAACATCAATAGATATTTGCTTGTCAAAGTAAGAACGCTTTTGCCCATCAACGCTAACTAGTAAGTCCTTACTTTCAAGCGGTGTACAAATTTTACCGGGATTTATTTTATTATTTGGGTCAAACGCCGATTTTATTTTTCGTAATTGGGTAAATAAATGCTCACCAAAAAATTCAGGGCCGTATTCACTTCTGTAACCTTTACCGTGTTCGCCCCACATTAAACCACCGTATTTGGCGGTGAGTTTTACTACTTCGTCTGAAATAGTACGCAGTAATTTTTCTTGTTCTGGGTCGCACATATCAAGTGCTGGCCTAACATGTAAAACGCCCGCATCAACATGGCCAAACATACCGTATTGTAAATTATGACTATCGAGTAGCGCTCTAAATTCAACAATGTAATCGGCTAAGTTTTCTGGTGGAACGGCGGTATCTTCTGCAAATGCGAGAGGCTTTTGGCTGCCTTTTACATTACCGAGCAAACCCACTGATTTTTTACGCATTGCATAAATTTTTAGTATATCGCTTTTATCACTGGTTAACTGATAGCCAATAACGCCATTAGTTTGATTAGCAACACACTCATCTAATAATTTGCATAATGTATCTACTTTGTCTTTTATATCTTCTGGCGATACAGCATTAAACTCAACCATGTTGAGTCCTTGCATATCTTTATTAGCAACGTCGGTTATTAAGTCCGATACTGAATGCCAAATAATATCTTCGCGGGCAAGATTTAATACTTTGCTGTCAACGGTTTCAACTGAGGTTGCACGGGCAGCAACCAAAAATGGTGAATGGCGAAGCGCAGAATCAAAGCTATCGTATTTTATATTGATGAGTGTTTTAAATTCTGCGATAGGTGTTAGGTTTAATTTTGCTTCAGTAACTATACCTAAAGAGCCTTCTGATCCGGTTATTAAGCGACTCATATCAAAAGTTTGTAAGTCTTCACTTAGCACATGCTCTAGGTCATAACCCGTTAAAAATCGATTTAACCGTGGAAACTTAGCTAATATAGCGTCGCGTTCATTAAGCGATATGTCTAACACTGTTTTGTAAAGTTTGCCAATTAAGGTGTCTTGATCGGCAATTATTTTTGCTTTATCTATATCAATTGGGCTGGTAGACATTGCGGTGCCATCAACCAAATAGGTGGTTAGCCCTAAAACATGATCGCTGGTTTTACCGTAAACCAAGGAGCCTTGCCCCGATGCATCAGTGCTGATCATACCGCCAATAGTAGCCCGGTTACTGGTGGATAAGTCGGGTGAAAAGAAAAATCCATACGGTTTTAAAAAGTCATTAAGTTGATCTTTTATCACACCGGTTTGAACACGTACCCAACCTTCTTCAACATTTATTTCGAGAATTTCACGCATATAACGTGATAAATCAACCACAATACCAGGCGTTAAAGATTGGCCATTTGTTCCTGTGCCGCCACCGCGAGGACCAAAGGTTAACGATAAAAAAGGGTCTTGCGATGCAATTTGCAGCGCTACCTGAATATCTTTTTCGGTTTTAGGAAAAATAACACCCTGTGGAAGCTGTTGATAAATACTGTTATCGGTTGATGCAGTCAGTCTCGTTGCATAACTGGCGTCAGTATCTCCAGTAAAGCCCTGATTTTTAATGGTGTTTAAATAATTTGCGACAAGCTCGGTCGCGGCATCTTGTTGTGTAATCGTTGCTATCATGGCGGCGCTTATTAATGCATTTGTGTAATTATATCATGGCGATGGCTAATAGAAATTGAAGATTTTACAGTTTGTAACACTCTTTTTATCGATATATGAGCAGCTGCAATTATAATCAAGTTAAACGCCTACTATGAGGTTTATATGAAAAAACTACTAATGCAGATCAGCGGAACACTGTTTATTTTACTCGGGTTATTGTTTGCTGTGGTCCCCGGGCCATCGTTAATATTTTTTATTGCAGGCTTATTCTGCTTTTCTATGTATTACCCTAAAGCTAGAGGGTATTTAACATGGTGCCAAAAAGCACTGACTCGCTCGTGTGCCTATTTAGATAAAAAATTAGCAAAAAATTAATTTTTAGTCATAAAAAATGCCAGCAGTTGCTGGCATTTTTTAACGAGGTAACTTACTTAGCAAGTTTGTCTGCTAAGTATAACCATGTTTCTAGTACTGTATCTGGGTTTAGTGAAACAGAGTCAATGCCCTGCTCTACTAACCATGCTGCAAAGTCTTCATGATCTGAAGGACCTTGACCACAAATACCTACATATTTACCTTTTTCTTTGGCTGTTTTAATTGCCATAGAAAGTAGCTTTTTGATTGCAGGGTCACGCTCATCAAATAGGTGAGCAATTAAACCTGAGTCGCGATCAAGACCAAGCGTTAACTGTGTTAAATCGTTAGAACCGATAGAGAAACCATCGAAGTATTCTAAGAATTCTTCAGCCATTAATGCATTTGACGGAAGCTCACACATCATGATTACTTTAAGACCATTTTCGCCACGTTTAAGGCCATGTTCTTCAAGTAATTCAATAACACGTTTACCTTCTTCAAGGGTACGTACGAATGGGATCATGATTTCGATGTTGGTCATATCCATGCTGTTTCTTACGCGTTTTATAGCTTCACACTCAAGTGCAAAACAATCACGGAAGTCTTCAGAGATATAACGTGCAGCGCCACGGAAACCAATCATTGGGTTTTCTTCTTCTGGCTCGTATTGCTGGCCGCCCACTAAGTTTGCGTATTCGTTTGATTTAAAATCAGACATACGAACAATTACACGCTCTGGAGCAAACGCACAACCTAAGGTAGAAATACCTTCAACTAGTTTACCAATATAGAATTCAACAGGTGATTCGTAACCGGCAATCATGTCTGTGATTTCTGCTTTTAATGCATCTGTTTGTGCATCAAAGTTTAATAAGGCTTTAGGGTGAACACCAATCATACGGTTGATGATAAACTCAACGCGCGCAAGGCCAACACCTGAATGTGGTAAACGTGCAAAATCGAATGCGCGATCTGGGTTACCTACGTTCATCATTACTTTCATTGGAAGTTCAGGCATTTCGTCAACACGTGAAGTAAGTACTTCAAAGTCTAAAATACCTTCGTAGATGAAACCTGTATCGCCTTCGGCACATGATACAGTAACTTCCTGACCAGCTTTAATTAAGTCTGTTGCATTACCACAACCAACAACGGCTGGAATACCTAACTCACGTGCAATGATTGCAGCATGACATGTACGACCACCACGATTTGTAACAATCGCAGCCGCGCGTTTCATAATAGGTTCCCAATCAGGGTCTGTCATGTCGGTAACTAAAATGTCACCTACTTGTACTTGGTCCATCTCTTTGATTGAATCAAGTACACGTACAACACCACTACCAATTTTATGACCAATTGCACGGCCTTCAACAACAACATTGCTGCTGCCATTTAGTTGGAAGCGTTCCATTACGTTAGTGTCTTCGTTTGAACGAACAGTTTCTGGACGCGCTTGAACTATATATAGTTTGCCATCGTTACCATCTTTTGCCCATTCGATGTCCATTGGACGACCGTAATGCTTTTCAATGATTACAGCTTGTTTGGCAAGATCTTGCACTTCTTCATCTGTAATCGAAAATTTGTTTGAAAGTGCAGAGTCTACGTCAACAATTTCTACTTGTTTGCCATGAGCTTTGTCTTGAGAGTAAATCATTTGAATGGCTTTAGAGCCAATGTTACGACGTACTACAGCTGGCTTGTTTTTAAGTAGCGTTGGTTTATGAACATAAAATTCATCTGGGTTAACCGCACCCTGTACAACCATTTCACCCAAACCATAGCTTGATGTGATAAACACTACATCTTCAAAGCCCGATTCAGTATCAATACTGAACATTACACCTGATGCTGATTTATCAGAGCGTACCATGCGTTGAATACCCGCTGATAACGCTACACCACGATGATCGTAGCCTTGGTGAACACGATAAGAAATAGCGCGGTCGTTAAATAACGAAGCGAATACGTGTTTAATAGCTGTCATTACAGAATCAATACCAACAACGTTTAAGAACGTTTCTTGTTGTCCTGCAAACGAGGCGTCTGGCATATCTTCAGCAGTAGCTGATGAACGAACAGCGAATGAAACATCTGCAGCGGCATCACCATGAAGTTGGCTATATGCGTCGCGGATTGCTTTATCTAGACTAGGTTGGAATGGGGTATCGATAATCCACTGACGGATATCGGCGCCGACTTTGGCGAGTGTGTTTACATCATCAACATCAAGAGTATCTAGAATGTCGTGAATTTTTGCGTTGAGTCCTGATTGTTCTAAAAACTCGTTAAAAGCGTCTGAGGTAGTAGCAAAACCACCTGGGACTTGCACACCTGCGTTAGCTAAGTTTGAAATCATTTCACCAAGTGAGGCATTTTTACCACCAACTCGAGGAACATCTTGCATACCAAGCTCTTGATACCAGAGAACGTATTCTTGCACGGATCTTTCTCCAAAAAACAAATTGTAGTACTAACTGTGAGAGTTAAGAAAGAAAACCTTTTATAAAGGTCGCCCCCATTCTACACTGGCAAACGTCCTCACGTAAACCGTGATACACTTATTTTAAAATTAAATGTAATAAAAAAGAGGCTTTATGAGAACTGCGTTTTATATTTCAGATGGCACGGCAATCACATCTGAAGTGTTTGGTCATGCGACCTTGTCTTTATTTCCTGTTGAATTTAATCATAAAACAATCCCTTTTGTAGAAACAGAAGAAAAAGCACTTGAAATTAAAGCGCTTATCAATGCAACGTCATCTAAGCAAGGTGAAAAACCATTAGTGTTTTTTACCTTTGTGAATCATAAATTATCGGAAATTATTCGCTCTGCAGATGCCGTCTCGTATGACTTTTTAACAACGTATAGTGAAAAAATTGAAAGCGAATTGAACGTTGCCCCAGTACCTAAAGTGCACAGAACACACTCTATACACGAGAAAAGTTATGACTTTAGAATTGATGCAGTTAACTATGCTTTAATGAATGATGACGGCGGTAATATTAAAAACTTTGCTGAGGCCGACATTATTTTGGTTGGCGTTAGCCGAAGTGGTAAAACACCTACAAGCCTATATTTAGCCCTGCAATATGGTATTAAAGCAGCCAATTATCCAATCACCGAAGACGATTTAGAAAGCGAAGGATTACCAAAATGCTTAGTGCCTTATAAGCATAAACTGTTTGGTTTAACTATTGACCCTGAGAGATTGGCTGCAATCAGAGATAGACGCATGGCAAATTCAAAATATGCATCAATTAGGCAGTGTCGTATTGAAGTGCGCGAAGTTGAAATGCTCTATAAAAAGCATAAAATTGCTCATTTAAATTCTACCCATCACTCTGTCGAAGAGATCTCAGCAAAAATCATTTCTGATACAGGTCTTGAACGTCGTAAGTACTAACAAACCAACATGTGATTTAAGCATGTAATTACACTCAACACACAAAAAAGCCGCTAAATAATAGCGGCTTTTAACATATTAAGAAGGCGTATTATTTACGCGCATCTTTTAAAAGGTCTGCAACTAGAAAGCCAAGCTCCAATACTTGATCGGCATTTAAGCGTGGGTCGCATTGAGTTTTGTAACGCTGCGCTAAGTCATCATCCGATAAACCATATGCACCGCCGGTACACTCTGTAACATGTTGTCCGGTCATTTCTAAATGAACACCGCCTGCGTATGAGCCTTCAGCTTTATGAACAGCGAAGAACTGACTAATTTCGCGCATAATGTTATCAAAGCTGCGAGTTTTATAACCTGAGCTGGCTTTCTCTGTATTGCCATGCATTGGATCTGAGCTCCAAATTACCTTACGCCCTTCTTGCTGTACTTTGCGAACAAGCGCCGGTAGCTTCTCTGGTAATACATCTGCACCCATTCGTGTAATGAGCGTTAACCTGCCAGGAATGTTATCTGGGTTTAGTGCATCAATTAAACGGATAAGTTCGTCAGGATCCATACCTGGACCAACTTTAACGCCAATTGGATTTTTAATACCTTTAAAGAATTCAATATGAGCATGGTCTAACTGACGTGTACGCTCACCAATCCAAACAAAGTGCGCTGAACAATCGTACCAGTCGCCTGATAAATGGTCTCTACGGGTTAATGCCTCTTCATAGCCTAGCAATAACGCTTCGTGTGATGTATATAAATCTGTTTCTTTTAAGCTTGGCGCTATAGTTGAATTAATACCACATACTTCCATGAATTCTAAAGCGTCTTGAATTTTATCTGCCAGCTGTTGGTATTTTGCTTTTTGTGGATTAGCAGCAACAAAGCCCATGTTCCAACGGTTAACCTGATGTAAGTCAGCAAGCCCACCTTGTGCAAAAGCACGTAGTAGGTTGAGTGTTGCCGCACTGTGATGATACGCGGTCATTAAACGCTGAGGGTCTGGAATACGTGCTTCTTCAGTAAACTCAAAGTTATTTACTATATCACCACGGTAAGATGGTAACGAAACACCGTCTATTGTTTCTAAGTCGGCTGAGCGTGGCTTAGCGTATTGACCTGCCATACGTGCAATTTTAACAACTGGGCATTTACCGCCATAGGTTAGTACAACAGCCATTTGTAAAATGGTCTTAAATGTATCGCGAATATTTGCAGCGTTAAAGTCACTAAATGATTCTGCGCAATCACCACCTTGAAGTAAAAATGCGCGGCCTTCACACACATCTTCAAGTTGTTTAAACAAACTTCTAGTCTCTTCTGCAAACACTAAAGGCGGTGCGCTTTTAAGCTGGCCTTCTACTGATTTTAATACGTCTTGATCTGGGTACTGTGGCTGCTGCAGTATTGGCAGTTCTCTCCAACTATTTGGGTTCCACGATTGCATGTTCATTCCTCATTCCTATTACCTGATGTATTGAAATTAACGTATGCAGAGGGCTTTGTTCAAGGACTAAATCGACTATTTACCAATTATTTAGTTATTAGTTAAATTTAAATAGGATTATTATCTAAAATTTAACTATTTTATTGATAATAAATATATAAATAAAGAACACTAATACATTATAAAACAGTAGGATAAATAGTAAGAGTGGTATTTATTAAGCTTTGCTTGTAGCCACTTAGCTAAGCTGTATAAGATAATGTTAACACAGGGAACACATCATACTTAAATCAACTATATGTATTCTTAACTTTACAGTTAAAATTAAATATATCAGCCGTCAGTTATGTAGTTTCAAATATATATGCTAGCTGAGTAGTTCTGCTGGTTTATACCTACTCCTTCACACTGCATTTATATATAACTATTAGTAAGTTAGAAAGTATTATTATCAAAATGATCACACTAACAACAAAGAACACATCATACTTTATCCAGTCTAATTTTAATCTTAGCGTTAGAGTAATATTTAAGAAATAACTACCAAAAGAAAAGGTTATTTGCGAAAATAGCGAAATAGTAAGATGTGTTCTTGGTGGTGTTATGGTTACGAAGGTACAAATTAGAAGTCAGTTTGATTTACTCAATGAGTTAACGCTTAGGCTAATTGAGGAGCTTAAAGAATATGGGTTTGCTAAAGCTGAATACTATCAACTGCCAGAAATAAGCAGTATAGAGGAAAATATAATTCCCGAGTCGATTGCAGTATCTAAAATTACAGGGGAACTAGCACAAAAGGCTATTTTAAATTCTTTTTCTGATATGTATAAAAAGCCAGGTCTGAGTAGTCGCGTATTAAAGCGCCACCCTGGTTTATTAATTATACAAGACGCTAATAAACAAGCTATTATTGATCGGATTGCTCAAGTTAATAATGCAAAAGCGGCATTTAAAAATTGTATTTTGGCGATAGACAATAACGATGCTCGATTTGAAGCCGTACATAATGCTATGCCAAATTTAATTACGCTTGCCGCTTATCGTAAAATTCATAGCGAAAGCGAATCCCCTTTTTCAGTTCGTTTTACTTGGATGCATAAACACGCCACTAAAACACTCACAAAAAAGATGGCTCTTGAAATGCTCGAAAAGTCCGCTGGGTATAAAAACCCAAGAATGATTGATCAGCAAAAATGGCAATCATTGGTTGCTCAAGAACAAGTTCGTGTTGCCAGTCTAGGTGAAAAAGAAAAATTACGAATTAGGCGCCCTACCCGAGTTAGCCCACAAGTTAATGTTAGATACACGGCTCAAAATCGTTATCATGTTAGTGCGGCCTTACCTTTTATTCTTATAAACCCACAACCCGATGTTAAGTATGGCCAACTGCCGAGTTACGAAAAACCGTTATCACATCCACGAAAACGTGAGTATGACTTTCTGGTAGACCGATTATATTTAGAACAAGTAACAAAGTAATTATGTTAAAAAGGCCACTTAATGTGGCCTTTAATATAAATACTGGTAAAAATTAATATAATTATTTTTCTACAATTTCTTCCAGCTTATCTTCATCAATTAATACTGCATTTTCAACAATGCGTTTACCACCTTGTATCTCTATACGCTTGTTATGTTTATTTAATGCCAGTATTTCATCACAAAACTGATCAGAAGGGTGCATTTCATAAGTGTAATCTACAATATTACCTGTTTTATCATCTTTTACATTAGTAATGCTGTACTCAGATATTGCTCCTTTTTCTATTAAATCTTTCATCGTGGTAGTCATATCACGGCGCAGTGCTTTTAATTTATTTTCGGTAATATCATCAGTTGAATAGATAGAGCCATATTTTTCCATAATAGACAGCAGTCTAAAATGGTATGTTTTTCCTGGGGCAGCATAGCGCCATAAATGATATAAACGTAGCATCATCCAACGCGATAATCCGCGCTTTAACTCTTGAGCACTATTAAAATAATAACCTTTATATTCAAGGTTATCGATCATGTTATGAACAAACGCATTTAAACACGCTACACATTTAACATTTCCGCCTTGGCCTTTTTTACCACTAAAGTGTAAAGACGATAAAAAGTTCATGTTCGACTCGTAGAACGAATCATCAATATCAGAGTTTTTAGTGTCAGTAGCAGAATATTTAAAAGAAAGTTTTGAACCTTGTAATGCTTCGAGCGATTCTTTAATTTGTGGGTAAGGCATAGATTGACCTACCGCTTTAAGTTCTTGTGCTAATTCGTTCATAGAAAACACAACGGCATATTGAATACCGGACTTAAAATTAATTTTTACTATTTTACCTTTTGAAGCAAGGCGAATAAGTGCACGCTCAACTTTTTCTTCTCTATCTGATGGCCAAACTAAGTATTCTACGTCTTCACCATCTTTACGAGTACTTACCACAGCCGGTGTTATTTTAATTTCACCATCGTATAAAATACCGTCTACTTTCTCAGATATCTTACGTGTAATAATGGTTTTTTTAGGGGCTTCTTCAAGTGGCAGCTTTTTATGTCCTGAGCGAACAAAGCGTCCCCACAGATCATAATGGTTAAATGTGTTAGAGTAAGCGCGTAACCCATGGGCTGCATTTTCTATCGAAATTCGCACATCTTTATTATCTGTAAATAGTGCTAAGCTTTCGTTATCAATTGCACTTTCCACCCCGTGAATTTGGCCCCTAAGTGTATCGGGCAAGTTATCTACCGAGATGTTGACCTTTCGGCTCATGGTTTTTATTTCCGTTTTTATTGTGACAGCTAATAACAACACATAAAGCCACAAAAGTTAAATGTTTAAGTTAGTATAAAAGTGATCTGACTTCAAATAAAATGCACAGATCAATATTTTACTAAGAAAAAGTTAAAACATGAGATTTCAGATCAGGTTTTTACTAACTAGGCTTTAATAAACCGAATTTTTACTAACTGAAGAATAAATTTGTCCATTGCAAAGTGTTTTTTTTTAAATTTAGCACGACAAATGACAGTAAAAATGACAGGCCTGTGGATAAGCTTAGTTCCAGTTAGCATAGATCTGATCTGTACTTACTACAGATCAGATCTATACTAATTAAACCGCTTATTATTCCTGATGGTGGGTGCATAACTTTATAATTTACTTAGTAAAAACATGATCTACAGCATCTATTTTGTGAGTAACTCAGTGCTTAACCTGTGCGTAACTAAGCTGCTAAATATTTGCTTAGTAAAAAGGTGATCTGCCAGTAGATAAGGATCTGATCTTAACCACGTACAATGCTGATCCAGTTTTTTTAACATTGTTTATATAAATCATAATGTTATATGTATATTTTAAGGCCTTAGCCTTTAATACCTTATATATTTAACCATACTTAAACTTCTTTATTTATACTAAGCAATATTAAAGGCGTAAAATTATTTTATATGTCATGTATTTAAAATGGATGTCGCCTTAAATAGTTGTTTACAGCTAATTGAATGGACATTATACTAAACGCCTAACTTTGAGGAATAAAGTATGTCTATCAATAATAATGCGCTAGATACCTACCGACTTTTGAAAGCAACCGCAGAAGTTGCTGAAAAATCACTAGAAGGACGTATTCAACATTACCGCGCCCATCTTAAGTCTGAAGAAAAAGAATTAAGAACCTACACCCAAAAAGCCGCTGCTGATTTACTTGGTTGTAATAATCGTACCTTAAAAAGACGCCATGACAATGGTGATTTTGACGATTTAAACATAAAACGCGGTGCAAACGGTCATTACGCTTATACGTTGGTTAATATTTTTGCCATGGCCGATATAATGGATATAAAACCCGATCATCGTGCACCAACAGACAAACTCCAAGTTATTGTTATTAATTCACTAAAAGGTGGTTGTGGTAAAACAACGAGCATGGTTAATATTGCTGCAGCACTTGCCACTACTAACATCAAGCGTTACCGAATTGGTATTATCGATTTAGATCCGCAGGGGTCATCATCTAGCTTTTTCCCATCTTCTGAGCCCGATCCAATTACTGTTGGTGATTTAATGCGTGACTGCATTGATCTTGAAGAAGGTGAAACCTGGCCTGAATTTGTTTCAAACTCCTTTTTACCAACTCATATTCCTAATATTCGTGTTTTACCCTCAGGTATGGATGATTTTTATTTTGAACACGAAACTGCAACGTTGCTTAAAGACACCTCAAACTATGAGCAAACTCGCCATTACCATAAGCTGTTAGAGCGTGTTATCGAGCCAGTAAAAGATGAATTTGATATTTTACTAATTGATACAGCGCCTACTCTTAACTTTATGTTTTATAATGCATTAATGGCTTCTACAGCGATGCTTATACCAGTTCATCCTGAAGCGGTAGACTTTGATGCTAATAATAAATATTTAAAACGTTTAGGTGAGATTTATCATACTGTTGCAGCTCTTGGTCACGATGGTTGGGACTTTATGCAATTTTTGGTTACCAATTATGTAAAAGGTAATCACTCACAACGTGACATAGTTAAAGACGTAAGAAGCGCCTTTGGTCGCCAAGTCATGAGTTACCCTATTAATCACAGTTCAGCAATTACCGCGAGTTCATCCTCGTTTAATACCATTTTTGATCAAAAAGCGTCTGACAGTTTAGCGAGTAGAGAATCGTTAATGCGCGCACAAGAAAATATCAAAGATGTTGTTGACGAACTCGAAATGCTAATTCGTTCAAATTGGCAATCTACACAATCAAAATTAAATACGCCTAAGTAAGGATGTTGACTAAAAATGGCTAAAAAACGTAAAAATGACACCCGCTTAGATCCCTTTGCAACCGCTGTTGGCAGTAGCAGTTTAGACGCTCTTTTAGAGCAAGCTAATGCAGGCGATGTTATTCGTATGCCTGCGCCAAGCGATCCTAATCGCGAAATTACATTGGTTTGTAAAGTGATTGCTCATAACGAGATTGAAAAATCGACTCAGGTTTATGGCAAAAACCGCCGTGTACAAGCGCTTTTAAACGAAAAGTCGGTATCCGATATACTTCCTGCAATTAAAGAAGATGGACGTAATCAGCACCCCGCCCTGCTTTGGGATCAAGGTGATATGAGTCTTGTTCTTGCAGGCTCAAGACGTCGCAAAGCCTGTATTTTGGCTGGTGCAGATTATCTTGTTTTGAGTTCAAGTGATTTTAATGAGCAAGATGCCAAAGTGTTAGCAGTTTCTTCGGATCAATACATTGCTCCAAGTCTTTGGGAGTTAGGTCAAGCGTATCAGCAAACTCGAAACGAACTCATTCAACAAGGCAAAAAAGGATCGTACCGCGAGATTGCCGTTATTGAAGGGGTATCGCATACCGCCATTGCGGATGCTATTAAAGCGTATGAGCAAATATCTGCCGATGTTATAGCTCTTTACCCAACAGCTAATCATGTTGGTAGAGAAGTCGCTAAAAAGCTGATTAACGCAAAGGAGCGAGACGAGGTTGCATTTAACGAGTTAGTTGTAGAACTTGCAAGCAATGATGAAGTTAATGCCTTAGAAGCCGACGACAAGCGCGCTATGCTGATCACTAAACTATTAACCGCAGAGCCTAAAACAGCATTAAAGCGTGAGGCTGTGCTTGAAAACGACTTTATTAGTGTGCAACGTAACCTTAAAAGTGGTGACGTTTCAATAAAAATTAATAATAAAGTGATGACAGACAAGCGCTTAGAACAACTGACTAAACTATTAAGTGCTTTTAATTAGTTAGTAATATCGTGATCTGTAAAGGGGGGTAGGTTAGTTAAATAGTGATCTAGCCCTCTTAATTAGTTAGTAAAAATCTGATCTTCCGTGGTGATAAAAAGCAAAAAAAGCCCGATAAACTACTAAGGATCGTATTTTTACTAACTAAACCTGCTCTATTTGATTAAATTGCTACCTTGTTAGTAAAAACCTGATCTACTCCTAGCAAAACCTCCCTGTTAAGTTAATTTATTGTTTTTATTTTGTAATTTAAACGCCTTTTTTTAGTTAGTAAAATTAAACAATCCTTATAAACCAATTTTTTACTAACCAATCAGATCCAACCAGTTTATTTTAAAAATAATATTGCTTTAGCTCAGCGTTGATAAGGCATATACTGGAAAAATTGTTTTTAAATTTTAATACTTTGAGTGACATGTCTGCTAACTTATCAAAAAATGATTTAATGGCTATTTTTGAAGAAATTAAAAATGAGCAGGCTACCCAGTTTCCTCTTTCTGAGCGATTCATAAAAAAATTGTTTAAACCCGCGGTGTTAGCAAAAGGTAAGTCGTATTATAAAAACGGCCAAATAAGTTGGTTAGAACATAATGCTGATTTTTCTGTTGTTGATTCTACTGTGCAAGGCGATAAGGGCATTGCGTTTAACCAACGAATTGAGATCAGTAAATTACCAACTGGCTATTCAGTCGACACACACTGTACTTGTAATGTTAAAACTAAATGCCGCCATTTGGCTGCAATTTTGTTAAAACTTAAAATTGAACACTCAGGTGAATACGGCGAAGACTATTTTATTAATGACTGGTTTAGCGAACTTAGCTCGCTTAAAAACACCGATCAAGCTCATCCATCACAAGTGTTACTGTTTGTATTAGATATTGAAAACGATAAAGTATTTTTAACGCCTAAAATTGCCAACTACGATAAAAATAATAATTATGCATTAGGTCGCAATTTAACTGAGCAACAGCTTAATAGTTTTGTAACCCCTAGCGACCTGCTAGAAAGTGATTTTAGATTATATAGCTGGATCCGTTCGCAAAATGCGGTCGGTAATATTGAACTCAAAGGTCAATGGGGCTTTAACGCGCTGCAGCAATTACTAGCTACAGAACGATTATTTTTACAGCGTTCGCGAGTACCTATAAAAGCGCAACCTGGCTTACCCCTAAATTTTGTTTGGGAAAAACAAAAAGAAGTCACCCAGTTAAAAATTCACCTAGATCAAATTCCTAATTGGGCATTAATTAAAACTACGCCGCCCATCTACTTAGATTTAGATAAATATAAGCTAGGTCGCATTCGCACGCCGCTCAGTGCAGACGAAATTGCTCATTTACAAACAATACCTGCACTTCACGATACAAACTTTGATCGAATTTATAAGCAGCTTGCTGATAATTTTGGTGCCGGTGTTATTCCCCATCCTACTAATGCACCAAGCATGCCTGTTAAGTCGTTGAGTAATGCCGTACTTAAAGTCAGCATGTCGGGCTCAGTAATGGCTATTTCTTTATCGTTTAAGTATAAAAATAAAAACTACTTAGCAGGTACAGCGCCTGAAAAACTAATAAACAGTGCATTTGAAAACACCGTTACCAACGAGCTGGTTAACTTAGGCTTTGATTTTTGTAAAGGGGGTTTACACAGCGAGTTTATTTTTAGTCAGGAATCGGCTATTCACTTACACTGGTTAGCGCATGAGGTGTTACCAAGCTTTAAGCAACGTGGCTGGCAAGTATCAATGAGCAAAATAAATATTGCCGATACTAAAAACCAAATTTCCTTGCATGTAAACAGAGCTGCAGGGCATCAAATGCATTGCAAAGTTGTGCTTAACGATACCAAAGTGGCCACTTTATTTAATGTAAATAATAAACTGTTTGAATCGTTAAATCGTCAAAGCGAATTGTTTTATTACTATCCCGTTGGCCGTCAATTTGGAGTTATAGATAAGGCTGCGTTTAATTTATTAATTGAGTTTAAATTGCGATTTGAGTTTATTAAAACGCGCGACGAATTTAATATTCCACTTTCATACTTACCTGAGTTAGTTAAGCATACAGCCATTAATGTTGAGCTACATGATCCGTCATTAGAGCGCTACCTTGATGAGCTAAGCAATGACGCGCTGTTATCGCCCAATATTGCCATTCATGGCTTACACGATTCTGTGGTGCTTAGAGAATACCAGCAAGAAGGCGTAGCTTGGCTTAACTTTTTAAAGCGTAATCAGCTAGGTGGTATTTTAGCGGACGATATGGGCTTGGGTAAAACTTTGCAGGTGATTGCTTATTTAGCCAGTTCTTATAATACTCCGCAGGCTGGCCCTACGCTTATTGTTTGCCCAACAAGCTTAGTTAGTAATTGGCAAAACGAAATTAACAAGTTTGCTAAAAACTTAAAAGTCACCACTATTTTTGGTGCACACCGTAATGATGCGTTGAAACACTTGGCACAAGCACAGTGTATATTAACCACCTATCCGTTATTAAAACGTGACATTGCTTATTATTCGCCACTGTATTTTGAAAACATTATTCTTGATGAAGCGCAGTATATTAAAAATGATACGGCACAGGTATCGCGGTTAGTCAAACGTTTGAATGCCGACTTTAAGCTTTGCTTAAGTGGTACCCCAATTGAGAACAATTTATTTGAATTAAAGTCGTTACTCGATTTTGCTATGCCTTCGCTATTAGGTTCCCAGGCACACTTTAAACAGCACTTTCAAGGTCCTATTGAGCGCGAAAGTAACATTGAGCGTGCAGAGCAGTTAAAAGCGCTAATTATGCCGTTTATTTTGCGCCGGACTAAAGCCCAAGTAGCTCAAGAACTGCCGCAAAAAACGGAGCTTGTTAAAGAGTTTGAGTTTGAGCCTAAACAAAAAGACATGTATCAAGGCATAACACATGCGCTTGAAGAAAAACTCATTGATTTATTTGCCGAACAAGGCGTACAAAAAAGTAAACTCGCCTTTCTAGAGGCACTATTAAAACTTCGCCAAATTTGTTGTCATCCTAAGCTGATTGAGCCAGAAACCGACGCTGCTAGTGCTAAGTTAGAGTGGTTATCAAGCCATTTACCTTTAATGCTCAGCCTTGGCCGTAAGGTGATTATATTCAGCCAGTTTACCTCTGCTCTTGATTTAATTGCCGAGCGTTTGAATACACTTAACATTAAATTTAGCATGTTAACTGGGCAAACGCGCCATCGCGATAAAGTGATAGACGAATTCACCAGTGGCACTACTTCGGTATTTTTAATTAGCTTAAAAGCAGGTGGCACAGGGCTTAATTTAACCCAAGCCGATACCGTTATTCATTTTGATCCTTGGTGGAATCCAGCTGTTGAAAAGCAAGCGACCGATCGTGCTTATCGTATTGGCCAAACTAATCCGGTATTTGTGTATAAATTGATTATGGCTAACTCTATTGAACAAAAGGTGTTTCAAATGCAGCAAGATAAACAAGCGCTTGTAGATGCATTATTTACAGAAAAATCAATGAGTTTTACCCAGTTTGATGAACAACAAATGTTGTCTTTAATTAAAAGTTAAAAATTAACAATAATTTTTTGAACTTATTTGAATTGTGGGCGTCTATTAATACAGCTTGGTTAAATTGCAGTTTCTCCAAGTTTTCATGTTGATATCCCATATAGTAGTTACTAGACATAGTAATGATTAAGCCAGCCAGTTCAGCGCTGGCTTTTTTTTGCCTGAATATTTTAAACTATTTTATTTTAAAATATTTTTGAACTAATCAATAATAGCTGGGTCTATTAATATGCTTGTAGTTGATATGTTGTTATACAAGTTTCATGTTGATTTCCCTGTTTGATTACTAATTTAGTAATATTGAGCCAGCTTTATTAGCTGGCTTTTTTTATGCTCTAAATTCAACTTTTTAAAAAATTATTTTGAACTAATTTAATCAGGACGCGTCTACTATTATGCTTGTAGTGATGTGTTGTTATACAAGTTTCATGTTGATTTCCCTGTTTGATTACTGATTAAGTAATATTGAGCCAGCTTTAATAGCTGGCTTTTTTTATGCGCTTAATTTAGTGCGTTACCCCTACTGCTAAAGAGCGTTATTCGTTATGATGGCATGTCACTAAATTTTAAAAGTTTATTTTATGTTTACTTCGTTTTTATCCCATTTAGATTGGTTAAGTGTAAGT
Organism: Pseudoalteromonas sp. NH0006-26; assembly: GCF_057552415.1. Next base: position 234,678 of record NZ_BAAJMJ010000001.1, read on the forward strand.
GCTGGCGCTATAACAGGCATGGCTATTTGTGGTGTTGTATCAATGCAATTAAGCAAAGAAATAAAGCGCCAAGTAAATGAGCAACAACAACAGTTAATGTTATTACAAAGCCAGCATGAGCAAACACAAAGCCAATATGCCGCGTTGGTTGAAGAGCACGATTTATTAGGACTTACACATCAAGAGCAGCGGGATCAGTCTCAGCATTTTAAAACCCGTTTAACTGAGCAAGAAAAGCAAAGCCAACTTTATAATCAATATTGGCGTAAAGCCGAAGCCGAGCTAACCGCCCTGCGCGAGCAATACAATCTGCGCGATGTAGAGCTTAATAATATACGCACTACCCTTGAGCAAAAGCAGCAGCATTTTAGTGAACAACTCGCCCATATAGAGCAAAGTAAAGAAACGCTTAAAAAAGAATTTGAAAATTTAGCTAACCAAATATTAGAAGAAAAGTCGCAAAAATTTAAAACCCTCAATCAAGAAAGCATAGAGCAGTTACTTAAGCCGGTTCAAGGTGAGCTAAAAGGCTTTAGAGATAAAATGGAGTCGATTCACGTTGAAGACTTACAACAACGTGCTGCACTTAAAACGGAGCTGCTTCATTTACAAGCTAAAAGCCAAGCCATAACCGAACAGGCAGATAAGCTCAGTAATGCCCTACAGGGGCAAAAGAAAACCCAAGGTAACTGGGGCGAACTCATGCTAGAAAACGTGCTTGATAGCGCAGGCCTGCGAGCAGGTACTGATTACAAGCGAGAAGTGTCGTTTAATACCGAAGACGGCCGTTTGCGCCCTGATGTTGTGGTGTATTTACCTCAAGGTCGCCACTTAGTGATTGATGCAAAAACATCGTTAAATGCCTATACCCGTTATGTAAATGCCGAAACAGAGCTTGAGTCTCAACAAGCGATTAAAGAGCATGTAAATGCCGTAACTGCCCGTATAAATGAGCTGGCCAGTAAATCCTATGATCGCCTACCAGGTATAAACTCGCCTGAGGTTGTTATTATGTTTGTACCCATAGAATCCGCCTTTGTAGAAGCACTTAAATACCAAAGCGACATTTACCAGCAAGCAATCGAAAAAAACATTTTGGTTGCTACCCCTACTACCCTGCTAACCAGTTTAAATATTGTTAAGCAGTTATGGCGCTTTGAAGAGCAAACTAAATATTCAAAAGAGCTGGCTAGTCGTGCTGAGCGTTTTTACAGTAAGCTCAACGGCTTTTTAACCAGTATGGAAGGCGTGGGTAAACAGCTTGATAAAGCCAAAGAAACTTACGATAAAGCATTTTCTCAGTTATACCGTGGTAAAGGTAACTTAATTAAACAAGCCTCAGAATTTAAAGAGCTGGGTGTATCGGTGCAAAAAGAATTACCTCAAGAAAGCGTTGAACGCGCTCACTTAGAGCTTGATGAATAAACACCACATATAATATTTGCGCACTGAGGTTGTGCGTTTATGTGGCTAGTTATTTACTGACGGCGCAGGCACTATAATAATACCTGTCCTTTAGGATTAACCACATGCAACGCCCAACCGTTTTTTTCATTTCTCATGGTGGCGGCCCAATGCCATTACTAGGTGATGCCAACCATGCAGAAATGCGATCCTGCTTAGAACAGGTTGCCGCTAAAACCCCAAAGCCCTCTGCTATTTTAATGGTCAGCGCACATTGGGAAGCTCAACCAATTAGTATAACCGCGCACTCTTCACCGCCACTTATTTACGATTACTACGGTTTTCCTGAGCAGGCGTATCAATTAACTTACCCTTGTGTTGGCGAGCCGCAACTTGCCAATTTAGTACAGCAAGCGCTCACAACACGTAATATTGACTCAAAACTCGATTCACAGCGTGGCTACGATCACGGTATGTTTGTACCGTTAAAAATTATGTACCCAGAGGCCGATATTCCCTGTGTGCAAATATCCTTGCATCCAAGTCTGGATCCGCTGTTGCATGTTGAAATTGGTAAAGCGTTGCAAAGTATTGATTACGATAACTTATTAATTATAGGCTCAGGCTTTACCTTCCATAATATGCGCGCTTTTGGTGTTACCCAATCAAGCGATGTTAATCAGCAAAATCAGGCATTTGAAAATTGGCTGGTAAGCACAATCGCAGATCAAACATTAACCGAGCAGCAGCGTGAACAGCAATTATTAGCATGGCAGCAAGCTCCAGCTGCACGCTTTAATCACCCCAGAGAAGAGCACTTGTTACCACTACATGTATGCTATGGCGCTGCTATGTGTTCAAGCACTGAGGTATTTGAATTAAATATTGCCAATAAGCGAGCCAGTATGTATTTGTGGCAATAATAAAAAACACGCCAGACTTTACTAGGCGTGTTTTTGGTTCTTCTGCATTTATTGCAGCGGTTAAGCGGCAATTACCATTTCATTTCGCCTTTATGAACTTTAGCACCAATGCTAAGAGCCATAGGTAATACAGCCTCAGGGTATGAGTTGGTCATTTTATCTATCAGCAGCTTACTGCTATCACTACTTTGCTTAGCGTGTGCAAAATCCTTTAAATACTGGATTGAAAAATCAATATTTGCAGCATCTAATTGGGTGCCTGCTTTCATATGCCCTGGGATCACCACGTCAGGTTTAAGTGCTTTCATTTCATTAAGTTGTTTTGCCCAGGCATTTTGCTCTGCTTGAGTTTGCGCATCGGCCATCCATAAATGAACATTAGCGTATACAGCCACATTACCTAAAATAGCTTTGTTATCAGGTATCCATAAATAAGGACGATGATTATGCTCACCCTCTGTACCACGAATTTCAATGGTATGGCCTTCTATTTTTAAGCTATTACCATTAAATACCTCAGGAACAACGGGGTTTTTTGGGGCGTTTTCACCCATTTTTGGCGTCCAAAAAGCAAGTTTACCTTTAAGCTTTGCTGCTATTTTTTGGTGCACTGCCGGTGTGGTTATAATCTCTGCGTCAGGAAAAAACTGCTGTAACACCTCAGCGCCAAAGTAGTAATCAGGATCGGCTTGGCTAATAAAAATAGTTTTTAGTTGTTTACCAGAGTCAATTACTTTGGCGGCAATGCGCAGTGCATCTGCTTTGGTAAATCCGGTATCAATTAAAATTGCATCGGTACGGCCATAAACCAGCGTGGCATTAACATGAAAGCTATTGTTGTCAGCGTTATACACATCAAGGGTTAATGGGGTTTCGTCTGCAATAGCGATATTGCTGGTTAATAGTGTGCTTAATAAAAGCGTGCGTAGTTTCATGGTATTCTCATCATTGGTTGCTAATGCGAGCATAATAAAGGTTTGATATGTTCAGAAAAACAACCAATAATTAGCATCATTGTTTCATAAATCGTGCAAATACTATGGATAAACTCACCGCAGCGCAGGTTTTTGTGGATGTTGCCTACTCAGGCAGTTTTACTGCCACTGCCGATCGGCTTGAAATGTCACGCCCTATGGTTACTCGTCATATTGAGTCGGCAGAGGCCTGGTTAAATACGCGCTTATTGCATCGCACTACCCGTAAAGTAACGCTTACCACCGCCGGCGAGGCCTGTTTACCCGAAATAGAGCAATGGTTAGCACAGGCTAACCGTTTAGTTGAACAAACTAAAAGCCAGCAACAGTTGTCAGGTAAAATACGAGTAGCGACCAGTATGTCGTTAGGTTTTGCACAATTAGCCCCTATATTTACACGTTTTATGAAACGTCACCCTAACGTGCAAATAGACATAGATCTTGAAGACTCAACCACAGATCTAATAGAGCAACGTGTTGATTTGGCAATACGTATTGCAGCCAATCCTGATCCTTCGTTAATAGGTAAACCTATTGCCGAGTGTGAATCTATATTAGTGGCCTCAGCCAGCTACCTTGCTGATTATCCGCCAATAACGACACCACAACAGTTAAGTGCTCATCAGTGTTTAGGCTATAAAAACTTCGACCGATATATTTGGCATTTACACAACGGGGATGAGTTTCAATCAGTTGATGTTAAATGCAATTTAAGTGCAAACGAGGCCACCACATTACTTCATGCAGCCATAGCCGGTGGTGGTATTTCAGTACAGCCTACGTATTTGGCAAATCAATATATACTTGATGGTCGCTTGAAGCGTGTATTAGCGCCATGGACATTAAACCCAATGAAAATATATGTGCTTTACCCTTCTCGTCAGCATTTATCGGCAACAGTAAGAGCACTAATCGACACGCTCAGTGAAGAATTTAAAAATCCAGCATGGTAATTAATTATAAAAGTTTGGGTTTAAACCATGGCTTTGTGCGTTAAGCCTGCTGATATTGTGTACGTTATTTTGTTACAGTAAATGTAATAAGCGCCTTAATCTATAAAGGTCAAAAGACCCAAGGAACAATAACAATGAATCTGATCAAAACATCTGGCTTGGCACTGGCCATTGTTGCGGGCTTAGGCTTGCAAGCATGTTCAAGTACCAACATAACAACCAACAACAATGCAGCGATGAGTACCGTGAATAATCCATTAAGCCTAGCGCAAATTTATAAAGATAAAGAATTTAAAACCCAGCGTAGCACTTACTTTAAGTGGCTAGACGATGGCACTGGCTACACTGTGCTTGAAGAGCGCGAAAGCGAAAAAGAAAAAGCTGACGATAACAACGTTGATGATGAAAAAGAGCACGGCGTAAAAGGCAACGACATTGTATTTTACAATGCTGACGGCACAGGCCGTAAAGTACTGGTTGAGTTTGAAAAGCTGTTGCCAGAAGGTGCAGACGAGCCATTTGCAATCGAAAGCTATCAGTGGTCAAAAGACGGTAAATGGCTGATGGTATTTACCAACAGCGAGCAAGTTTGGCGTTTTCGCAGTCGAGGGGATTTTTGGTTACTCAACCTTGAGACTAACCAGTTACAGCAATTAGGTGGCTTGGATGTTGAGCCTACTAAGTTAATGTTTGCTAAGTTCTCGCCAGATAGCTCAAAAGTGGCTTACGTGCGCGACAACAATATTTATATGCAAGCGGTTGGTAGTAACGATGTAACCGCGCTTACAACCGATGGCAGCGCCACCATAGTTAACGGTAATTTTGATTGGGTATACGAAGAAGAATTCACCATTGCCGATGGTTTTCGTTGGAGCCCCGACAACAAATCAATCGCCTATTGGCAGCTTGATACCAGTGACGTTAAATTTTTCACTATGATCAACAACACCGACGAACTGTACCCTACCCTTAAAGAATTCCCTTATCCTAAGGCCGGTGAAACCAACTCTGCCGTGCGTGTTGGTGTGGTAAGCCTTAGTGATAAACAAACCCGTTGGGCTGAGCTTGAAGGCGATAACCGCGACCGTTATATTCCGCGTATTAGCTGGGCAGGCACCGGTAATGAATTAATGATTCAAGACTTAAACCGCCCACAAAGCCATAACAAAGTGTGGTTGTTTGATTGGCAAAAGCAGCAACTGACTAAAATTTTAGAAGACAAAGACGATGCGTTTATCGAATGGTTTTATAAAGCCAACTGGTCAAAAGACGGTGAGTTTTTTATTTGGCATAGCGAACGCGACGGTTGGCGTCATCTTTACCGTGTATCGCGCGATGGCAAAACTATTATCGACCTAACCCCAGGCGATTTCGACATTATTGATATGCTGAGCATCAATGAAGACAAAAACGTAATGTATTTTATTGCTTCGCCAAACGATCCTGGTCAGCGTTATTTATACAGCACACCGCTTGATGGCAGCAGCAAACCGGTACGGGTAACACCTGCTGAGTTTGAAGGTTCAAACAGCTACTACATGTCAAAAGATGCCTCGTGGGCAATGCATACTTACTCAAAATTTGGTACGCCACCGACTAAAGAGATCATTAAAGTGAGCGATCATAGTAATGTAAAAACCTTAGTTGAAAATACAAAGCTTAAACAAAAACTGGCTGAACAAAGCTTACCAAAGCATGAGTTTTTTAAAGTAAACGCGCAAGATGGCACCGAGCTTGACGGCTACATTATGTTCCCAGAGAACATGGATAAAAGTAAAAAATACCCAATTGTGTTTTACGTATACGGCGAACCATGGGGTTCAACCGTGCAAGACCGCTGGGAAGGTAACAGTTACTTATATAAATCACTGTTAACGCAAAAAGGCTTTATTGTGGCATCGGTTGATAATCGTGGTACACGTGCACCAAAAGGCCGAGATTGGCGCAAATCGATTTATAAAAAAATCGGCTCAATTACCGTACAAGACCAAGTAGACGCCCTAGATGCTATGGCTAAACGCTGGGATGTAATAGACACTGACCGCGTTGGCGTGTGGGGACACTCTGGGGGCGGTAGTTCAACCCTTAACTTGTTATTCCGCCACGGTGATAAATTTAAAGTGGGTATTGCCTCAGCCCCGGTGCCAGATATACGTTTATACGACACCATTTATCAAGAACGTTATGCGGGCAACCCAAACACCGATCCTGAGAGTTACGATAACACCTCGCCGATTACCTTTGCTAAAAACCTAACCGGTAAGCTATTGCTTATTCACGGCACAGGCGATGATAACGTGCATTATCAAGGCTCAGAGCGTTTAATTGACGAACTCGTTAAGCACAACAAACAGTTTGAGTTTTTCTCATACCCTAACCGTTCACACAGCTTACGCGAAGGCAAAGGCACCACTTTGCATTACCATACTATGATGGCTGACTTTTTTGAAAAGCACTTACTAAACAAGTAATCGCTTTAAAAAAATAAAATACTAAAGCCGCACACTAATTATTAGTATGCGGCTTTTTTAATCAAAGTGTAACGGGGGTTTACAGCTGGGTGTAAAGGTTAAAGGAGCAAGGCCAAAGGTTTTTAATTACGATAGGTTAGGTAGAGTGCAACGAAACCCAACAAAAATACAACGTTATTGGCAGGATCAAGATGTCCCCGTACTCTCCTTCAATTGGTTGCAAATAGAGTTTAGTGATATCGTCAGAATGAGGGGCAAATTGTTGATTGATATATATCATTTTATCAATTATCTTATATGTGCTTCGAGATGAGGAGAACACTCCAATTAGGCTCGGAGGTTTATAACATGTTGTCAAGTACTATCGGAACGCCACAACAGGCAAACGATAAGAACGATAAGATTACATGGACTAAGGTCTTCTGAATGTTTATGGATACCTCCAAGTTAATAGTTATATTATAATTCATGTCTAACATTACGCGGCGACGTTTTACAAGATGGTTACTTAAGTAACTTGGTTAAGCCGAGGTAAGGCGATTGGAATTGCCGCAGTTCTAAGTCTGCCTCGGTTTTGCTAGAGAGTTTATTATGGACGATAATCACCCCAGCTGGTATCGAAGAAGAGGTTATCTTCACTTTGATCTACCTATTGGTACAAAGAAAGCAATTAGCTTAACCTCCAATCCTAGCTTCGTAAAAAAGCACTCATTTTATCCCTTGATAAATTATGAGGTTAGTTCAAAAAAAATAAATAAAGATAAATTATCAGGCAAGCTTTTGGTTAAGAATAAAATGCGACCAATAGCTTATTCGTCCCATGTTGATAGTCATATTTATGCTTTTTATGCTGAAAAATTGAGTGAGCTATATGAAGGAACATTAAAAGGTAATGGTCTCGATAAGTCTGTTCTTGCTTTCAGAAATTTAGGAAAAAGTAATATAGATTTTGCTTATGAAGCATTTCTTAAAATAAAAGAAATGGGAGAATGCAGCGCTGTAGCGCTCGACTTTTCTAAGTTTTTTGATACTTTAGATCATAATTTACTTAAAAAATCTTGGTGTAAGCTTCTCGGCCAAGAAAAACTTCCACCCGACCACTTTAATGTTTTTAAATCAATTACTAAGTTCTCGACGGTAGATAAGTTGGAGCTATATAAATTATTCTCAATTTCAAAAAACAAACCTAGAAATCAACATAAACGGATTTGTAGCTCTGAGGACTTTAGAACAAAGGTACGGGCAGAAGGTTTAATAAAACCAAATTTATGTGGGTATGGCATACCTCAAGGCTCTCCTATCAGTGCGCTTTTATCCAATATTTATATGTTGGACTTTGATTTAGAAATGAAAAAATATGCTGATATACATGGTGGCTACTACTTTAGATATTGTGATGATATGCTGTTTATTATGCCTAAAAGGCTTAAAAACAAAGTAGCAGGGTTTGCTCAAAAGCATATATCAAAGTTAAAAGTACGTATTAATCCAGATAAAACAGAGATCAGACAATTTAATAAGGTAGGAAATATTCTTAAAGCTGATAATACATTGCAATATCTTGGCTTTATTTTTGACGGTGAAAATATTTACTTACGTTCTTCTTCCCTAGCTAGATACTCGGAAAAAATGAGAAGGGGTGTTAGTCTCGCGAAGCAAACAATGAGAAAATATAATGATATCAGAGCTATGAAAGGAGCTGATGAAAAAGCTCTTTATAAGAAAAAGCTTTATAGCCGTTATACTCACCTAGGGGGACGTAATTTTATTACATATGGGCTTAGGGCTGCTAATAAAATGGAAAGTAATACAATTAAAAAGCAATTAAAACCATTATGGCGGCGCTTTCATGAAGAATTGGATAAGGATTAACTAGTACAGGTTAGCCATATTGACGTTGTATTGGCTTATCCATGCCCAGCCACCATATTCTGGATTTGCATTAGTAATTTATTTTTAGCCTTTTCATCATGTTGAGGTATCACCACGTCTATTTTTACTTCTAAGCCTAAAGCTTCCATTAAATCAAACGCGCGGCCAATTGATAAAGAGCCGGTGCCATTTTCAAAATCACTCACTGTATTAATGCTAATGCCGGAGAAATCTCCCGCAGTTTTTTGGTCAAGCTTTTGACTTTTCCTCACAATGCTTGCCAATTTACCTAATTGTTTTGCTGACTTTATCGTGACTTCCATTACTAATCCAAAATTCACAGTGTTTTGTGAATAATAGTTAAAAAAGTACAAGAAAGCTAATAATTCACAATATTTTGTGAATTATAGCGAAAGTTAACTCAGTAAAGGGTAAATTCACAGTATTTTGTGAATTATTAAATTAATAAACATGAACCTAATAAATTCACAATAAACTATGAATTTAGGTAATTGAAAATTTCACTCTCTTTTTAATCAAAATAGTGCGGGGTTTACAATTGAGGTCAAAGGTTAAAGGAACAAGGTCAAAGAATTTTAGTTACGGTAAGTTGGTTAGAGTGCAACGAAACCCAACAAGGAAATACTGCTCAATGGCAATAATTGAATCTTTTAATACTAAACATGGCTTGGAATTAGAGTCGTATAAAAAAAGTAGCATCCTTGCTACTGCAAGTGCGATATTAAGAGCTTGGTTGCGAAGGTTGATACTTATTAACGAGAATGTGCTGCAAACTTTTAAGTGCCCGCTTTATCGCTTGCAGCATACTTCTTCCTTTTGTATTTACATTAATACTGGGTAGCCCAGGCAAAAGAATATTAATTTTGCATTGCTGCAAAGTGCCGTGGCGCTCACTCGAAAGATCATTTATTTGAATCTCTACTTTACGAATATTTAAAGCATGTTTTGCCAATTGGTTTTTTATCAACTTCAAAAGCGACATCTTTTCACTTGCGTTAATTATTTTGTTTTTAACTGTAAGTTTTAGCTTCATGCAATTACACCTTTTAATAGTAACTATGTTGCAGGCATGACTGTAATCTACTAACTTAGTGGCAAAGGAAAAAGCTGATTATTTCTTACTTTAAAGCAGGTATTTTCGAATGATTACCAACATTAACTACAATCACTTATATTATTTTTGGCAGGTAAGTAAGCACGGCAGTATTGCAGCGGCGAGTAAAATACTTAATTTAACGCCGCAAACGGTTAGCTCACAAATTACTAACTTAGAGCAACGATTAGGAAAACCACTGTTTGTTCGCCAAGGCCGAGGCCTACAGTTAACGGAATTTGGCCATGTAACTCAGCAGTACACTAATGATATGTTTGCTATTGCTCACGAATGGCTAGAAACCACACAAGGTGATACCACGCAATACTCACGAACGTTAAAGGTCGGTATTTCAGATGTGTTACCCAAATCACTGGTGTCGAAGTGGCTAGCGCCTTTAATTAATAACGACCGTATTACAAACTTGTACTGTATTGATGGCCAACAAGATGAACTGCTGGCGCAAATGGCGATTCATAAGCTCGACTTAGTGTTAGCCGATAAACCACTCGATACCACCTTGCCATTTAAGGCGTTTTGTCATGAAATAGGTAAAAGCCAAATCGCTCTTTTTGGTAACGAAACATGGCATTCGCAGTTACATAAGCAGTTTCCGCAGTCTTTAAATAACAAGCCTCTAGTGCTCCCCGCAAAAGAAAGCCCTGTCGCGCGAGCTATTTATTATTGGCTGCAAGAGCAAGGCATTGAAATGACAATAGCAGGCCATGTTGACGACAGCGCATTAATGAAGTCGTTAGGTGAGCAAGGGTTTGGCATATTCCCTGCGCCTATTTTGGTAAGAGCCGAAGTAGAGCGCCATTACGGCGTAAATTACATTGGTACAATCGATAATGTTTATCAGCATTATTATGCCTTTACGCCCGACAGGCTCATTAAAGACAGTATTTATGATGAATTTATAAAGCACGCGCAAATGACGTAGATTTTAGTTAATCGCCTTAAGAATAACGGGCGTCGGGGTGCGGGTTACGGGGGTTAAAAGCTATTATTTAACCTCGACGCGGGGTGAACCCGCTGCTACTAGTAGCTAATACGGTAGCAGCGGCTTTATGCCGCGTCTTTTTAAGGCTCATATAAATGCTCTTATCGAGTAAACATATTTATTGCCATTATTATTAATAAGCCGGCAAATATTTTCTTTATGGTTGAAACCGGTAAGTAATGCGTGGCTTTAGCACCGAGTGGTGCGGTAAACCATGAGGTGCATACAATACCCAATAAAGCGGGCAAATACACAAAGCCCGCAAATCCTTCTTTTAGGCTAAATAACTGGCTGCCTGAGCTGATATAACCCATTGAGCCAAACAGCGCTATCACGATGCCTGAGGCAGAGGCGCAGCCAATGGCTTTTTTCATATCAACAGAAAAAAACGTCAGTAACGGCACTAATACTGCCCCGCCACCAATACCTATCATGGCAGACAAGCCACCGGTTATGGTCGTATAAACGCTTAGCAGCCCTTTGTTTGGTAATGGGCGCGCTATTGCTGAATCATTCTTACCTGAAAAAATCATTTTTAGTGCAATTAGCACCACGCTCACAGCAAATACCAAACGCACTACGTGCTCAGGTAACAGTGCAGCTATAAAGCCACTAATAAGCGCACCAAAGGCAATGCCTGCCATAACCCAAGGTGCAATATCCCACGGTACATTGCCATTTTTATGATGCGCAATAGCCGACGAGGTCGAGGTAAATAAAATAGAGGCCAGCGAGGTCGCAATGGCAACCACCACTACTTGTTCAGGTGGCAAAGCATTAAAGTGCAGTAATATCATGCTGAGTATGGGCACAATCACTAGCCCGCCCCCTATTCCTAATAAGCCTGCTAAAAAACCAACACCGCTACCTAATATGGCGCAGTATATAATTAACACTATTAAATCACTCATTCCTTTTGTCTCTTCTTATGTTGTGGAAAGTTCTGCGACGGTGAGCTGCTTAATAAAGCGCTTAAGCTCACCTAAGTTTATTCGAGTATATCAACAACCGTTTATGCAAATGGCACTTTAAGTGCCTATAAGCATTGAATAATACTCACGTTTTGTATGAGTAAATTACAACACCCGTAAAAACATCTAGAAATCTAGACTTCTAAAGTGGGTTTTGTCTGAGTGGGAGCGTCTACTAGCCTAATTTATCCATTCAACTTTGTTAAAGAATGAATCTGGCTCATGTTTTACCTGAAATAATACCGTTTTTCTTCATGCTACATAGCGCGTATAAATTTATTAACTCTGCAAAGCACCATTACAGTTATCCCGTTAGTTTGGTTTTAACAGCGAGTAATGTGTCATTGATAAAAGCAGTAACAACTCAAATTGAAAGGATACGGCTATGAGCACTGATCTTACATTTACTATTAAAAGCACTAACTTGGATGAAAACTACCATCCATCAAATAACACACGTATTACGACTAATTTCGCTAATTTAGCAAGGGGTGAAAGCCGCCAACAAAACCTGCGTAATACCCTAAAAATGATCAACAACCGTTTTAATGCACTGGCCAGTTGGGATAACCCACAAGGGGATCGTTACGAGGTTGAGCTCGAGATCATTTCGGTCGATTTAGACATTGCAGGCAGTGGTCAGGCATTTCCGTCAATTGAGGTATTAAAAACCAATATTATTGACCGCCAAACTAACGAGCGAATTGAAGGCATGGTGGGTAATAACTTTTCATCGTATGTGCGCGACTACGACTTTAGCGTGTTATTGCTTGAGCATAACAAAAGCAAACCGCAATTTAGCATTCCCGATAACTTTGGTGACTTACACGGCAAGTTATTTAAATGCTTTGTAAACTCAAATACCTATAAACAGCATTTTAAAAAGCCACCGGTTATTTGCTTAAGCGTGTCTGATAACAAAACCTATCAGCAAACCGAAAACTTACACCCTATTTTAGGCGTAGAGTATCAGCCTAATGAGTCGTCGTTAACAGAGCAATACTTTAAAAAAATGGGCTTACAAGTGCGCTACTTTATGCCACCAAATAGCGTTGCGCCGTTAGCGTTTTACTTTTTTGGTGACCTACTTAACGACTACAGCAACCTTGAACTAATTAGCACCATTAGCACCATGGAAACGTTTCAAAAAATTTATCGTCCAGAAATTTATAACGCCAACGCCGCCGCTGGTAGCCGTTATAAACCGAATTTAAAAAATGACGACCATTCGTTAACGCAAATTGTGTATGACCGCGCAGAGCGAGGTCAATTAGCGGTAGAGCAAGGTAAATTTACTGAGCAGCATTTTATTAAGCCTTATCAGTCAGTACTGCAGCAGTTCTCGGCAAGTATCGCTTAATCACACAACAAAATTAAAGGCAGCATTTATTATGAAAAAACTATTACCTACATCATCAGCAGGCAGCTTGCCAAAACCGTCATGGCTTGCTGAGCCCGAAACCTTATGGTCACCGTGGAAATTACAAGGCAGTGAGCTGGTTGATGGCAAACACGACGCCCTGCGTATTTCCCTGCACGAGCAACAAACTGCAGGCGTAGATATAGTCAGCGATGGCGAACAAACTCGCCAGCACTTTGTAACCACCTTTATTGAACACTTAAATGGCGTTGATTTTGAAAACCGTAAAACAGTTAAAATTCGCGACCGTTACGACGCCAGCGTACCCACAGTGGTTGGCCCTGTGTCTCGTACTAAATCGGTATTTGTTGAAGACGCCAAGTTTTTACGCCAGCAAACCAGCCAACCAATTAAATGGGCATTGCCAGGGCCAATGACCATGATCGACACCCTGTATGACGATCACTATAAAAGCCGTGAAAAACTAGCATGGGAATTTGCTAAAATACTCAACCAAGAAGCCAAAGAGCTAGAAGCCGCAGGGGTTGATATAATTCAATTTGATGAACCCGCTTTTAACGTGTTTTTTGATGAAGTAAACGACTGGGGCATAGCCTGCCTAGAGCGAGCAATAGAAGGGTTAAAATGCGAAACCGCCGTGCATATTTGCTACGGCTACGGCATTAAAGCCAACACCGATTGGAAGAAAACCCTTGGCACCGAGTGGCGACAATACGAAGAAGTATTCCCTAAGCTGCAAAAATCGAATATTGATATTATTTCGCTCGAATGCCAAAACTCACATGTACCCATAGAGCTACTAGAACTCGTGCGCGGTAAAAAAATAATGGTAGGCGCAATCGATGTAGCCACCAATACTATAGAAACACCCGAAGAGGTGGCCAAAACCCTACGCGAAGCGCTTAAATACGTAGATGCCGACAAACTCTACCCCTGCACCAACTGCGGTATGGCACCCCTACCACGCGACATCGCAAACGGTAAACTCAACGCCCTAAGCAAAGGCGCAGAGCTAGTACGTAACGAGCTATTAGCAGCGAGTTATTAGCAGTGATGGTCGCTTAACTTTAGTTACAGCTGCTGTAAAAAAGCCATACCTTTGCACATGTTAAAGTGTCGTTTTTTTAATCAAAATGTAACGGGGGTTTACAGTTAAATTATAAGGTTAAAGGTGAGAGGTGATAGGAGAAAGGTTTTAAGTTTGTTGAATATTGGTTGGGTTGAGTGCAACAAACCTAGCAAAAATAATTAAACCTAACCGAGAAGCTAGTTTTTTCAATGGGCTGGAGAGTGCCATCAGCAGACAGGTAGAAGCTATAATATCTGAAGTTTAGATTTACACTTCTAGCTTCTTTGGTTCTTCATTTTTAAACTCCGAAAATAATTTTTACTTCAGTTTAGATGTTGGAAATCCAATTACTTATTAAGTAGAAAGTCGGTAAAAGATGAATTGCTAATATATCAGGTTTGAAGTGCCACTTTGCTCATCACTTTCAGATTCAACGATGTTCCTTGATGAGCATTGTTGAACCTAACTTTATTGTCGTGCCCCCTCGTATAAAAAGTTTTAGAGCACTACTCACAAACACTAATGACGCCAATATATATCGGACTATTTTGAATATTTGCCGAAGCGAAACCTATTTCTTCAGTTTGAAATCCGGAAAACTCTGTCGCACTGTCTATCTCAAATCCAACATCACGCAGCAGTTTACAATTCAAAGAGTTGTCAGTGCCGTCCTCTACAGAGTAAAACGCGCCAGTACAGTTATTATCTGATAAGCATGCATTTTGACATTGTTCAAAACCAAAATGTGCATCTTCTGCTGGATCTGATGAATATAATGCAATTGCAAGCATATGCCTAACGTTATAAGCCACTGCATTTTCTGTTTGTAGTTTATAAGACCCTCCAGGGGTACTTTCCCATTTCCATAGCCCACAAGGATCTTGAATAGGATCTGCTGCTAAATTGTCTAGTGCATGCCAATTGCCGTCGACGGTCGCATTTTCATAGTCCTCACTTGAACCTGTAAACAATGTAATGCCTGATGCAAATGCAGAAGAATAGGATTGTCGAGTGTGTTGATTTGTTATTGTTTGCGTAGTGCTATTTACAAGAGTATTTGTGGGGCTTAAATCTATAATGGTACGACAGTCATATACATCGATAACGCCGTCGGAGTTTGTATCTTCATCAGGCATGGTTTTATTTCCATCTTCATTTAAATCCCAACAACTCAGCCCTGCTAAACCCTGAGGACCAGATTCCCCCTGTGCTCCGGAAACTCCATCATCTCCCTCGAGTTCACACCCAACAATAAAGAATGTTAAAAACCATATGGTTACTACTTTATATTTCATAATAAGAATCCAACGATAAAGACAATACTTATTTATAGTTCAGTTTATAAAATTAATATAGTTTTCAAAATGTATAAGAAACAAAGGGGTAAAGTCTAAGCTCTGACGTCAAATATATAGACTGATCAATTATCCATATTTCGTCTATTAGGCAAAGTCTAAAGCAATAAGATAAACCAGTAACCCCTACTTTTAGCTATTAGTTTGATTGCTAACTAGCACTTATAAACTCAACAGCCCTTTTACCCTTCCTAAAAAAACGCGAATGTTTCTGATTTAAAAGCGCTGCTGATTAATTACTTGATCAATCTCCACCTTACCATGCGGTATTTTTAACCAAACCGTAACGGGGGTTTACAGTACTCAATTGAATGCAAAGCTGTTTGTTTAGCAAAAAATTACTATTACCATCGCCTAGTATAAAAGCACTGCAGTTAAGTCTTATTTTTTACTTTATATTCAATGGGGTAGCTATATTTTTTTGAAGTGCTATTCTGATATATCAATTTATAGTTGATGCCGTTTTAATTAAGGATACTGGTCGTTGTTTTTTATTAAACCCAAGTTTATTTACAGCTCTTGTTCTATTTACAAACCTAAAATATCGCTTTCATTATTTTTTGTGTTGTTGTGTTTGCCATTTTTTGCAAATGCTCAATTTGTCATTGGCATAGTAGGAAAAACTAAAAACGATAGTTTTTATATTCAGGCGTACAAAGGGTGTACCGAGTTTGCAAAGTCACAGCCTGACGTTACCTGTAAGTATGATGGGCCTGATGATTATCAAGATATTCGAACCCAAGCTTTAATTATTAATGACATGATGAAAAGTGGGATTGATGGTTTATTAGTATCAATATCAGATTCTGATTATTTGGTAGAGAGAGCCCTTAAAGATTTATTTGAAAAAAACATTCCTGTTATTACTTTTGACTCAGATTTATTAGCAAAAGATCACCAGTACAGGCTCGCTTACGTTGGCACTGATAATTTTGACTTTGGTGTTGCGTTAGGCAATCAATTAAAGAATTTAGTAAGTGAAGAAAATAAGCGTATTTGTATTCAATCTGGCCATCCTACTGCACCAAACTTAAATAAAAGAATCGCAGGTGTTAGGTTTGCGCTTTCTGGGCAAAGTAGTCAGCGCTTGTCGGGTGAAAATGGCTGGAGCGAGTATAACCGCTGCCCTCTTTATAGTTTAGGAAAAAGGGGGGCCTCCTTAGAGCAAGTAAAAAGCCTTACTAAGATGGACAGGCCTCCTGCGTTTGTTGCTGTTGCTGGTTTTGCGCAATTTAATACTGAGTATATAAACTTGATGACACCCTACAAACATAAACTTGATTCAAAAGAACTTGTTATTGTTTCAGCAGATACCGAAAAAATACAATTAGACGCGCTTAGCAAAGGGCTATCTTCATCAAACGTTGGTCAAAATCCATATGAAATGGGGCGACTCAGTGCGCAGTTAATGTATGACGTAATTAAGCATAATATAAAGCCTGCTGAAGCGTTTTATTTTTTAGACTTTCATTACTGCCAACAAAGCAACGCCCAAACATGTACTGTAAATTATTAATATTTAACCCCAATGTGTTGAAATATTCACTTTAGACACCCAATTTACCATGCGGTATTTTTAACCAAACCGTAACGGGGGTTTACAGCAAGACTTAAAACGCGGGTGCTGTTACTGTACTTTATTAACTGATAAGGTCATTAATACAAAGCAATAAAATTGCGTTTTAGTAACGATTTAAACAGGAGTCATTAATGGCAACTACACTGGCGTTTGATGTATACGGTACGCTTATAAACACTCATGGCGTGGTGTCGTTACTTGAAAATATGGTTGGTGATAACGCGCACGCATTTTCAACTACTTGGCGTGAAAAACAACTCGAATATTCGTTTAGGCGTGGCTTAATGCAAAACTACGTGCCGTTTTCGGTGTGTACTGAGCAGGCACTTAATTATGCGTGTTTACTGCACAAGGTAACTTTAAGCGATGAGCAAAAAGCACAGTTATTAGCGCGTTATAAAACCCTACCCGCATTCGATGACGTTAAAGCAGGGCTTGAGAGCTTAAAAGCACAAAACTATCGGCTATTTGCGTTTTCTAATGGTGCGGCTAGTGCGGTAAATACTTTGCTCGAAACCGCAGGCATAAGTGAGCTTTTTGAAGGTGTAGTGAGCGCCGATGACATTAAAACCTTTAAACCCAACCCCGGTGTTTATAGTCACTTTTTACGTCAGGCAAATTCAACCGGCGCTAATACCTGGCTCATATCGAGTAACCCGTTTGATGTTATTGGGGCGTTATCGCACGGTATGCGTGCTGCGTGGATACAGCGCTCAAATGAGGCTATTTTTGATCCCTGGGAGCTTGAGCCTACAATAACGGCGTGCGATTTAAGTGATTTAAAAACCAAGCTGGCCAGTAATAACCAATGATTTAGTGGGCAGGGGTTAAATAACACCAATGAAAGGCTAGGTTTGCGCTTACAAACCTAGCCTTTTTTAGTCTTTAATTGCAATGGCAATTTCTATTTCGTTACTGTTTTTATAATACTCAAAATCACTGGTGTAAGTACGTTCATAGCGGCAATCGTCTGAGCTGAAGTATTGCCAAATTTCGCCCCATAAATCGATCACCGCATCGGGCATTTCACCCTCACCTTTAAATACCAAATAACGCCCCGCTTGGATGGTTACTTTTTTAGCTTCAGGGAGTTTAATTGATAAATTATCGCAGCAGGCAATTACGTCAAAATCGCCTGTGAGATCGCTTTCGTAATTAGTATACACACCATACACTTTGGTGTTTTCTGTAAGGCTGTTGGCAAACTTTTCACCAAATTTTTGCCAAAGTTCAGCTATATTTGCAGTGCCAGCGTTCATTTCATTGGCGTTGCAGGTTCTTACTTTTAAGCCGATTAAGGTCTGACTTGCTAGTTGCTTTACTTCCATCATGACGTCCTTTAGCGTTAATACAAACACCAACGTAACAGAAAAACCGCCAATACTTTAAGTTTTGTATTAAATATTTCATAAACAGTGATTATTAACCTCAATTGCGTATTTATTGCTCATATTTAAATAGGTGGTAATGGCTAAACATAGCTTTGCTACCGCTAAAATAATTTACTTAACTTTCTCTTTTTTAAGTTTATTTTTTTGCTTGTAATGCTTGTCGTTTAATAATGTAGTTTATCGATTTTTGTTAAAAATATACGACAAGCTTATTAGCTCTAATTTAAAAAAAGTTGCTATCTAATCTTTTTTTATTATTGTAAATGGAAATCATTATCATTAAGATCCTTGCACCTAAAAAGTGTACTCAAGGAATGTTGATGTGTCTCAATCTCAAGTGTTAAATATTAATACCATTGAAAAACAGGCTGTATTTGAACAAAGCAGCTTGCCCCCACAATTCAATCTAGAGCAGTTCATTAATTATCAAATAGCGTCATTGCAAGGGCTGTCGGCAGTACAGCAAGCGATGGCTAAAGCCCAAAAGCCATTTTCAGGTGTGTCGGTAAATACGTTAGCAAAAGTAGTAAACGATGTTGATTTATCACAGCCATTGGCTGACTTTCCGGCGGTGCTTGAAGAGCTAAAAGGCGTGTATTTAGATCATGCTGTGTATTTTCATCATCCTCGCTACATGGCCCATTTAAACTGCCCTGTAACCTACCCTGCTGTTGTGGCCGAACATATTATTGCTGCTATTAATACCTCGGTAGATACGTGGGATCAAAGTGCAGGCGCGACGTTAATTGAGCAAAAGCTGATTGATTGGACATGCCAAAAAGCGGCATTGCCAAGCACTGCCGATGGGGTATTTACTAGTGGCGGCACGCAATCAAACTTAATGGCAATGTTGGTTGCTCGTGAAGTAGCAGTAAGCCGCTATGCTCCAGAACATCAGGTAAAACTTCAGGGCTTACCAGCTGTTGCCTCGCGTTTTAAAATTTACTGCTCTGAGGTGGCGCACTTTAGTATTCAAAAAGCAGCGGCGTTACTGGGCTTAGGTTACAACGCCGTGGTGCCGGTGGCTACAAACAGCGAAATGCAAATGGATATGGAGGCACTTAAAACCGCCATAGCAACAAGCAAAGCGCAAGGTGATTTACCCATTGCAGTTGTTATTACCGCAGGCACAACCGATTTTGGCTCTATCGATCCAATCCATAATATTGCCATGCTGGCTAAAGAAGAGCAGCTATGGTGCCACGTAGATGGCGCTTATGGTGGCGGTTTGTTGGTAAGCGAGCACCACCGCAATGCGCTTAATGGCATTGAGTTGGTTGATTCAATAACGATTGATTATCACAAATCATTTATGCAACCGGTTAGTTGTAGTGCCTTTTTATTAAGCGATAAACGCCATTTTAGCCACATTACTTTATATGCCGATTATTTAAACCCATTAGCAGAGGCGGGAAATGGCACGCCTAATTTGGTTGATAAAAGCCTACAAACCACTCGCCGTTTTGATGCCTTAAAGTTATGGCTAACACTGCGCACCACTGGAGAAGCGCCGCTGGGTCGCGCGTTCGATAAAGTTATTGGTCTTGCGCGCCAAACGCATATTGTACTTAACGACCATCCCGACTTTGAAGTAGTAAATTACCCCGAGCTTAGTGCCTTAGTATTTAGATTTGCTCCTGATGATTTAAAACATGACCTTGATTTACTCGACTCTTTAAACCTGCATGTACGACAAACGTTTTTACAAACCGGTGAAGCCATGGTTGCCCGTACAAAAATAAATGGTCGTCATTATCTTAAATTTACATTGCTTAATGCGCAGTGCCAATTATCTGATGTACGCGCTGTTATTGAGCAAATTAGCCACATTGCATGGCAAACTTATAGGGAAATTGCATAATGGATAACCAACTTTACGATTTTATAGCTATTGGCCTTGGCCCATTTAACTTATCTTTAGCGTGTTTAAGTGAACCGCTCGAAGATGTAAAAAGCCTGTTTTTGGAGCAGCGCAGTGAGTTTGATTGGCACCCTGGAATGATGCTGGAGGGCGTTACATTACAAACTCCGTTTATGTCGGATTTAGTAACCATGGCAGATCCAACCAGCCAATATAGCTTTTTAAATTATGCCAAATTGAATAATCGGTTATACCCGTTTTATATTCGCGAAAGCTTTTTTTTATTGCGCCGTGAATACAACTTATATTGCCAATGGGTTTGCTCGCAGCTTTCAAATGTTAACTTTGAACAAACAGTCACTCAAGTTGAATTTTGCGCGCAAAGTGAGTGTTATACCGTTAGCTGTAACACCCCTAATGGCATGCAACATTATGTGACTCGCCATATTGTTTTGGGCACAGGGCCTGCACCGTATATTCCTGATTGCGCTGTGCAAAGTAACTCAAATAACGTAATGCACAGTAGCGATTTTTGTCATCGGCTTGATGAATTAAAAGCGGCTAAACGAGTTACCGTGGTAGGGGCTGGGCAAAGTGCAGCAGAAATTTACCACACCTTATTGCAGCAAGCAGTACCGCAAGGTTTGCAGTTAGATTGGATAGCACGCTCACCGCGCTATTTCCCGCTTGAGTATACTAAGCTCACCCTTGAAATGACCTCTCCTGAGTATGTTGATTACTTTTATAATTTAAAAACTGAGCAGCGAGATTGGCTCAATCAAAACCAAAAAAATCTATTTAAGGGCATTAACGGCGATTTAATTAACGACATTTTCGACACCCTCTACGCGCAAAGCCTTGATGGGCCAATTTCTACTACATTTAAAACTAACAGCAGGCTAACAGGCACTCAAAAAGTATGTAAGCGTTTACTGACTGAGTTTTATCATCAGGAGCTTGAGCAGCCCTTTTCAATAGAAACTGACTTTTTAATTTGCGCCACGGGCTTTAAATATCAGCGCCCTGCTTTTTTAAATAATATTGCCCACCAATTACCCCAAGATGAGCAAGGTCGTTATTTAGTAAGCCGTGAATATGCGGTAGATAGCGAACAAAAACGTATTTTTGTACAAAATGCCGAGCAGCATACTCATGGTTTTGTAACTCCAGATTTAGGTATGGCTTGCTACCGTAATAGTATTATTTTACGTGAAATTTTAGGTTATGCGCCTTATCAGGTTGAGCAAAAAATTGCCTTTCAAAACTTTGATTTAAGCGATGTCACCCTATCAACACAACAGCAGAGTAGCGCCGCATGAGTCTTCGTTTAGCGCTAATTTTGCTGACGGTTATTTCGGTGGTATGCGATACCTTGTTGCTACCGTTTTATCCGCAATTTTTTGCTAGTGAATTTGCTATTAGTAACGCCACGTTAATCGGCCTCTTTGTGGCTAACTGTTGTATTACTGTAATGCTGGCTTTGCCACTATGGGCTAAGGTCGCTAAAAAATACAATGAGTTGGCTTTGTGGTTAGTAACCCAAGTAGTAGCCGCTGGTTTTGGCCTGCTTTGCTACTTTGCGACCAATGTATGGGAATTTTGGATTTACTACCAACTAATGTTGGTGCTAAAGGCAAGCTACCTACTTATATACCCATTTGCACTGCGATTAGAGCAACAAACTAAGCATTTATCTATTATTGGTTTGTTTTCTGTATTGATGCATTTTGGTGCGATTGGTGGTGCTTTAATTGGTGGTTATTTCTTTAGTTTAGCAGAGCCACGCTATGCGTTATTACTCAGTAGTGCCGGTGACCTAGTTCAGGTTTTATTATGCGGCTACTTAATGTATTCATTAAAAACAGGTATTTATCAGCAAGCAATAGCGACTGAAAAACCGCGAGAGCGTATTCCCTATTTTATTTGGCAATTTTGCTTTTTAAGTGTGGTGGTTTATTTTAGCGCGTTTTTAATTCGCCCCTTCTTTACTACTCATTGGCAAGCATTAAACGCACAAAGCAGCACCTTGCAAAGTGCTGTCGTATACGCCATTCCTGCCTTTGCCGCGCTTGTTATGCTGGTTTTTAACCATTTCAGGCAGCATTTACCACTGCCAACATTAAGCCGCACGAGCACTTTGTTATGTGCACTTATTTTAGGGGCGCTTGGGCTTTATTTACAAGCGCAGGAGTCGGTTGGGTTAGTAATTTTATCACGTGTTTTATATGGTTTTGCGCTATTTCAAGTGATGGTACTGCTAGAGGTAATGCTATTTGCTAAAAGTGAGCCTGCACATTACGGCAGCGACTTTGCCAAAGTGCACATTGCTCAAAACATCGGGGTTATTTTAGCGTCGTTACTAGTGGGTATGAGCGTAGAGCATCTTTCAACAACGGTTGTGTTTTACTTTGCTGCCATTGGCTTTGCAAGCCTTGCCTTTATTTTGCTTTGGCGGGTTAAGGCTGTTGCTCGAACTGCGCGTTCAGCGTCTTAGTTTTTAAGATTTATTGGAGTTTTTATGTATTTTTCATCTTTTGTAACCACCCTACAGCATACCGGTAAAGTGACGATGCGGTTATTACAACAAACAGATATGCCAACTGTTTGCGATTGGCTTAAGCAACCGTATGCGCACTTTTGGGGTATGCAGCAGCAAACCGAGCAACAAATAACTAAAGCGTATCAAGATATTATTGATACGCCTCATCATCAGGCATACGTGATCGAGCAAAATAATAACCTATTGGCTTTAGTTGAGCTTTATAGCCCAGAGCACGAAAGCTTAATGAAAGCGGCGTACGAAGTTGAACCTAATGATTTAGGTATGCATATTTTATTAGCGCCTAACAGGGCACCTAAGCGCCATTTTAGTTTTGAAATGATGCAGTGCGTGCTGCAAAGTATTTTTGCTCAAAACAGTGCCGCCCGTGTTGTGGTTGAGCCCGACATTGCTAATAGTAAAATTCATACTTTAAATAAACGTTTGGGATTTGTTCACACCCAGCAAATTCAACTAGGCGAAAAAGCCGCTTATTTAGGCTTTTGTAATAAAGCAGCCTTTGATAGGCACAGCCAAATATTTACTGATTCGTTAGCACCTTTGCAAACTGATTACGTGATACAGCCACATTGGCAATGGGCAAATCGGCATTTACAAGCTAAAGCCCTGACTGAGCTAGTGCACGAGCGTTTATTGGCTGCAGAGACAACAAAGCAAGGCTTTAAAGTAAACGTTGAAGGCGGTTACTTTATTTTTAATGGCCGTGCTATGGCACTGAATCATATAGATATAGATGAGCCAAGCTTATGCTTTTACAACCTTAACGAAGAGCTGCAACCGCTAGATGTGTTGCACTTTTTTAGTATGCAGGGGCCTGCGCTAGGTTTAACGGGTAAGCGCCTTGCCACCTACCTTGAAGAGCTAAATGCTACTTTAGCCAGTGCGTGCTTTAAACGTGAAAATAACACCTTAACAGCGGCGCAGTTAGCTAATTTAGGGCTGCAAAAGATAGAAGCCGCAATGAGTGAAGGGCATCCTGCCTTTGTTGCTAATAATGGCCGCATTGGTTTTAGTAAAGCTGACTTTTTACGCTATGCGCCAGAAGTAGGCAAACCGTTTAAAGTACTGTGGTTAGCAGCGCATAAAGCGGTATGCGACTTTGCCCATAGTGAATACTTTGCCGATTACCCAAGCCATATAAGTGATGAGCTAGATTTAACCACCCGAGATACGTTCAACAAAGCGCTAAAAGCTCAAAACCTAAACCCCGATGATTACTTACTCATTCCTGCTCACCCTTGGCAGTACCAACACAAATTGAGTGTAGTATTTGCAAATGAGTTGGCAAATCAGCGATTAGTGTATTTAGGCGAAGGTGACGACTTATATCAAGCGCAACAGTCAATTCGGACCTTATATAATTGCTCGCACCCGCATAAGCCGTATTTAAAAGTGGCGTTGTCGATTTTAAATATGGGATTTATGCGTGGCCTATCGCGTGCTTACATGGCGGTGACTCCTGCCATTAACGATTGGGTATTTGCTAAGGTTAGCCAAGATCAACAACTCGCAGGCGCTAATTTTACAGCGCTTAGAGAATACGCCACCTTAGGTTATGCCCATCATACGTTTGAGCAAAGCGCGCTAGGTGATACACCCTATCGTAAAATGTTTGCCTGCTTATGGCGAGAAAACCCAAACCATAATTTAAATAGCGATGAACAGCTGACCACTATGGCAGCATTATTACACTTAGATAACAATGGCCAAAGTTTAGTGGGCGAATGGATAGCACAAAGTGGTTTGAGCACGCAGCAGTGGTTACATGCGTACTTTAATGCTTATTTAATTCCGCTAGTACATTGTTTTTACGCGCATAAATTAGTGTTTATGCCTCACGGCGAAAACCTCATTTTAAAGCTTAAAAACTCGGTGCCTGTGGGCGCATATATGAAAGACATAGGTGAAGAGGTTGCCTTACTTAATAGCACTGAAGTATTGCCTGCAGGGGTTGAACGTATTCATGTTTCTATGCCTAAAGAGCTTGAGCTGTTAAGTATATTTACCGATGTATTTGACTGCTTCTTTAGATACTTAGTAGCAATTTTAGTGCGAGAAGAGCGTATTACAGAGCATGACTTTTGGCAGTGTGTTACCCAAAGTGTTAAAGCGTATCAACATGCTAACCCTGCTTTAAATGAGCGATTTAAAGAGTATGACTTTTTTAGTGATGAGTTTGCACACTCTTGTTTAAACCGCTTACAGTTAGGTAATAATGAGCAAATGGTTGATTTAACCGATCCGACGGGTAGTTTGCAGTTTGCTGGTAACTTAAACAACCCCGTATCGGCAAAGCTGTATGGCTAAACCGATTACCCTTGCGCAGTTTTTATATTGCCAACAACCCGTGCAACGAACTTTTAAACCGAGCTTATTATTAGTGCGCGCTTTAACAGTTCGTTGTAAGGCGCAGTACCCTACTGCGCCTAAGCAATTTATTAGTCGGCATTTGTATTTACAGCTTTGCTGGCAAGCTGTTTACGCTTATTGCTATTGGCTTGCTTGCAAGCAAAGTACGGCTGATCCCATTAACATGCCGTTAGCGGTAAATGGCGCTTATTGTCGTGGGTTTAACCTGAATAATGGCGTGTTAGTAAGTAAAACTGAGCAAACCAAAGCGTTTACTCATTTTATAAGCCAAGTTGGTGAATGGGTAAATACCGACTATGCACTTGGTAAAAAAGAACAAGCTCGGTTATTACTCGATTCATTATGTAGCGCCATTGAGCGAGCTCATAGCTTAGCCCTTGCTACTACTTTACATATCAACAATTGCCATCGTCAGCTGCACACCCTTATTTGTGAACACTTTAATCTTGATACGCCATTTACTGAAAACCCCCAGCGTTTAACATGTTGCCGCTATTATTTAGCCGGTTACAGCAAATGCCAAACCTGCCCTAAAAAGGACATTAAAACCAATGAACCAACGTCTTAAAACGATTGATCTTGCGCGTGGTGCGAGCGTTTTTATTATGATTATTGTGCATACCTTATGGATGTATGCTTCCACGATGCTTCAAAGTGAAAGCGCTTTTGGTACGGTTGTGCATATACTTGGCAAAGGCACCGCCTCGTTTTTAGTGGCAATGGGGCTATCTATGGCGCTTTCGCGTAGGCAAACCCCCTTACTGTTAATTAAGCGAGGTTTACAGCTTTTACTGCTTGCTTATTTAATGAATGCGGCCAAGTTTTGGCTACCTATTGAAGTATTTAATACCATGCCCGAGGCGTTTATAAATGCTTATGGCTGGCAAAGCCCGCTCAGTGCTGGGCAGTTACAATTTATGGTGTTAACAGGTGATATTTTACAACTGGCTGGAGTTAGCTTATTGCTGTTTGGGGCACTTAATATTGCCCGTTGGAAAACAACATGGATTGCGGTTTTAGCCATTGCAATTGCAGTTTTAAGCCAGTTTGTAAGGGGGCAGCAATTTACGCTTTCTCCTTATATTAGTGATTTGTTTTTCGCTAATAACTATCAGGTGTATTTTCCGGTTTTTCCTTGGATAATTGCGATATTAACGGGATACGTACTTGGTCGTTTATACCTTAGTAACCAACAAAATGCCGATTACTTATATAAAGTATGTGCACAACTAGGTGCTGCTTTACTTGTTATTGGCGGCATATGGTTAGCCATTGATTTTAAAGGTCAGTTTGGCAACTTTTTCCATTTAAATGGCGGCGGTATTAGCTATTTAATTGGCTTAAATTTATGTGCCCTAGCGGCTATACAGTATATTTTTGCTGATAAATATAATGGCCCTATTACACGTGCCCTTTTATATGCCAGTAAACATGTAACCGCGCTCTATGTTATTCAATGGGTACTTATTTGCTGGTTTATGGGGGCGCTTGGTTATCATACCCTCAGCCTTTGGCCGACACTTTGTATGATGGTACTGATGACTTTACTTACTTTTGCTGTGCACAAGGTTTATTTAAAAAGCAAACAGAGCCTCACAGACATTACGCAAAAAGCTAAACGTACAGCTTAAGCTGTAAAGGGGCTTTACGGGCGCTGATTTAGGTGCCCTAGCCTGCTTTTATCGCATCAATAACGCAATGCATACGCTTTGCTAACGGCCTATTTCGGTGATGGCACACATAAATATTTTCGCTAATTGGTTTGGTTAAATGATGCGTTTTAATAAGCGCAGGTTTATTAAAAGCACTTACTGCGTGTGCGGGTAAAACCGTAAAACCCAGCCCTAAACTTACCGGCTCCAGTATTAAACTTATTTGGTTAGAAAACCCCGTTTGCTTAATTTGATCAACATGTTCAAATTCACTGTAGTTTTCGCTAAGTAAAAGCTGCGCATGATGTTTTGCATCGGGGTGGCCAATAAAGCCAAGCTCACATAAAACCTCCCACGTTGGGTTTTCTATATGTGCGGGCGTTACTAATAATAGGGATTCTTTACCAATTTTGTGGCTGGTAACTTCACTAAGGGTAGGCGCTTGAGTTAAAAAGCCAATATCGGCACTATGATTGGCCACCGCTTGTTCAACATTGGTATTTGGAGCAAAGCGGTAATCTATAATTAGCTTCTTGTGCTCTACTTGCAGTGCTAATAGTTGATTGTAAAACTTTAGCCCGCAACTGCCTGGCGACTGTATTTTTACTAAACCGCTGTAAGGTGAATCATCTTTTAATTGCTGCTCTAAAAACTGCCATTCTTTTAATAATAAGCTGCCTTGCTGATACAAGTTTTGCCCATGTACGGTAAGCGTAAATTGTTTACCGTGGCGCTCAAGCAAGGCGCAATCTAGTTGCTGCTCTAACTTTTTTATATGTTGGCTTACGCCTGACTGGGTCATATAAAGGCGCTCGGCGGTTTGGGTAAAGTGATTTACCTCAACTAAAGTACAAAACGTGTTTAACCATGTCGGGTTTATCATTACAAAATATACTCAAAATGATGATTAATGATAATTTTACTTAATGTTGGTCAGTTCGTAAACTCACTCCATCAACTAAACATAGTTAAGTAGGAGTATTTATTATGAGTCATACATATCCACGTAGTTTTTCGCACATTGGTATTTCAGTTCCCGATGTTGAAAAAGCCGTAGAGTTTTACACTAAGGTGATGGGCTGGTACACCATAATGGAGCCTACCGTGATCACTGAAGACAACAGCCCAATTGGCGAAATGTGTACCGATGTATTTGGTCCAAATTGGGAAAAATTCAAAATAGCGCATCTTTCAACAGGCGACCGAATTGGTGTAGAAATTTTTGAATTTAAAGACCAAGAAAACCCTAAAGACAACTTTGAATACTGGAAAACCGGTATCTTCCACTTCTGTGTACAAGACCCAGATGTAGAAGGCTTAGCGGATCGTATTGTTGCTGCAGGTGGTAAAAAACGTATGCCAGAGCCACGCTACTATTACCCTGGTGAAAAGCCGTACCGCATGATCTACATGGAAGACCCGTTTGGTAACATCCTTGAGATTTACAGCCACAGCTACGAGCTTATATACAGCGCTGGTGCTTATTAAAAGCACTAGCTGAAAGCATTTAGCTACAAACAAAGGCCGCAGTATTTATTACTGCGGCTTTTTGTGTTTAAAAAGAATACATGATCTAAATGAGTTAGTGCTAATGACTCGGCTTTAAGTCGAAATTTTTATTAGCATTAAGGGCAATTATGGAGACTTGATTGAAAGCTATAACCTAAGCTAATTATAAAAAGGAGATATTAGCTGGAGCAGGTTACATGACTCATATCGAAAGTATGCGTTAAACCATCAGGATTTTTATCAATTACTATCAGGTCATTCTTTTCAATGTAAAACGTGTATTCGCGCATCCAATTTAGTTTAGCAATTTGCTTTAGCTCATAACGGCCAAATGCTAGCGGGCAATTTAAATACGCATAATGGTAGGCTTTACCCATCGCGCCAGGGTCTGCGGTGTAAATATAAATAGTACGATCAGTAAACGTGCTTTGTTTGTGAATATAATCAGGGGTTGATAATGAAGAACCATTGAATAAAATCCCTAAACACAAAAAAGGAATTTGTATTACACCGACTAATGTAAGAATGATAAAGAACAACCACTGGGCTATTTTATTTTTAATTATGCTTTTAATTTTTTCAGGTTTGGTGAAAAGCAGTATTAAACCCGTAATTACCAACACCAATTTTATATAAAGTAGATGATGGCTTAATGTATCCATAAGCCGTGGAGAGTGCCAATTTAATCCCCAAAGCGCTCCACCATGCATGCTCTCCAAAAAGGGTAACAATAAACATGCTGAAATAAGAAAAATAACTACCGAGCTATTGTTGCCGCTTGTATCCATTGATTCTTGTCCTTTCAATCCAACTGGATTAGCTGTATTTGTAGTGTGATATTTATAACATGTTTTAAAATGCAGCGTACCTAAAATATCATAATGCAGACAGCTATTTATACGATTAAAGAAACTGTAAAGGGGGTTAACAGCAGCGGCATTAATTATTTTTATAGTTTAAAACAACCGATTATTTCACGCCTTTTAATTATTAACACCTAAATTAGACATACGCTAGCCTGTTCGCTTACATCACGTTAAGATGGATGAAAATAACACAATAAGAACAATATAATGTTAACAAAAACAAATGCATTAATTTACTTTTTAGCCTTTAGCAGTGGCTTTAGTATTATGGGAATAGAGCTGTTAGGTGGGCGAATTTTAGCACCTTACTTTGGCAGTAGCGTGCATATTTGGGGCAGTATTATTACTGTGTTTATGCTTAGCTTATCATTTGGATATTTACTGGGAGGTAAGCTGTCTATTCGTCATCCTTCGCTAACTAAATATGGGTTAATTTTTTTAGTCGCCAGTATTATGGTGGTGCCAATTGCATTGTTTGCTGAGCCAATTATGGCATTTATTTTTTCGCATATTGAAGACAGCCGCTACGGCTCGTTACTCGCCTCAACCGCGTTATTTTTTATACCCACCATTATTTTAGGCATGATCTCGCCCTACTCGGTACGTTTGCTGGTTACCAATAGTGAGCGCAGCGGCCAAGTGGCTGGCGGGCTTTATTTTGTCAGTACCTTAGGCAGTGCACTGGGCACCATTATTACCTCTTTTTATATGGTACTGGCGTTTGATGTTAACGCCATTATTTTAGGTTTTGCTGGGGTGTTGGGCACACTTGGCTTGATTGCTATTACTTTTGATAAACTTAGAGTACGAGAGGCCGTTTATGCTCAAGCTTAAATTATTGTTTATTTGTATTATGGCGCTGCTATTTTCAGCTTACAGTATGAGTAATGTTGTCCATAAAGAGCGTTCTTTATATCGAAATTTATTAGTTGAAGAAACCGGTGACTTACGCTGTTTAAAGTTTGATGAAAAAACCCGACAAAGCAGTCAAAGCTGTATGTATATCAGCGACCCTAAAAAACTGGTATTTAATTATACTAAGTTGGCTTTTTCTAGTTTGTTACTGATTGATAACCCTAAAAATGTGCTCATTATTGGTTTGGGGGGCGGTACGCTTTCTAATATGATTCATGAGCTATATCCAAAGGCACACATTGAAAATGTTGAAATAGATCCCGCAGTAATTAAAGTGGCGCGCGATTATTTTAACTTTATAGAAACCGATAAGGTAACTGCTAAAGTGCAAGATGGGCGTATTTTTATTAAACGTGCGGCGCTTAAAAAGCAGAAATTTGATTGGATTATTTTAGATGCATTTAATGGCGATTACATTCCTGAGCACTTACTCACTAAAGAGTTTTTTGAAGAAATAAAAAGCGTATTAGCCGAAGGCGGAATTGTTGCTGCTAACACGTTTTCATCAAGCAAACTCTATGAACATGAGTCGGCGACTTATCATGCGGTATTTGGCGATTTTATTAATGTAACAGCCAATAATAATAGTAATCGTATTATTTTAGCCGGTTATAGCAATATCCCTACAGAGCAACAAATAGCACAGCGGGTTAAGCAACTAGCTCCATTACTTGCCCCTTATGATGTGGATATAGAGGCAATTAGCCAGCGTATGTTTTTCACTAAAGATGGTAAGGACTGGCCAAGTGATACTAAGGTGCTGACTGATCAATACTCTCCAGCTAATTTACTTAACTTTTAGCGGCTGATATCACATGGTCACTTATATCCGGTGACCCTAGGGTATTATTAAAAAGATAATATTTTAAGGAAACGGCAATGCACATTCACTTTATTATTCATGAACATTTTGAAGCACCAGGCGCTTATGAAGCTTGGGCTAAAATGAATGGCCACACGTTGTCTTATACCCGTATTTATTTAGCTGATCCCTTACCTCAGCACACCGATGATATCGATTTTTTAATCGTAATGGGTGGGCCACAATCCCCGGCTACATCGCTTGCAGAATGCCCTTATTTTGATAGTAAAAAAGAACAAGCCTTTATTGCCAGCGCGATCACTGCAAACAAAGTGGTATTGGGCGTTTGTTTGGGGTCACAATTAATTGGTGAAGCGTTAGGCGCGGCCTATCAACCCAGTCCAGAAAAAGAAATTGGTAAGTTTGCGATTACCCTCACCGATACAGGCTTGAATCATCCTTTATTTAGCCATTTTGGTAGTGAGCTTAATGTAGGGCATTGGCATAACGACATGCCAGGGCTAACTGCTACAGCCAGTATTATTGCCTATAGTGAAGGTTGTCCAAGGCAAATAGTCGCTTATAGCGATTTAGTATTTGGTTTTCAATGCCACATGGAATTGACTACCGAGGTGGTTACCCTCCTCATTGCCAACGATGATTTAACCAGTGCCCATAATTACCGCTTTGTTGAACAGCCCGAAAAGCTCTTAAGCCATGACTATAGTGAAATGAACGCTAAACTTTATACTTTTTTAGACAAGCTTGCTGCGCATTATTTGTCTAAATAAAACTTATTGACGTGAAGCTAAAATACCAATTATTTACTTAGCCTGCTAACTAATGCTAAAATTTGCTGATATTCACAAGTAAGAGTTCCTATGAGTAGCAATATTCCTTTTCATGAAACACTCGATTTAACTTTATGCGGCAATATGGGCCGAGTGCACCGCTTATGTCGAGAAGCGGTGACATTGGCGGTTGAGCCGCTAGGTTTAACTCAGTCGCGCTGGACGGCAATGATCCACTTACATCATTTACCTTTAGGGGCAACACAACAAGCATTGGCGACTAGCTTAGGTATTGAAATGCCCTCATTAACGCGCACCATTAAGCAATTAGAGCAGCAAAATCTGGTTATTCGACAAGTTGATGAGCACGATAAACGCAGTAAAAAATTGTACTTTACCGATGAGGGTATAAAGTTATTAGAACACTTAAAAGAACTAACAAGCGATATTAAACAGCGTTTATATGCAGGTTTAAGCACGGAGCAGCTTGACGGTATGGCGCATAGTTTAGTGCAAATGGAAGAAAACGCGCGGCGTTGTATTGCAAGCTTATCTGGAGATAAATAAGTATGACACCCGATCAAAAATTTGCCCGCTACGTTAAAGTATCGCTCGTTGGTTTTATTGTTGTATTTTTCTATTATATTGTTGCCGATGTATGGCTACCGGTTACGCCACAAGCACGGGTTTACCATCCGGTTGTGCAAATATCGCCGCAAATAAACGGCCGTGTTACCGATGTATTGGTTAGTAATAACCAAACGGTTAAAGCGGGCGATGTATTATTTGAAATAGACAAAAACACTTACCAACTGGCACTTGAGCAAGCACAGCTTGCCCTTGACGATGCCAAACTGCAAAATAAACGCCTTGATACCAATGTAAAAGCGCTGGAGGCACAAATAAGTGCAGCTAACGCAAAATTGCATGAGCAGCAGCTATTAAAAAAACGTGGCGAAACACTCTACAAACAAAACTCTATTTCGGAGCAAGAGCTTGAAAGCATTCGGGCTAATTTTGCAGCAAGCGAATCTACTTTAGCTGCCTTTGAAGCACAGTTGGCAGAAGCTGTTTTAGCGCGTGGCGATTCAGGACAAGATAACTTAGCACTGCGCCATGCGACTAATCAGTTAGCCCAAGCTGAACTTAATTTATCTTATACCCAAGTGCGCGCTTTAAGTGATGGCGTTGTGGCTAATTTACAGTTACTTGAAGGTTCCTATGCGGTTGCGGGTAAGCCATTACTCGCGATTGTGGCAAAGAAAGCGGATTTGGTGGCCGATTTTCGTGAAAAGTCACTATTAAATATGCAGCCAGGCAGTTTAGCAAAAGTGGTATTTGATAGCCGACCTGGTGAAGTATTCGACGCTAAAATTGAAACCTTCGAAGCAGGTGTTAGTGACGGGCAACTTAGTGCGAATGGATTACTTAGCACCACCGAAACCAGCAACCGCTGGGTTCGCGATGCCCAGCGTCAACGTATTCATTTAGTGCTGCCAAATAACACTCAGCTTATAAATAATATGCCCAGTGGTGCGCGTGCTACTGTGCAGTTACTTCCACAATCGGCTGTAGGTCAATGGTTGGGATCAGTACAGATCCGCTTTATTAGTTGGTTACATTACATTTATTAGTGGGGCGAGTAATGACACAACATGTTAGCCAAGCGCCACAACTCGATTCAAATGGCTTACGCCAAGCGCTTCGTATTGCTGGCGGCTGTACTATTGGTTTTACTTTGTGCAAGTTAATGAATTGGCCCAATGGAATATTTTTTACAGTTTACCCTATGTTATTACTCGGTTTAGTGCCAAGTATTAACAAAGATGTGATTCGCCAATTTGTTGCCAGTGCTGCCTACAGTGCGTTTATAGTACTTATTTTACAGGGCTTATTTTCACACTTGCCGGTGTTAATGACGCTCATTATTTTTGCTAGCTTTTGTATATTGTTTTACTTAATGAGTTCTGGTGGCGCGTTTTTATTTGGTGCTTTGGGGGCGGTAAGTTTATCGATTCAGTTACATTTTGCCAGCCATATTGATCAAGGTAGTAGCATTTACCCGCTTATTTTAAGTAATGGTGTGGCTATATTTATTACTATTATTATTGCGTTGTTGATGCATGGCTTGTTTCCTGATGTGACAGCGCGACCCATGCGTGCTGTGCCGCATAAGGATAAAGAAAGTATTCGTCACGAGGTGTTGTTATGTGCCACGGTTGCTACTTTGTCGTTTGTGGTTTTTCAGGTGCTTGATTTACAAGATTCAATTTCGGCGCAAGCGGCGTCTATTTTAATTTTATTTTCGTTGTGTTTTAAGGCTGCGGGCACCGCAAGTTGGCAACGTATTATTGGTACACTGATAGGCTGTAATGCTGCTTTAGTTGCGCAGTTGTTTTTGTATAACCATACTGACTTTTTGCTTTTTCCGGTGGCTATATTATGGATTTTATCTTTTATATTCAGCCGTTTTCATATTTTAGGCGGCGGTCCACCGGGAGTTGGATTTGGGGTATTAACCACCTTTGGGATTTTATTTGGTCAATCGTTAGGCCCAGGGCAAGATTTAGTATACAGCGCTTTATATCGGTTTAGCTCGGTGGCTGTCGCGGTAACGGTAAGTTTAAGCGCGGTATACGTAGTACACCGAATCCTTAACCGATTTAGTGTCACTCGCCATCATACCTATGACTAAATTAAAGGCTGCATTCGCAGCCTTTTTTATGTGCTTAACCAGAGTCAGGTTACTTAAGTTACAGCTTAATATTACCGCGGAGAGCTTTGGTTTGGCCGTGTTTGGTTTTCTTATCCATACGTTTACGCTGTGAGTTACGGCTAGGTTTGGTAGCACGGCGTGCCTTATTAATCTTTGTGGCGCTTAAAATTAGATCTTTTAGCCGTTTAAGCGCATCTTCCCTATTGAGCTCTTGAGTGCGATGGCTCTGGGCTTTAATGACCAGCACTCCTTCTTTAGTTATTCTTGAGTCGTTTAAAGCAAGCAGCCGCTCTTTATAAAACTCGGGCAATTTAGAGCGGTTAATATCAAAGCGTAAATGTATAGCACTGGCTACTTTATTGACATTTTGTCCGCCAGCGCCTTGCGAACGAATAGCGCTTAGCTCTACTTCCCATTCATCAATGGTTACTGTGTTCGAAATAGTTAACATAGTGCCCCGCTCTTTTTGCAAAAAATGTATTATAACATCAGTACATTGACTTGTGGTGATTCAACTAATTAGATAGGCGGCCATTGCTATTTTCAATCTAATAATTGCTAAATAAATACATAAAAATTAATTTACTCTACACTTACTATATTGTTTTTTAATTCGCTTTAATTATATGAAACAAATATCTATTTTAATGCTTTTGGTGTGTATGCTCGCTATTTCATATGCTGTTTATGCTAAATCATCACAAACATTTAGTGCTGGTGTAATTGCACAAGAACAAGTTTATCCAATCAAAGTGTTAGCTTTGGGTGATTTTCAGCGTTGCTTTGTTGTTGCAGCGCAAAAAGAAGATGCCCTGTATTCTGCGTGTTATATTAAAAAGAGCGCGCAATCGATTTGGGTTGCCGAATCCGCGGGAGCGCGTTGTGAAATAAAATGTGAGTCGCATTTAAACAGTGATGGCAAAACACAGGCGCAGTACTTTACTACTGATTTATAGTAAAAATGCTGTGCCAAGGTTTCTTTATCGCGGTGGTGAGCCCTTTTATTTGTTTAATCACTTGCGTATCACAGGCTGTTTGCTTTGCATTATGAGGTCCTGACAGCATCAAATAGTGGGCTTTACCTTTTATTGCTTGTTCTGCTATAAACAGTGATGGATTTTCTTTTAGCAGTTTTTTATTAACTGATTTTTTAGAGGTATATGCACCATACTGGCAAAAATAAGTCTCAGTATTTTTGGTTTCCACATTGCTCCAATCTCCTATTTTTCGCCACTGTGGTGAGGCATATCGCCTTGCATCAACCATAAAGCTGCCATGAAACGCTGGTATTGAATAAACATCATTAATGGTTTGTTGTGCTTTAGCTGCATTGTTATATGGGCCTGCAACGAGGTAATAGCTATCACGACTTTCATGCTTATATAACTGCAAAGCATAGGCTGCTTTATCAATTTTATTCGCAACAATAAGTGCCGATTGAAACTTTTTGAATACGCCTAATTGCACAAAATAAGGTGTTTGTTGGTTTGATTCAGCCGCTATTGTAGCTTGTTTAGTTAAGTTATCAGCGTTATTAGTGTATACAATAATATCTTGCAATATTATGGTATCGCCGCTTTTTTTAGTGATGACCTGCTCGGGAAGGTTTTTTATGGTTATGTTTTCTGGTAGCTGCTCATTTTTTTCTATTTCAAGTATATAATTTCCTTGAGAAACATTGGGGAAATAATAATAACCATCATATTCAGTGACCGTTGAATAATGCTTTTCGGCGTCTTTTTCTTTAAGTACAACCGTGAGTCCTGCGATAGGTTTACTCTTTTCATTGCTCGATAGATAAATAGTCCCCTCAACCTCGTTGTAGACCACTAAAGGAATATTTACTTTGGTTTGTCCGCCTCTATGAGCCAATGTTTTAATTTTCCCTAAAGAGGGCTGCAAGTAAGGATTAGACAACGATC
Source organism: Pseudoalteromonas sp. NH0006-26 (assembly GCF_057552415.1). The sequence continues at coordinate 271,102 of NZ_BAAJMJ010000001.1, forward strand.
GTAAATTAACATCTAAAACCTGGCCACCGTAACTGCTTGGTAGCAAGACCTTTCCGTCATTATTGGTGTATTTATTTCGCCATAGGTAGTTGCCAGTAAAATTAACGTCTTGAATTGGCTCATCGCCTTGATCAAAGATTTCATTTTCATTCCAATCTATGAACGAACTAACTTCTATTTGCCCGGAATTTAATGAGCGAGGAGTGTCAAAGTTAAAGTCTGCTTCTAAATGATCAAAACTAAATGTGCCATTTAAACCTAAAGATAAGCGCCAATCTCCTTGATTATCAACTTGCCCTGATACTTGAATATTAAATATCTCATGACGGTATGTGTACTGGTGACTTAAAAGCGTACTTGCCGCGGAGTTAGACTGATAAGTCAGCTGGGTTTGATTAAAGGTGCTTTGTGTTTGTGGCCAGCGTAAACTACTTCTCAAACGAGTGAGTTCTGCGCCATTATTAGCCTGCCAATCTAAGGTGTTGGTCCATTTCCAAGAGGCAATATCTATTGAAGAATAAAGCCGGTTTATTAGGTTATTTGTATCGTCATCATAAAATAGTTGGCTTGACCATGTTCCTCCGACATAACTTTTATTGATGCCTAATGAGAATCGATTTTTAGTGTTAGTATTTTTGCGTACTTCATTGTTCCACCTCATATTCCAGTTAAGGGAGTTAAAAAAGTCAGTGCGGCCATTGAGGCTCAGTGACAGCCTATTTTTGAGTGAGTTCTCTTGTGCTACAAATAAAGCGCTAGAAAAGTTATTAAGGGCACTGTATTCAACATTAACATTGATATCGTTATAAAGTTTATTAGAAAGTAGGCCTCTAAAACCGGCAAAATAAGCATAGCCAGCATCGAGTTGTTTTGTGGCTAAAAAACGGTAACTGCCGTGATCTGTAAGTGTGTTTAGCCCAGATGATAGGTAGCTGCTGTTATTCTGGTCAGTTTGCAAATGAGTAATTTGAGCGTCATATGTAATAAACTCACTAATGCCATAAGAGAGATTACTTTTAAAGGCATTACTCATCGCTGTTGAGGAGTTGCTTGATTGATTAAAAACGCTTTTATCTGTTTCTAAAAACTCCACCTGATAGCTTATTTTTCCGGGCGATAGTGCGTCTTGCCCTATTGTATATTTTTGAGTGCGTGTAACTTGCTCGCCCTGTGAGCCAAAAAGTTTAATTTCAAAGATATTGTTGCCATAAAAAGTTTCAACATCGGTAAATCGAACCAAATTTTCGTTGTTAGCTTGAGTCGTGGCAATAAATTGGCCATTTCGGTGCAGCTCTGCTTGCCAGCCCGGTAGTGCCGGTTCTTCAATGGTGATAGTTGAAAAATTTTGTGCCGAATGCGGGTTAGCATTTGAAATATAAAATCCCCGACCTTGATTTGAGCTAGTAATAAGCTGATCTGATTGAGATTGAATATCTCCCAATTGATAGTGAATGCGTGCCAGTGAGTGATCTTGTTCACTTAAATTAAAGTCTTTAGTTACTTTTAAAAAGGTATTAGCGGTGTTTTCGTTTTTGTTGAATCGTAGTTCAGCTCGATGATGAAATAAGTCAAAGTAGCTATTAAGTCTGAGCAGCCCCTTATAACGATTATTAGACGATTTATAGCTTGCTGATAACGAATATTCAGACACGGGGTAGGTTAGCGTTTGGTATTGGTCGTCTATAAAGTGGTCGTATTGCAGTGCTTTGGATTTAACTTGTTTTGTAATCTCGTTGATGACTTCGCTGTCATTATGAGTAAGCAAGCTACTCGAAAATGAAACCTGCATTAGCGAGTAATCAAAGCGCGAGTCGGTATTTAAAAGTGTATTTATAACAGATAAATCAACATAGTGGTCGTAGTCATCGACAGCCCACAATGAAACATTTTCTGAAGGGGCTAAAGCTGAGGAAAGCTCAGTATTAAGCACCAGCTCACTTGAATCAACTTTAGCAGCCAGTGTATTTTGTGACACATTTAAGCTAATTCCCATGGTTGATTTTAGGGCGCTTATGGGCAATAGCAACTTATTTGATTTTGAATAGTAAGCTTCTAAGTCGGAGACAACAGAACGGCCATTAACTCTTACATTTATAATCACAAAAGACTCCTCATCAATAGGCCATTGATAAAGAGTCGGTAACTGTTTTGCGAAGATTGCTTTGGGTGCAATTAACAGTAATGTACAAAGTAATAAGCGAGTCGCTATACCACAGCACAAGGCGTTTATGTTTAGCATTTGCTATTTGATATTAATGGGGATCGCTAACTCGATTTTACCGCCGTAGAGTTCGTTTTCTTTGTAATTGAGTGTCAAAGGCCCAGTTACTGGAGCTTGTAAAGTGATGTATACCTTGCGACGTGATAAAGGGGTATAAACGGCCACATTGGTTATTTCACCAACCATTAAATTATTTTCATCAACTAATTCAAAATTTCCATACACAGAGCGATTCCCTGTGAGTGTTTGCCAAAATGTCAAAGTTGGACGTCCATTTTGGGTAATTAATTGCGGGTTTATTAATTCTGAGTCAGCTTCTAATTGGCCATGACGAACAATAACAGGCACGCTGTAAGCAACCTTAGGTCTAATGCTTATTCCTTCAATGTCGGGGTCTTGTGACTCAGAGGCTATAATTTTAAGCACCGCTCTGTATTCGCCAACAGCAAGCTCGGCTTTTTTGCGAACGGTCATTCTGATAGCTTGCATCCCTTTGGGGGCAATAGTGCCGCGACGTGGTGAAAACCGTAGCATGTTTTTGGCAGAGCGCCCTTCAACTTGTTGTGGGGTAACATCTATAAGCGCCCCTTCTTCGGTCATATCTTTATGGGTAACAACAAGTTTAAAATCGAGGTTTTTATCAGAGGTATTGCGGATAAGTAGTGAATTATTTTTAGTACGTCCATCAAAGTATAAGCGGTATTCAGACAGCGCAAGGTTGGCATTACAAATTTCAGGTAGTAAAAGAGTTAGGCAAAGGGCAGCCCAACAAAAAAGTTTAAGCATCATGGGACAACTCAACAACATGATAATAAAAAGTGGAGCGCGATGCTCCACACATTTTATTTTTAATGCGCAATTGCGCAAAAAAATAAACTGAGGCTCACTTCATAAGTTATTATTGCCTCAGCTTTCATAGTCTTATTGGAAAGACACATCTACAGTGTAATCTACAGTGTAAGCAGCGCCCGCTGTTAGTGTAGAATCAACCGTCATATCACCATATACATTAACAGTAATATCTGTTGCACTTGCATCAGTAGTGAAAGCAGACGCAACATTGTCAGCAGTTGTTACACTGGTTGTTCCATCTGTAGCCGTTGTTACTGGAGCAAAAGTTAAGTTAGTGCCTGTGCTTCCAGATACAGTAATATTCATTGCTGAATTTGGTGCTAAACCAGATACCGTAATTCCACCTAATTGAATGTTTGCATCTGACGCATCACAGTCACCCGATACAACGCCTGCATTATCCATCGAACATGTTGAGCTGGTAGCTAGACGAATTTTACCAAAGTGGAGTGCGCTATCTTCTGCAAAAGTAGGCTCAGTCCAACCGTTTACACTTGCTTGAAATGTTTGATTAGATGCAAGTAAAGAAGTTGACGAGATTGCTAGTAAAGCGGAAGCAGCAAAGATTTTTTTATTCATAGTTTTTCCATTTTTAAAAATTATTATTTTTTTACTTCCGTGCAAGTTAGTTTAGAGAGTTATCTCAATCCATTGTTTCGGATTTAAACACAATTGTTATTAAAATGAAATGATTTGTTAACATGCTTGCTGTTTTTTAGGGGATAGGCAGTATAAAACTATTAATTTTGATCAGAAAATTGCAACAAGAAAAATAACACCAATGTTAGTTTTACTTTAGGCATATTTTAAGGCTTGGCTAGAGTGACTTAATTGATTTTGAGCCTATAATAATGTTTATTAGCTGTTTTTTATTTTTCAGAACCATTATTTAAGCCTTGTATGGCAGTGCTAAAGTTTTTTTGCTTTGAGTTCTATGCTTAAACGCTAAAATACACATCTGCAACATCTATGCGAAATGTTTATTTATTGAGCATAACTTCCTCATTTTATCTTTATTGTTATTTGCACAGTTAAAGTCAGTACTGATTAAACCACAGATATTAAAGATCAGATTTTTACTAACATAGCGGTAAAAAAGTATAAAATTTAATTTTTCCTGTCTGTTTTTTCAACGTTTTTGTACTTTGTTCGCTCTCTCAGGTAGTAAGTTAGTAAAAAGTCGGTTTATTTCAGCGGAGTTTTATGTTTTGTTAGTAAAATACTGATCCAGTGTTATTTGAGGGAAATTTAAAGCTTAAAGGTCTTTAATTATTAGCTGCTTGTATCAAACTTTCTTGTTAGGCCATGTAAAAACTGATTCATGAGAGTGCTTTAGCTAACTTTTAATTTCATACACTGACGTGTATTTACTGCGGCTTTATGTATTTAGTAGATAACAACAACGCATTCAGAACAAGCACTCACTTATACAGGTTATTTTATAGTTAATTTGTAATCTTATTGCAGATCAGTATTTAACTAACTAAATTAAATATCTATTTTACCCAAATACAAATAAGAATTACTATCTTTTGTATTTGTTGGCGATATAATACGGCCATCTTTTTTAGCTATGTTTAAAAGGAATTTGCAGTTTATGCAGGCCTACAACCGTCTTTTAGACTCTCCACCACCTGTTTTATCTAAGTTAAGCTTTTTTATACAGCGCTTTAACTATGAATTAGCGGTTTTATCGCGTTTTTTTATCGCCATTGTGGGCGGGTATTTTTTCACAGCCGTCAGTGTGTCGCTGTTAAGTGTTGTGGTGCCGGTCTCTAAAGTTGACGCGGTTCTTTTAAGTGTCTCTGCGAGTATTTTAATTTATGCACTGGTGTTTATTTATAGTTTTTATCTTCAGTCGTTAAAAACAGTTTGGATCAGTATTTTACTAAGTATTGCAGTGCAATTTTTTACATTGTCGTTAATGAAGGGATGGTTATGAAAGGGAGTTTTTTTCGCTCAATGACCTGGTTACATACATGGGTAGGTTTACTCGTGTGTTGGTTACTGTATTTAATATTTTTTGCAGGCACTATTAGCTTTTTTAGAGATGAAGTGAGCTTATGGAATCAGCCAAGTATTCATAATATTGAGCAGCAGACAGACCGTATTGGCGCGCAAAAGCAACAAATAATAACTGGCGTTGAGTATTTAAATGCTCAAGCCCCTAATGCGCCTAATTGGCGGATAACCCTTCCTGAAGAGCGTATACCTTATTTAACGTATGGTTTTGCAAAGCCAAAAGAGCCTGGGCAGCGCAGGGCATCGTTTAATAATAGTCGTTTAGACCCAAATACCATGCAACCTTTACCGCCTTTTGTAGATACTCGAGGGGGTAATTTCTTTTATCGTTTGCATTTTGACTTACATTATATTGATGTAAAAACAGCACGTTGGATAGTCTGTTTTGCTAGCTTGTTTATGCTTATTGCGCTGATATCAGGGATAGTGATTCACAAACGTATTTTTAAAGATATGTTTGTTTTTAGAGCTAATAAAGGCAGCCGTAGCTGGTTAGATGTGCATAATTTAAGTTCGGTATTTGCCTTACCGTTTCATTTAATGATTACCTACACCGGGATTATTACTCTGATATTTATGCTGTTTCCCCACCCTGTTAATACTGTTTATGAAGAAGGTATGACTGGCTTTTTTAAAGACTTTTCTCCTAGTAACCCCATTAATAATAAAGCAAAGGGCGAAGCTGAACTTGTGCCTGTGAAGACTATTTTGGATCAGGTTTATACTAAGTGGCCAAACGCCGATATAAACCGTGTAATGATCAGTAACCCTAACAAAGCGGTTGCCACGATTATGGTATTGGTAAGCCCTGGTAAGGCGCTGCGTGATCAAACTCCGCGCCTTATATTCAATGGCGTAACGGGTGAACTCATCGCACAAACTGATGATGAACTCACCGGCAGTAAAGCGCTGTATGAGTCACTAAATTCAATGCACACTGGGCGTTTAGCAGAGCCATTATTACGTGTTTTATACTTTTTAGGCGGCATTGCTGGCTGCATAATGATAGCCACGGGCTGTATTATGTGGGCGAAGCGTATTCGGGAGCGAATGAAAAAAAATGCCCAGCCATCATGGGGGCTAAAGCTCGTTGAAGGGCTAAACCTTGGTACGTTAATGGGGTTGCCTTTAGCCACGTCTGCGTTCTTTTTAGCAAACAGGCTGATCAGCACTCAAGCAATGGAGCGCGCTGATAAAGAAATACTCGCATTCTTTTTAACTTGGTTATTTGTATTCACCATTGCCTTTGTAAAGCGTGACAAGCTGCAATGGTGTGTTATGGCGGCTATAAACAGTATTGCCTGTTTTAGTGTGCCAGTGGTTAATGCGCTCACCACTGAAGGTAATATAATTCAGTATTTACGTAACGATCAGTGGGCTTTATTCATGTTTGATAGTTTGTTTTTACTGTTCGGTTTACTGTTTTTGTTACAAACCGAAAAATTACGTACTGGGCTGCAAACTAAAAAGCGTCTACATATAAGTACTCAGGAGCAAAAAATATGATTACCTTGCTGCCATTTAGTTTATGTTTAATTGCTTTTAACTGCTTTGCGCTAGCTAAATATAATCATTTTAAGGATGTTTTTAATAAGCGCCCTACTCAACAGCAGCGTTTGGTTTTATTGGGTGTTGCTTGGATCAGTATTTTACTAAGTTTGCTGTTATGTGTTAACGAATTACAAGGTTATGGTGGTTTGCAGTTTTGTGGCTATATGACGTTAAGTGCTTTAATTGTAATGACTTTTTATAGTTTTTTGGTGAGGTTAACTAAGCTTTTTAATTTACTCATATTAGTAATATTGGCCATGAGTACGTTATTTTTTGGTTTAAATGGGCTTTAGTTAGTAAAAACCTGATCTCAAACAATAGCTAAAATTGAGCTAAAAAAATGGCAAGCCATAAGGCTTGCCAATAATAAAGGGGGATTGTCATTATGTCTTCACCTGCCTGTCTCTTTGCAAGTGAGGCTAATATAGTCCTACTTTATTTAGTTTACCTTACAATAAGGTGAACGTTTTATTACAACCTAGGGGCGTGTAAACCCCCTTTACAGCGGTTTTTGATTTACCCAAATAATCTCATCAGTTGCAAAACCAAGCGCTTTTACTTGGCTTAAAAAGTGCTGCTTAAGCTCTTCACTTACTGTTGGGGTGCGCGATAAAAGCCATAAGTAATCTTTGCTATAACTGGTAATAAAGGCATATTGATAATCAGGTTGGTCGAGCTCAAAAATAATATAGGCACCATAAAACGGCCCAAAAAATGACACTTTAAAATGCCCTGTATCGGTGTTTTCTACAAATTTAGCTAAGCCTTCGGCTTCGTCCCACTGCTGATCTTTACTAATAAACCCTTTGTTTAATACCTTTACCGTTCCATCATCGTTAATTGAATAAGTGGCTGTTACTTGCTCCATTCCTTGTTCAAAAGAGTGGTCTAATCGTGCTATTTCATACCACTTGCCTTGATATTTTTCTAAATCAAAGTTTTTAACTGGGGTTATTCCTTCAGGGGCGCTGGTACAGGCACTGAGTAAAAACACGATGGTAATAAATAATGCAGCTTTAAAAGCGAGTTTCATGTTGTTTCCTTTTCTTTAGAAATTGCTATAGGATCGCTTTAATAGTAAAGCAATTTAAAGAACTTAGCATGAAAATTTGGGTTGATGCTGACGCTTGTCCGGTGGTAATAAAAGAAATTTTATTTAGAGCTGCAGAGCGTACGCAAACAGAAACAATACTGGTTGCAAATCACGCCATGCGCATTCCACCGTCAAAATTTATTAGTCGACTACAAGTGTCATCAGGGTTTGATGTTGCTGATGATGAAATAGTTAAACGAATTGAAAAGGGTGATTTAGTGATCACTGGAGATATCCCACTAGCTAGCGAAGTGATTGATAACGGCGGCCAAGCGCTTAATCCGCGAGGTGAGCTTTACACCACTGAAAACATTCGCTCCTTACTAAATGTACGCGACTTTATGGATACTATGCGCTCAAGCGGCGTAGAAATGAGTGGCGGGCCGCCTCCGTTAAGCCAAAGTGACAGACAAAACTTTGCTAATAATCTTGACCGTATTTTAGCGCAAAATAAGAGTAGTTAAGGTGAGCAGCCAGTTAATAGGGTTAGGTGATGATTCATTTAGAGTTGCTGTGTATATCGCAAAAGCGCCCCCTATGCCCTACTTTGAAATACTAGAGCAGTTAGAGCCTGTGGTTAGTGGGCAAATAAACAGTATAAATCAGCACTGTGGCAATGGCTGGCGAAAAGTCTTTAATGTGTACGCCAAAGTGTTATTTGCGCTGCCAAGCGAGTATTACTCATTTGCCAAACAAGCAGTGAGCTGGCAAGCATATCGAGATGAGCTGTTGTTACAACAGCATAGCGGGACTGCATTACTCTTTAGTGCGCCGGTGCTCACTGAGCATAAAAACCAGTTGCACATTATTGCGGGAAGAACTCACGCTAAAAACTTGATACAACAAGGTAAGTTAAACGCCCAACTTGATTGGCTTGATGATGAGTTTGCTATAGATAAAAGCCAGAATATTATTGTGTGCCCCTATTTTGATTACAGGCAGTTAAGTAATATTAAAATTGCCCGTTTGAGTGAGTTAGTGGCTCAGTTAAGATAAGCCACGCTCTCTTTTGCTTTACACAATGTGAGTTAGTTTTTGTGCGCTATCAACTAGCATTAGCGAGCCTAAAATAAACAGCACACATGCCGAGGCTCGTCCAAATTTGAGCGACAATGCGGGGTTGTTACTGAGGATTTTTTTGGCGCTTATTCCTATTAACCAATACACTAACGCACAGCCCACTAAATGAATTACACTCAGTACCAGCAATTGTTCAGTGATAGAAAACGATAAAGTTGGCAATACAAACTGCGGTAATAAGGCTAAAAATAACAGCATCACTTTAGGGTTTAAGCCACTAATAATAAAGCCCTTTCTCATCCACTTTAGATGCGTATCTGAGGTGTGTTGTTGGCCACTGACATAGGCTGCAGGCATTGGAGGAAATCGGTACAGTGATACGGCAATCCAAATTATGTACAAAGCACCAAACAAGGTTAACAGCTTTATAAAGATGGCATGCGACGCTAATAGCGCACCTAACCCTACCACCACTATTAAACTGGCCACTAAATGCCCAAGTATTAACCCCGATACTGCAGGAACAATTTTGTCGCCCGCTATTCCTGCGCTAATTGTATAAGCCCAATCAGCTCCAGGGGTGAGTACAAACAAAATTGACACCAGCCAAAAAGAAAAAATAATATTAATATCCATGCGCTATAACCCAAAATAAGTGAGTAGCTATTTTATTTCTTTCTGATGAGTAAAAGTTACTGTATTTTACCGATATAAGCATTCATTTTAGGAAATAATTAGCTATGGATACCATGGATAGGAAAATTCTTGCGCAGCTACAAGTTGATGGCAGGCTCACCCTCTCTGAATTGGCTGATCGTGTTGGGCTGAGTGTCTCGCCCTGTCATCGTCGTGTTAAAGAGCTTGAAAAAAGCAAAGCAATTGTCGGTTACCGCACCGAGATTTCACCGGAGAAAGTGGGTTTAAACTTTTCTGCACTCGTATTTATTACTATCAAAGAGGGTGATAAAGCGTCGTTAAGCAAATTAGAGCAAGCGGTGGATGCTATTCCTCAGATCACCAATGCGCAACGTTTATTTGGTACCCCAGATTACTTATTACACGTCGTTACTAAAGATTTAGCTGCGTTTCAGCAACTTTATGATGACAAGCTATCAGCCTTACCAGGTGTACAACGTTTAACCTCAACCATTGTGATGAAAGATATTGTAAGAGCGCGTAATTTGCATTTTTAAATGATTACCGAATTAAAAATCGCGACGATGACGCTGCAAAGCCTGTGGCGAGTGGCTTTGCAGTTATTTATAAAAATAAAGTGTAAATAAAGCTTGTTATAAAGTGTATTACTGTTATTCTGCTCGCCATCGGGTTGATAGAAAGCCCAGTTTATTTGTAAGTACCACGTTGTTATTAGTAATAATCCTTCGCGATATCCTCAAGTTAAATGTTTGTTTTCTTCCTGTTAAACGCCTATTTTAGGGCAATTTTTTATTTATTTTTTTAGGATATTATTATGTCTAATACAACTACTGGTACTGTAAAATTTTTCAACGAAGCTAAAGGTTTTGGTTTTATCGAGCAAGAGTCTGGCCCAGACGTTTTCGCACATTTCAGCGCAATCTCAGGCGACGGTTTCAAAACTTTAGCTGAAGGCCAAAAAGTACAGTTCAGCGTAACTCAAGGTCAAAAAGGCCCGCAAGCTGAAAACATCGTTTGCATCTAATTTAAAGGGAGTGGGCTTTAAAGCGCACTCACCACGCTAAACTAACGTTAAGCGATGAAGCTAATATCAATGCGATATTAGCTTTTTTTTTGCAAAAAATTTATACCACGTACCCACTAAACCCAAGTGCTTTAAAGTATAGTTTTGGAATGCCAAAGCCACACTCGTTGAGTAACTCACTAAAGCGCATGCGATCAAGCGGGTAAAACTCACGCTCTAAGTTATGTGCCATTTGCGTTTTGCCTGCATCGCTAAGGCCAAGCTCTTGGCACGTATTAAGTTGCGCTTCTCTTTCAAATGGGGTTTCTGGGCGCATTAAGTCAGCAATAAATACCGGTGCGGATTTTTTAAGATTGTTTTTAATCCCCTTTAATAACTGCTTTTTATCGCCGTTATCTTCAACAAAATGCATCACCAATAAACATAATACCGCGTCGGCTTTAACTTTTAATTTATCTACTGGTTGGCACTCAATGCTGACTCGTGAGTCAATACCTTGATCTACAAAGCGTTGCTTAGCAATGGCTAACATGTCGTCCGAGGTATCTTGAGCGGTAAACTGCCATGTAGAATTAATATTCGCCAGCGCTGCGATTTCTTTACCTGTGCCTGCGCCTACCACTAAAATATGGGCGTTATCAGTTAACGTTGCGCTTAGCTGTGCGTTGGTTAGTTGATGTAATAGCTCGTAACCTGGGACTAAACGGGTAATACGGTTATCATACTCGTGTGCTTCTTCGCCTGTAAAAGTGGGCATACTATTTCCTTAAATTACGTTTATGGTGGAGTATCCACCCGGTTTTTTAGCGACATGAATTTGCGTTGCAACGCGTTCGCTCATTTCACTTACATGTGAAATCACACCGACCTTTCTACCTTGCGCTTGCAGTGAATCTAGCGCGTCCATTGCAATACTAAGTGTTTCACTATCTAGTGTACCAAAGCCTTCGTCAACAAATAACGAGTTAATTTGCACTTTGTTTGAAGATAAAGAGGCCAGCCCTAATGCAAGTGCCAACGATACTAAAAACGATTCTCCCCCAGAGAGTGTGTTTACAGAACGTTGTTCATCGGCCATATCGCGGTCAATAATCGCTATATCAAGTGAATCAGCTATTGCTGTAAGTTCGTAACGCTTATTCAGCGTTTTTAAATGGCTATTAGCATAATGTAGCAATATTTTTAGTGTTTGTGTTTGCGCTAAATTACGCATTGTTTTGCCGGTTGCATCACCGAGCACTTTATTAAGTAAATGCCATTGTTCTACTTGTTGTTTAAGCTTGCTTAGCTCAGCCTGCTTGCCCTCGAGGGCTTTTGCATTTTGGTTGTGCTGCTCGATGGCAGTATTAATCGTAAGTAAGTTATTGTGTAATTGTGTTTGCTGCACAGTTAATTGAGTTTGTTGCTCAATTAACTGTGCTTCGCTGTTTGCTGGCTTATTATTTTGCTGATGCTGCTCATTGGCAATTTGCTGTTGTTTTAGCGCGGCACGAGCATCAACTAATGCTTGAGATAACTGCTCGCTATGCTTTAGCTGCTCTTTAATATCGTCATTACTTATAGTCAGTAGCACCTCGATTTGCTGATGGCTAATATCAGCATAAAGCGCGCTAAATTCTTCAAACCAAGCACCATAGCGTGTTTCAAGTGTGGTTAGCTCTTGGCTGTTATCGGCGAAGCGCTGCTCAAGGTTTTTAAGCGTAATAGCGTGCTCATCGCGCTGTTTTACGGCGCTATCGTGTGCCTGTTGACTCTGATTTAATTCACTCTGGCACTGCTCTACTTGTCTATTCAGCTGAGCCTGGTAGTCATCAGCGCTAATCGTTTGGTTATCGAATAACGCTAAGCGCTGTTGCTGGGTATTGTTGTGTTGTTGCTGTACCTGGGTTAAATCGTCGTTGAGCTTGCTAATTTGCTGCTCAGCTTTAGTAATAAGGGGAGTTAGTTGCTGCAGCTGTAAATTAGCGCTGTCTAATTGCTTTTGAGTTTGCTCAAGTTGTAGTTGCTGATGTTGATACTGCTCTACTTGCTCACCTAGCTCGCTTAGCGTTAACGCGCCGGTTTGCAATGTTTGCCAAAATTGACTGTTTTCAAAATGAGAATTCAGCTCACTTATAAGTGCTTCGCGTTGGCTGTGCAATTCCTGGTGCTTATTATTAAGCATGGTGAGCTGATTATTCAGTTCAACATGCTGGGTATTTAATTGTTGCTGCGCAGTCTGTTCTTTTTTAACCGTGTTTTGCAGTTGGTTAACCGCTTCTTGTAACTGATCTTTTTGTTTTTGCGCAGCAAAGTACTGCGTTTTTTGCACGCTTAATTGTTTATGGGTGTCATCAAGTTGCTCAACGCTCAAGTCATTAAGATCTGTTTTAGCCGCTTGCATGGTATTTTTAATGTCTAACATTTTGGCTTGGGCATCAGCAATCGCTTGGCTATGCTGCTTATGCTCTGCGACTAAAACCGCATGCTGTGTTTGATGTTGATGTAGCTGGGTTTGTGCATCTAAGTGCTGTTGTTTAGCGCCAGTATAAGTATTTTCAAAGTCGGTTATTAAGTTATTAAAAGGTTGGCTTTGATTGTTTGCAAAAGGATGCTCAGTGGCTCCACAAACCGCACATGCCTCATTAGGCAAGAGTTGTGCGCGTAAGTGTTCAACATGTTCACTCGCGCGCAAGCGTGCTTGATTAAGCGATTGTTCGGCGTGTTTCAGCGCTTGCTCTTTACTGCTTAATTGCGCGAGCAATGTAGTGTTAGTTTGCTCACTCTGAGTTAGCTTTTCTGCCACATTGCTTTGTTGCTGTGCAGTGTGCTTTAGCTCTTGATTAAATTGCTTATAACGCGCTCGCTGCTCTTTTAAATAATCGATGTTTTTAAGCTGATTATCGCACTGCTCAATACTAAATTGCTCTTGCTGTTGGGTGAGTTTATTTAGGTTTTGTTTTTCAGTGCTTAGCACTTGCTCTGCATGTTCAAGCTGTTTATTTTGCTCATTAAGCTTGGTAGCGAGTGTGCTTAGCTGCAAAGTAGTTGCTTGCTTTTGTTGCTCGAGTGTTTTTAATTGCGTTGTAGTATTAAAAAACTGCTTAAAGCTGTGATTAAAATAGTTCCAATCAGTGGCCAATGGCTTAAGTTGATTGTTCTCTTGTAACCATTTCTTATGGTGGGCGCTTTGTGTTGTTGCCTGCTCCACACTGAGATTATTTTGGTGTAGCTGCTGTTGTAACTCGTTTAATTGCTGCTGCTCTTTAGTTTTTTGTTGTGTCAGGCTTGTAATGCTTTGCGTAAAAATAGCTAATTGACTGTCGAGTTCACGTGCCTTTGTAATCAGTGGCTCAGCCGTTTGTTGTTGTTGTTTTGCTGTTGCTAATTCGCTTTGTTGTTTTTTAATCTTACTTGTTTGCTCGTTAATAAGCGCGGCATGATCTAGCGCGTTTAATTCTTTAATTTGTGAATTTAACTGACTGTTTTGCACCGTTAAGCTTTTAAAACGCTGGCGATTATCTTTAATTTCAAGCGCACTTTGTGCTTGTTTGGCTTGCTCAGTTTGCACTTTAACCGCATCAAGTGCATCACTTGCTTGTTGCTCGTTTTGTTGGGCCGCTGTTAATGCTTGCTCTAAACTGTGTGCTTGCTTGTACCAGTTAACACCTTGCTCTGTGTTGGCCAACGTTATTTTTGTGTGTTCAGTTTGTTTTTTAAGTTCATCAAGAGTGTGTTTTTTCTCACTGAGTTCTTCATCAGACAATAACGTGTAACTGGCTAAGCTGGCTGTTAGTAATTCAAATTTATCTTTTACTGTTTTATTACGCTCAAATATACGCTGGCCTATTCGACTAAATTTATCGGTGCCGGTAAGGCACTCTAAAAGTTGTGCGCGTTCATCGCCAGTGGCTTTTAAAAATGCGGCAAACTCGTGTTGTGCTAGTAGCACTGCACGGGAGAACTGCTCAAAAGTGAGGCCTATTTTATTTTCAATGGCTTTTATGGTGGTGCTTTTGTCGGCGATTAAGGTTTCATCAGGTAAGCTATGCAAAGTATGCTCGGCTACTTTTAGTTTGCCGGTTACTTTTTTATGCGTTCGTTGAATGCTGTAGCGTGCTCTATAAAGTTGTTGATCTTGGCCGCTAAAATCTACTTCAGCATAGCCTTCCCATTTTCCACGGCGCAATAAATTACGGGCATCGTTAAGCTTTATGTTATCGCCGTTAAAATCAATTAGGTTGCCTTTATCGCCTTTTAAACGGGCAGTTTTCGTATAAAGCGCTAAACAAATGGCATCAAGTACGGTGCTTTTTCCTGCGCCAGTGTCACCTGTAATAGCAAATAAACCTGCGTCTTTGAGTGGTGATGCTAAAAAGTCGATTTCGGCATCAGCAATGGAGGCTAAGTTATGAATACGTACGGCGGTTATTTTCATAGTAGCTGCTCCTGTTCAAGTTCATCAATAACGTCGGTTAATAGCGCTTTTAATTCACTGGGTACGGTTTCTCCGGCCATATCTTTGTCGTTATTAAAGGCTTGTTCTAGCAAATTAATTGGGTTGAGCATTTCTACAAAGCTTAAATCCTCAAATACCGTTTCTGAGGAATTATTCACTTGCTGATCGCGTACTCGCTCTATACCACAAAAGTTAACCTGCTTGTCTTTTAGTGCTTGTTCAATTTGTTCACGAAAAGTGGTATCGATATCACTGGATTTTAGCTTTACTCGTAAGTATGGCGCTATTTCGTATTGTTGTGTATCGAGTGCTTTTATTTGCTCACATAGCTTGGCTAAAGGGACGCACTCCCCCTCGGGTAATACAATTACTTCAGCGAGCCTAGGAATGTAAAGGGGGTTTACAGTGGTACTTAGCGGTTGGTCTTTTTGTACGTTAAACTCAACCACATTGACTTGATGGGTATATTTCCTTTCTGAAAACGACATTGGAATAGGTGTACCGCTGTAGCGAATGTGCTCATTTTTAGCCACTAACTGCGCTTTGTGTAAATGCCCTAGCGCTACGTAATTGGCATGCTTACCAAATACTGACGCTGAAATGGCTTCTTCACCGCCAATAACTAAGTTACGCTCAGAGTCACCAGAAATATTTCCACCCTTGGCATGCAAGTGACCCATAACAATTAAAGGCGTATTTTCAGCGTTAAGCGTTAACGCATGTTCAAGTGCCAGTTGATAAGCTTTAGCAACGCCTTGTGGGTAACTAGGGCCCTCTTCACTCTGGCTTAGTGCACTTACGTCGCTGGTGCGTAAAAACGGCATAGCGAGTACCACAGCGTGTTTGTCGTTGTTATTAATTGTTATTACCACGTCATTGGGGTTGGCGGGATCAAAGCGGCCTACAACATGGGTATCAAACTGAGCTAATAAGGGCTGTGCGGCCAAAATACGATTAGCGGAGTCATGATTGCCGGCAATTATGACCACGTGTAATTGTGGGCACTGTGCTTTGGCATTCTTTATAAATTGATAGAGTTGGTTTTCTGCACTAGCGCTGGGGGTGGCAGTGTGATAAATATCGCCAGCGACCAGTAATAAGTCGATTTGTTGGCTAACGAGGGTGGTTAATAACCAAGAGAAAAAAGCATGGTGTTCATGACGGCGATCATGTTCATAAAATTGCTGACCTAAGTGCCAGTCTGAAGTGTGAAGAACTTTCATTTTGCGCTCTTAAAAAACCATAAGAGCGCCAATATACCCAAGGCAATTAAAGATGCAAGTATCGCTTTAGCTTAAAATATACCAAGCAATAAAAATAACGGGTAAAGCAGCAAGGGCGATTGTTAAAGGCCACTTTAATGCTTTCGCTTTTTTAGCATGTAATACTTCCAGTGCATTAGTTTCATTACAAGCAGCCACTTTATCAATATACAGGTAGCCTGAGTTAATATACTGCTTACAATTTTGCACGTCTGCTGGTATTGCAATTAGTTTTTGCTGCTTTTTTAGGACATAAAAATCCATAAACTCACCACACTTAATACGACTAGTTAGAACAAAAAATATTTGAGAGAAACACTAAAAAAGTACCCTCAAATTAAAAAAGTGGGCGATTCTAATTACAAACCATAGTAAAGATCAACCTAAAACTGTGTTATTTAGTATTTTTAATGAAAATAGCTGTGTTTTTTCGTTTTATCTCTACTTTTAGTGATATGTAAACCCCCTTTACAGTTTTGTTTAGCGTATTAATTGCTTTTGTTTTTTATTAAATTTCTGACGAAATGTCCGTTCTTTTTTATGGTATGAAACACTATAAATAGTATTTACATAAAGATGGGGAATATCACCCTGTAAAAGCAGGGTTTTATCGCTATTTTATTGAAGCTTAGCTGTAAATTTGTCACAGTAGCGTCACTAAAATCGATCAGGATTAACAATGAAGAAAAATTTATTTACATTGAGTGCGTTTGTATTGCCTTTGGCAATGGCGAGCTCTGTGATGGCCTCATCTGTTGAACAAACTAAAGGCAGCTATGTTGATAAGTTTCGTCAATTAGATGAAGCTTTGCCTACCCCTAATGTTTACCGAAGTGCCGCAGGTGCACCGGCAGAAAATTACTGGCAACAACGCGTTGATTACGATATTGATGTAAAGCTTGATGAGCAAAAGCGTCGTTTAACGGGGAGTCAAACAATTGAATATAAAAATAACTCACCGCATACGCTTAAATATTTATGGCTACAGCTTGATCAAAACATTTTTAAAAATGACTCGATTGCAGAAACCACGCAAACTTTTAAAAGTACCCTACAAAACGAACCGGATGCCAAGCCTGCTAAATTAAGCTTAGGTGATTTACGTCGTCAGCAGTTTATGAACGACAATGAGCTGGGTTACACCATTAGCAATGTTAAAGATGAAGATGGTAAAGCGCTTCGCGTAACAGTTGTTGATACTCTAATGCGTATAGACTTAAACACGCCACTTAAACCGGGTAAAGATGTTGAGTTTAGCATGGACTTCGCGTTTAACTTAGTTGAAGAAGATGCGGTAGGTGCACGTGCAGGTTATGAGCACTTTGAAGAAGACGGTAACGATATTTTCCTAGTGGCACAGTGGTTCCCTCGTTTAGCTGCGTATACTGATTACGAAGCATGGACCAACAAACCATTTCTAGGTAGCGGTGAATTCACCTTGGAATTTGGCGACTACGACGTTGAAATTACGGTTCCAGCGGACCATATTGTATCGGCAACCGGTAAGCTTGATAACCCAAGCTCAGTTTTAACCAGTACTCAACGTAAACGCTTAAAAGAAGCTGAAACAGCAAAGCGCCCGGTATTTGTAGTTACTGAAGAAGAAGCACTCGAAAACGAAAAAGCCGGTACAGACAAAACAAAAACGTGGCATTTTAAAGCAGAGAATGTCCGTGATTTTGCATGGGCGTCGTCACGTAAATTTATGTGGGATGCTAAAGGTTACCAACAAGGTGGGAATGAGCAACCACTGGTTATGGCGATGTCGTTTTTCCCTAAAGAAGGTGGCGATTTATGGAAGAAGTACTCAACTGAATCTGTGGTGCATACCATGGAAGTGTATTCGAAATATTCATTTGACTACCCTTACCCAACTGCACAGTCAGTTAATGGTCCAGTAGGGGGGATGGAATACCCAATGATCACCTTTAATGGTCCACGAACAGACTTACAAGATGATGGTACACGTACTTATTCTCAAGCAGAAAAACGCTTTTTAATCGGCGTTGTTATTCATGAAGTGGGGCATATTTATTTCCCTATGATTGTAAACTCAGATGAGCGCCAATGGACTTGGATGGATGAAGGCTTAAATAGCTTTTTAGATGGTGTTGCTGGACGTGAATGGGATCCAACCATTCCTTGGGGGGTTGAGCCTCGTGACATTGTGGCGTACATGAAGTCTGAAACTCAAGTGCCTATTATGACGCAATCAGACAGTGTGCTTCGATTAGGCCCTAATGCCTACACTAAACCAGCTGCAGCATTAAATATTTTACGTGAAGTTATTCTAGGTCGTGAATTATTTGATTTTGCGTTTAAAGAGTATGCACAGCGCTGGAAATATAAGCGTCCTACTCCAGCTGATTTTTTCCGTACTATGGAAGAAGCGTCAGGCGTTGATTTAGATTGGTTCTGGCGTGGTTGGTTTTACACCACAGACCATGTTGATATCTCGCTTGATAAAGTATATCAATTACGGTTAGACACCAAAAACCCTGATATCGACTTTAAACGATTACGTGATATTGAAGCGAATAAGCCAAGCTCATTATTTGTTGAACGTAATCGTGCTGAAGGTAAAAAAACCTGGGTTGAGAAAAACCCAGATGTGACCGACTTTTATGACGAAAATGATCGCTTTACGGTTACCAATAAAGAACGTAATGCGTACAACAAGTTTTTAAAAGGCTTAAAACCATGGGAGCGTAAAACACTCGATCGCGCACTAGAGGAAGATAAAAACTACTATGTTATGGAGTTTTCAAATCTAGGCGGCCTAGTGATGCCGATTCTATTAGAGCTAACGTATGAAGATGGCACTAAAGAAGAGCGTTACATTCCTGCAGAAATTTGGCGTCGTAACCACAAAAATGTACAAAAGCTGATTATTACCGACAAAAACAAACCGCTCACCTCAGTAACGGTTGATCCAGGTTGGGAAACAGCGGATGTGAATGTAGAAAATAATCACTACCCACGTCGTATTATTCCTTCACGTATTGAAGTGTACAAACGTGAAAAGAGTAAGGCAAAAGTAAGCCGTGATATCATGCAAGATATTAAAACTGAGCTGAAAAAAGACGAGCCAAAAGACGAAAAAAATAACGGCGAGGAATAATAATAATGCGCTTTTTGCTTATTATTGTTTGTTTTTTAATTGCTGCGCCGAGTATGGCGCATCAATTAAAATCATCCGTTACCACGGTGTTATTTAATCAGCGCACGCACAATATTGAATTGATGCATCGTTTTTACTTACATGACACAGAGCATGCTGTTGGCAACTTATTTAAAGGCAAAGTGGATATCATAAATAACAAGCGTGACCAAAAACGCTTTGCTAAATATGTTGAGTCTCATGTTGCTTTGCAAACCTTAGCGGGTGAGCCACTTACGCTTAATTATGTGGGTGCACAAGTGGATGGTAAGTTCTTTTGGGTATACCAAGAAGCAACGATCCCCGATGAGATTGAAGGCGTCAGAATGAGTAATGGCGCACTTCGCGATTTGTGGCCTGCGCAAGTCAATATGGTAAATGTTGAAGGGCGAGGACAAGTTAAAACGTTAAACTTTAGCCAAGACGATACATGGCTTGAAGCGCGATTTGAAACTAACTAACCCACCGCGCATCTTTTATAAGGTGCGCACTTTTTTACCAAAGATTAGCTGATCGCGTTAATTTACTTCATCGTAGAACCATTACAACAGATATTATTCAAACCCAAGCTATTGTGTTATCAAATGAGCTATACTGGGAGTGCAATGGACTGAGCTCTTTCCGATACGTTTATTGATATACTCTTTTATGTAAAGCAAACTCAGCAAAATGAGCTAATTATTTAGCGCAAGGAATGAAATGAAAACGCAAATTGAGGCAATCAAAGGTGTTATCTTTGATTTAGACGGAACCTTAGTATCATCAGAATTAAACTTTTCATTAATAAAAGCCCAAGTAGGTTGTCCTGCAGAGCTAGACCTACTTGAATATATAGAGCAATTGCCCTCGCCCTACATGCGTGAAGAAGCAATGAATATAGTTCATCAGCATGAGCTACTCGACGCGCAAACGGCGACGTTTTTACCCGGCGTTGTTGCAGCTGTCAACGCTCTGCAAGCTAAAAATATCCCCATGGCTATTGTGACCCGTAATTTTGATAAAGCGGCCACACTAAAGCTACAACACAATCCGTTGCCAATTGAAATGGTACTCACCCGAACAGACGCACCGGCTAAACCCGATCCAAGTGCTTTATTAACTATTGCAAGCCATTGGTCAATGCCCGTTGATAATGTTATTTACGTTGGTGATTATTTATATGATATACAAGCGGCCCATAATGCAAAAATGCGAGCCTGTTTGTATGCACCTGATGTGACCCCCGCGTATGCCGAACAAGCCGATTTTGTTATTCATGCGTTTGATGAATTGGTAACATTAATTGACAATTACGCTGAAAAAGTTGAATTATGTTAAATTGCACTGTATTTCATTTCGCTAATAGCATAACGGGTATTATTTAAATTAATACCCAGCTGCTTTTGCGCAGCATAACATGTTGAACCACTAGCCCAATACGCTTTGAATTGGTAAAATATCAAAAACAGAACGTATTCAATAGAGGCACAAGATGGGCAGAGCATTTGAAGTCCGCAAAAGTTCGATGGCTAAAACCGCCAACGCAAAAACTAAAGTAAATTCAAAGTATGGTAAAGAAATTTACGTTGCAGCCAAAAGTGGTGAACCCGACCCCGATGTAAATCAAACATTGCGCCGCTTAATTGAAAAAGCCAAAAAAGACCAAGTTCCCGCGCACGTAATCGAAAAAGCAATTGAAAAAGCAGCCGGTGGGGCAGGGGAAGATTACTCAACCGCTCGTTACGAAGGTTACGGCCCGGGTAATTGTATGGTGATTGTTGACTGTTTAACTGACAACCCTAATCGTACAATTAAAGATGTGCGCTTACCGTTTACTAAAACAGATTCAAAAATAGGCACACCTGGTTGTGTTGCTCATATGTTTGATCACCTCGCTGTTTTAGGGTTTGCAGGCGACGACGATGAAGTGGTGTTAGAAGCCCTGATGATGGCTGATGTTGATGTTACTGATGTAGAAGCCGAAGATGGCAAGGTGTCGGTGTTTGCACCGCATACTGAGTACTTTAAAGCTAAAACGGCATTAGAAGAAGCATTTGAAGGCATTAACTTTGAAATTGATGAGATTACCTTTGTACCACAAGTGCATGTTGAAATTACTGATGAAGAAGTGATTGCCAACTTTGATAAATTTATCAATATGCTTGAAGATTGCGATGACGTACAAAATGTTTATCACAACGCGACCATTAAAAATTAATTCGTAGTTTTAACTAGGCGAATTTTAGCTATTTTGCCGCTTAATAAAACAAAAAGCGCGTTTTGTGTAGGCAAAACGCGCTTTTTTAGTGTTAAATAAATGTCAGCTATTCAGCTATTCAGCTATTCAGCTATTCAGCTATTCAGCTATTCAGCTAGGTTATGGTGCTGTGCTTTATATTTTAAGCGGTAGCTATGCAGTAGCGGCTCAGTATAACCGCTAGGTTGGCTAACGCCTTCAAATACTAGTGCCAAAGCCGCTTGGTAGGCAATGCTATTAGCCAGTGTTTGCTCATTAGTTGCCATGGGAATGTAAAGGCTGTCATGTTCATTTTGGCCATCAACAACCTTAGCCATTTTTGCCATCACTTTTTGTACTTGCTCTTTACTGCACACGCCATGATGCAGCCAGTTGGCGATATGCTGACTTGAAATACGTAAGGTCGCTCTGTCTTCCATTAAGCCAATATGGTTAATGTCAGGCACTTTAGAACAGCCTATTCCTTGATCAATCCAACGTACTACGTAACCTAAAATGCCTTGCGCGTTGTTCTCAAGCTCACTTTGAATATCTTCTTTTGATAGTGTTTCTGGGGTTGTCATTAGCGGTGGTGTTAGCAAGCTTTCTAGGCTTGCTATTTGGCGCGTGGCAATGCTTTGCTGCAGGCTAAATACATCAACATCATGATAGTGCATTGCGTGTAATGTAGCGGCAGTAGGGGAGGGCACCCAAGCCGTATTTGCACCTGACTGAGGGTGAGCAACTTTTTGCTCCATCATCATCGCCATTTTATCGGGCATTGCCCACATACCTTTACCAATTTGTGCTTTGTGGCTTAAGCCACAGGCTAGGCCAATATCGACGTTACGATCTTCATAAGCGCTGATCCAAGGCTGTGCTTTAATAGCGGCTTTAGGCAGTACAACACCCGCTTGCATAGAGGTGTGTATTTCATCACCGGTGCGGTCTAAAAAGCCGGTGTTAATAAATACAACGCGCTCTTTAGCTGCATGAATACAGGCTTTTAGGTTAGAAGAAGTACGACGCTCCTCGTCCATAATGCCCATTTTAAGGGTGTTTTTCGGCAAGCTTAGTGCCTCTTCAACCATACCAAATAAAGTGTTAGCAAATGCCACTTCATCAGGGCCATGCATTTTTGGTTTTACAATATTAATACTTTGTGCAGTTGAGTTTTGAATGGCATTTTTAGTGTTTAAATCGTGCAGTGCGGCTGTTGCGGTGAACATGGCATCCATGATGCCTTCAAACACATCATTACCACTTACATCGGTAATGGCAGGGTTTGCCATTAAATGCCCAACGTTACGCACAAACATCATACTGCGCCCTTTTAGGGTCAGTTTTTGGCCATCAAGACCTGTGTATTGGCGATCGGCTTGTAACGTACGGTCGACCATTTTGTCGCCTTTTCTAAACGTTTCAACTAAGTTACCTTGCATTAAGCCTAACCAGTTTTTGTACACTTGCACTTTATCTTCGGCATCCACTGCAGCAACGGAGTCTTCACAGTCCATAATAGTGGTCAGCGCCGCTTCAAGTACCACATCTTTTAGCCCTGCTTTATCAGCTTGGCCAATAGGGTGGTGATGATCTATTTGCAGCTCAACATGTAATCCATTGTTTTTAAGTAAAATAACACTTGGGTTTTGTGCCTCACCTTGATAGCCAACGAGTTGTTCAGGGTTTTTAAGCGTAGTGTGCGAGCTGTCGCGTAATGTAATAGCAAGTGCGCCATCCACAATTGAATAATTAGTGCTTTCGATGTGCGAGCCATTTTCAAGCGGTAGCGCTTTATCTAAAAACTGTCTGGCGTAAGCCATTACTTTAAAGCCGCGCACTGGGTTGTATTGAGTCCCTTTCTCTGCACCATCGTCTTCACTGAGTACGTCTGTGCCGTATAGTGCATCGTAAAGTGAACCCCAACGTGCATTAGCAGCATTTAAAGCAAAACGGGCATTACTAACCGGTACCACTAACTGTGGCCCTGCAGTCAATGCTATTTCTGGCTCTACATTCTGGGTTTCAATATTAAAGTCTTCAGGTTCATCAACTAAATAGCCAATGTCTTTTAAAAACGCTTGGTACTGGGCTTGATCACCGTTTTCATTAGCAACATGGTAGTCATCAATCTGCTTTTGTAATTGTTCACGTTTAGCGAGTAGCGACTTGTTCAGCGGAGTAAGTGTTTGCACTATATGAGCAAAGCTTTTCCAAAACTGGTGTTCGTCTAGATGGGTACCAGGTAATAGTTGTTTTTTAACAAATTCAGCTAGTTGCTTATCAACGCTGAGTCCAGAGTGGGTGAGAGTGTGGCTCATAATTAAAATCCTTAAACGGTCCGACAGAGTGCATTTTTTATATGCGTACACTTACCATATCGCAAAAAAGTCGCTTTGAGTGCTTTTTAACCATTCACTATATGTATAGCCGCAATAACAACTATAAATTTACTAAATCTAAAAAATAAGCCTAATGTTTAATTAAGCGCTACAGAGCTAACGCGATGTAGTCACTCTCTCAACAATAAATATTAATACCCGTTCGAAGGACTTTATTATGACAACATATCAAGGCGAAACAGATACACTAGCAACACTATGCCAATCACAAGGCAGTGCATGGAAAACTATTAATCCTGAATACGCAACTCGCATGCGTTTACAAAACCGTTTTCGCTCTGGTGTTGATATTGCACAATTTACTGCTGACATTATGCGTGAAGACATGGCGGCATACGACAAAGACACAAGCCAGTACACGCAGTCTTTAGGTTGTTGGCATGGTTTTACTGCGCAACAAATGATGATGGCAATTAAGCGTCACCAAAAAACAACTAAACGCAGCTACGTATACCTAAGTGGCTGGATGGTTGCAGCGCTTCGCTCTGAGTTTGGCCCACTTCCAGATCAAAGTATGCACGAAAAAACATCAGTACCAGCACTTATCGAAGAAATCTACACTTTCTTAAAGCAAGCTGATGCACGTGAACTTGACCATTTATTCAATGAGCTAGACGATGCAAAAGCAAACGGCGGCGACGTTCAAGCCGTGCTTAATAAAATTGATAACTTTGAAACGCACGTTGTGCCAATCATTGCTGATATTGATGCAGGTTTTGGTAACGAAGAAGCGACTTACCTACTGGCTAAAAAGATGATTGAAGCGGGTGCTTGTGCTATCCAAATCGAAAACCAAGTATCAGACGCTAAGCAATGTGGTCACCAAGCAGGTAAAGTTACCGTTCCTCATGAAGACTTTTTAGCTAAAATTAATGCAGTACGTTACGCGTTTCTAGAGCTAGGTATTGATAACGGTATTATCGTTGCGCGTACCGATTCTCTAGGTGCAAGCCTAACGCAAAAAGTACCGGTTTCACAAAAACCAGGTGACTTAGCAAGCCAATACAATGCATTTTTAGAAACAACACCGGTAAACAGTGTTGATGATTTAAATGAAGGCGAAACGGCAATGAAGCTTAATGGCCAACTTTGTAAGCCTACACGCCTAGATAACGGTTTATACCAGTTCCGCGAAGGCACTGAGAAAGACCGCGTAGTACTAGATTGTGTAACTAGCTTACAGTCAGGCGCTGATTTACTGTGGATTGAAACAGAAAAACCACAAGTAAAACAAATTGCAGAGCTGGTAAATCGCGTTAAAGAACAAGTTCCAGATGCTAAATTAGTATACAACAACTCACCGTCGTTCAACTGGACGCTTAAGTTCCGTGAGCAAGTATACCAAGAGTGGCAAGAAGCAGGTCGTGATCTAAGCGCTTACCCAAGTATTGATGACAACAAAGCGCTTATGGCTCCAGAAATGGATGCAACAGAGCTTGCTGCAGCTGCAGACTTATTAGTACAAAACTTCCAACGCGATGGCGCACGTGAAGCTGGTATTTTCCATCACCTAATCACATTGCCAACGTACCATACAGCGGCACTAAGCACAGATATTCTATCTGAAGGTTACTTCGGTGACTTAGGTATGCTGGCTTATGTACGTGACGTACAACGTCAAGAAATCCGTCGTGAGCAAGCGTCAGTTAAGCACCAAGACCTTGCAGGCTCAAACATTGGCGATACGCACAAAGAGTACTTCTCTGGTGAGAATGCACTTAAAGCCGGTGGTGAAGCTAACACCATGAACCAATTCTAATTCAACTAGATAGTGTTACTTAAGGGCCGCAAGGCCCTTTTTTTATGCCTGCATAAAGGCAAAATTTAATAGATCAGTATTTTACTAGCTACTTGGTTAGTGAGAGTTTTCACTGCAGTGCAGGTTAAAAGTGTAAATTAAATTTAAAGGATGTTTATGCTTGGCTGTGAGGGCTTTATGTTGATTACGCTTTGACACGTGTAAGCACAATAAATTAACCGCTTTTGACCACATATAGATCAGAGTTTAACTAACTTATTAAAAGCAGATCACGATTTAACTAGCTAGTTCAAAAAGCAGATCAGGTTTTAACTAACCAGGTTGAAAACAGCCATTATCTTCATTATTAAGGGTAGATTTGCCTTTCTAACCCTTAATTTGACTATATAAACGCTTAATTTAAAGATTTTTAACTGGGGTTTATAAAGTAATAAACCGATTTTTTACTAACTGTTGCAGCTTATAAAACATTTTTTTACTAACTGAGGGCTTATAAACAGTGACTCAAACCGATTTTTTACTAACTCAAAGGAGCTGAGTTAGTATAAACCGAATTTTTACCAACTCAGCTTGAAACTAAGTCCGATATTTAGTTTAAGTATGTAAGGGATTACTCACATTATTGCTGTAAAGGGGGTTTACACTTGTGAGCTTCGAGCTTCGAGCTTCGAGCTTCGAGCTTCGAGCTTCGAGCAACGAGCTTATATAGCTCGTCACTCATAATTCGACGTTTTATTTCGAATGCTTATCAAACCACCATTGAATATATGCCACTTTGGTCATTAAATTTGATGGACGGGCAGTAATACCATGTGAAGCGTTTGGAATGCGCACCATCGCGGTATCAACACCCTGCAATTTTAAGGCTTGATAAAACTGCTCAGTTTCTGAAATTGGCGTACGGTAGTCTGCTTCACCAGTCAGTAGCATGGTAGGGGTTTTAACATTGCCAACATAACTGATTGGTGAGCGCTTCATATAATGCTCAATATGGTCCCAAGGTTTACTTGGAAACCAATAATCGGCAAAAAATGGATAGAAGTCGGCAGTTAGTACAAAGCTGATCCAATTAATCACTGGTTTTGCAACCACAGCTGCAGCAAAGCGATCCGTATGGCCTACAATCCACGCGGTTAATACACCGCCGCCAGAACCACCGGTAACGAACAACTTAGACTCATCAATAAAACCTTTATCGATTAGCGCGTCAACGCCTGTCATTAAATCATCGTAATCATTGCTTGGGTAATTATGATGAATAGTTTGCGCAAACTCTTTACCGTACGAGTCACTGCCTCGCGGGTTCATGTATAAAACAACATTTCCTTTGGCAGCAAATAATTGAACTTCAGCACTAAAATGAGGGCCATAGTTAGCAACAGGACCACCGTGGATTTCAAGCACCAGTGGGTATTTTTTTGATTTATCAAAACCCGGCGGGTAAGCAACCCAGCCTTGTATTGGTAACTCGTCGTGGCTTGATTTTAACCATAGCTCTTCAACCTTGGCGAGCTGTTTAGTTTGTAGTGCATCTGAGTTTAAATCGGTTAAACGCTGTACTTTGCCACGTTTTATTGTAGCTACATCAGCAGGGCGCTGGGTATCAGCCAAGGTAAATGCAATATCACCATTTTCACTAATATCAAAATCACCACCAGAATAAGGACGCCCAAACGCCACGCTCCCTATTTGTTCGGTAATCACCTTACGTTTACCACTTCGAGGTTGATAAGCGAGTGCGGTTTGGCCTTCATCAGCATAGCTAAAATAGAGGCCTTTTGAATTTGCGCTCCATTGTATTTGGCCAACGCTGCGATCGAAATCGGGAGTCAGACTTTGGGTATCACCGGTTTTTAAATCACGAATATAAAGCTGAGTATTTTCATAGTTAGTGCGCTTGTCATCGTAGCCAGTATAAGCAAGGTACTGACCGTTAGGTGAGATCTGAGGTTGTTGATCTGGCCCATTACGGTCGGTCAGTGGGGTGATCTCTAACGTGTTTAAATTAAGCTGGTACACTTCACTATTGGTTGGCTTGAGTGCATGTTCAGCGTGTCTATTGGCTGAAAAATAAAGTGATTCGCCGTTTTTACTAAAGCTTACACCGCCATTGTAATCAAAGTTATCGTTAGTGAGTTGCTGTGCATTGCCGCCATTCGCATTAAGAGTAAATAGCTGATTAAATCCTTTTTGACTATAGCCACTGCCATCTGCACGGTAGTAAACATCGTCAATAAATTTAGCAGGGTCTGCCCAGCTAGCGCCTTTAGGTTTGCCAGGCAAACTGACAGGAGGTGAGCTTATTTCAGGAACAAACATACTAAACAGCAGTTGTTTAGAATTAGGTGACCAGGTGATTGAGCGAGGTGCATTAGTAAGGTTACTAATTTTTGCCACAGCACCCGTTTTAAGCCACTTCATGTATATTTGATTACTGCCATCTCTGTTAGAGATGAACGCAAGGCGCTGCCCATCGGGAGACAACACTGGCGAGTAGTCCATAAATACACCAGATGTTAAGGGTTGTAGTTGTCCTGTGCTGTAATCAACAGACCAAATATTACCGACTTTGCGATCGGTTTTAATATCCATGCGGTTGCGGACAAAATACACTGTGTTACCGTCGTCAGTAATATCTATTTGATTGGCATATTCTAAGTTGAATATATCTTGAAGTTGCAATGTATCGGTATTGGCAACGGCCAAGTGGCTGCTACCTAGTATAAGGCTCATAGCTAAAAGCGTTTTCATTGTTTATCCCTGTTTTAAATCACTAATCTATTTATAGGGTAGTAGAGGGATAATTTATAGTCAGATGCGACGAAGCTCGCATTTAAAACTACCAATGAATGCAGGTGGTAAAAGAAAGCAAAAGCTGTAAAGGGGGTTTACAGCTTAATCTGTATTTTTGACTTTAGTTATTGGCTGAGCAAAGCGCCTTTATCTCTTCAATAATTGCAATGCCTTGGGCGTTATCGCCATGCACACAAATGCTGTCAGCGACTAGCGTTAACGATTTTCCAGATTGAGTAGTTACACTGTTACTGGCTAAAAGCTGCTTAACCTGAGCTAATAATGCGTCTTTGTTATGCACACTGCCGGCTATATTTCGTGGTACTAATTGCCCTTGGTCAGTGTACTGCCTGTCTGCGAACGCTTCTAATACGAGTGTTAGTCCAAGGTGGCGAGCCATTGTTTGATGTAGCTTGGCATCGGCTGTGGCGAGTATCATTAACTTTAAGTTTGCAGGGTAACTGGCAACTGCACCCATAACAGTGGTGAGTAGTTGCTGGTTTGTCATCATGTCGTTATATAGCGCACCATGGGGTTTTACATAGCTAAGGGTTAGCCCTTGTACTTTTGCCATGCCATCAAGGGCGGCTATTTGATAGTGCAAACATTGAGTGAGCTCAGCCACGCTCATGCTCATTGAACGCCTACCAAATCCTTGTTTATCGGGGTAGCTTGGGTGAGCGCCAATCATAACATTATGTTGTTTAGCCAGCTTTAGGGTATGCGCCATTACACTCGAATCACCTGCATGAAAGCCACAAGCAATATTTGCCATATCAATATGGGGCATAACATCGTTATCAAGGCCCATTTGCCATGCGCCAAAGCTCTCGCCTAAATCACAATTAAGTTTCATATTAATGGCTCTTCGATTGTTTAATTGTTACCGGTAATTGGCCTTTGGCTGGAGCTTGGCCTAATAATACTTTCGCCAGTGCAGTAAAGGCAGGCCCAGACACCAGCTCGTTTTTATCCATATCAATATTATAAGCATAGGAAGCAAGCACTGCATCAGCATAGTCACCAAATTGCGCAATGTCATACGGTGCACGTAAACTAATAAATACCGTGGGAGTGTGTTGTTTAGCCATTTTTAGTAATGACTCAAGCGCTTTAGGTTGCTCTGCGTTATTTAAGGCAAAGTTTGGGTTATCGGCTAAATCATCCATGCCGCCAATTTCCACTGCACTTTGATTCGGCGTTGCATTGCCAGCAATAACAATACTTGCTTGGTTTATGTTGCGCTGCGCTTCACTTGGATCAAAACCCTGTAAACTGCTGCAACTAAAACTTAGTGGCTGAGAGCTTAATGCTGTAATTGCTTGTTGCATTGCCATGCACTTGCGGGTGTCGGGCATAATAATATGAATATGCTGATCCGCGCTAAGTTTAAGCGGTAAAGTGTTATTGTTGTTTTTTATTTGGGTAATTGCCGCTAACGCCAGTGATGCTTCTAATTCACGATGTGCTTTATTACCAATAACCTGTTTGGCATTGGCTAATGCATTAATGGGGTTAGGCAAAGCGTGTAATTTAAATTGATGTTTAAGCGAGGTAATACGCTGCGTCGAATGGGCAATTTCGTCTGCGTTTAGTTGTTTTGTTTTAACTGCACTGACTAAAGAGTCAATGAGCGCATCAAGTTTATTTATATCCTCAGGCGTTCTAATTTCTATTGGCATCAGCGCAATATCAACCCCTGCTGCAAAGGTGTTTATAATCGCTTGAGTTGGGCTGAAAAAATGGCTAATACCTGCCATATCAAGTGCATCAGTTACCACTACACCTTGATAGTTCAGCTCATCGCGAAGGATATCGGTCATGATTTTACGCGACATGGTCGCGGGTTTTATCATTTGCTTACCCTCTACATTGGTTAATGTACTGCTATCAAGCTCAGGGTATTGAATATGTGCGGTCATTATCATACCCGGACTATGCTGCTCAATAATCTGTTTAAACGGTGCTAAATCTTGAGCGTAAATAACTTCTTTTGAATGCATTACTTTAGGTAAGCCTGTATGGCTATCTACATTGGTATCGCCATGTCCTGGAAAGTGTTTTATAGCGCTAATAATACCGTTTTTTTCAAACTCAATTACTTGTGCCGCGCCCAGTGCCGCAACTTCATCGGGGTTTTCACTAAAAGAGCGTACATTAATGACCGGATTGTCAGGGTTCATGTTCACATCAACCGTAGGCGCATAATTTACATTAATGCCAAGCTCTGAGAGTTCAGAGGCCAGTACCTGTGCTGTTTGGGAAGCAAAATAAGTACCATGCTCAGGATAAGTTGCGCCAATTGACATATTACCGGTGAATGAGGTGGCCACTTCGCGAGGTAAGCGAGCAACGCGTCCGCCTTCTTGGTCAATAGAAATAAACAGTGGCAAGCCTGATTTTGATGCAGATGCAGCTTGTTGTAGTTGCAGATTAAGGCTAATTATTTGTTCGATGCTTTGGGTATTTTCAGAAAACAAAATTACCCCGCCAATATCATAACGGCTAATTGCTTTTGCTAATTCATCGGGCAATTCGGTTAATGGCGTTCTACAGCGCTGGCTACTACCTTGGTGACAAAAATAGCGCAAATCGAGCATGAGCTTTTGCCCAAGTTGCTGTTTAAGTGACAGCGAAGAATCGGCAAAAGAAGATTTTATTGGCATGAAACATCCGATTAAAAAAAGAGAAGACGATAACAAGTACTTATTTAGCAACACACACCTCAAGGCTAAATAAAAATAAAGTGCATGCAGCTTAACTATTATTGAGCTTAACTGCAAAAGCCAGCAAATATAAACCGTATGATTTAATTATCCTAAAAATAACAAAAATTAGGTCACTTAGTTCTATTTATGTATTATATTAATGGTGTATGCAGTGCATAGCAGTCGTTTTTATTTGCTTAGGATGATATTAAGTTGCGTTTTCGATTACCATTTACTTTTAAGCTTAGGCAATTAATTCTTTTGTTAGCTATACCCGCTGCAGCTGCTATCTTGTTTAGTGGTTTATATATTAGTTATCAAATGCAAAAAGAACGGGTAATAGAAGATACCCTACAAAGTAATCATGTATTTGCCAGTAAGTTAGCCTCAGCAACTGAGCATTTTTTAGCAGCGGCAATGCAGCAGCTAGAGTTTTCAGCTAAAATTATTGCTGATGATATTACCAACACTGAGTTACTTCAATCTGAAACCGACCGACTTTTAAATCAGACACATAGCTTTAATTCAGTTGCCATAAACATGCAAGGTGTGGTTAAAGCAGCCTCACCTGTGTCTTTAAATATTATTAATAAAACCGTTAATTCACCCCATTCTAAGCAAGCATTTAAGCTAAAACGTCCGCAGGTCAGTCTGCCTTATATTTCGCTTGCTAATAATTTAATTGTAGTGCTTTCTTACCCCTTGTTTGATCAAGCGGGGAATTATTACGGTTATATAGGCGGTAGCTTTTATTTAGAGCAGCAAAGTATTTTAAATGCTTTGTTGAAACAGCATAGTTACGATGGCGGAGCGTACTTTTACGTGGTCGCTGACAACAAAACCTTACTTTATCATCCTGAGGCTCAGCGCATTGGTGAGCAAGTATTTAATAACCCAGTAATAGAGCGAGTGTTGCAAGGTGAAGATGGATACACTCGGGTTATAAATAGTCAGGGAGTGACCATGCTGGCCGGATTTTCCCACGTAGAGCTTGCTAATTGGGGGATTGTTTCGCAGCGAAGTGAAGCAGCAACACTTGCTAAGTTAGACACTTTTCAAGGGCTGGTGCTTAAACGAATGTTACCCATAGTACTCATTACTTTTTTATTAATAGCTATGTTAGCTCACTATATTGCTAAGCCGTTAAGGTTATTAGCCGATAGCGCCAATTTATCAACCGATAAGAAAAATGTGGATCATCTTAAAGGTATTAAGTCTTGGTACTTCGAAAGTAACCAGCTTAAACACGCGATGTTAGAAGGCGTTCATGTTTTGCAATCGCAAATGGGGCAATTACGTCAAGATGCACTTACCGATCCGCTAACTGGCGCGCATAACCGACGTGGCTTAAACATATTGCTTGAAAACCTAATGGATAAACATATACCGTTTGCTGTGCTTGAAATTGATATCGACTTTTTTAAACGGGTTAATGATACGTTTGGCCATGATACGGGTGATGAAGTATTAAAAACCCTTACTCACATTATACAATCGCTATCGCGCAAGCACGATATTGTGGCACGCACCGGTGGGGAAGAGTTTTTACTAGTATTACCTAACGAAAATAGTGATAGTGCGTTTGTTATTGCTGAGCGTTTACGCAACCAAGTAGCCAGCACATTAATGGCAAAAGTAGGCTATATAAATGTATCTATTGGTATCGCCACTTGGCCACAACATAGTGATGATATTGACCAAGTATATAAATGTGCTGACAAAGCGCTCTATCATGCCAAAGAAACAGGCCGTAATAAGTGTGTGATAGCCAGCTAAAAATTAAATTTATTTTTAAAATTAACTTACCTTAAGTTTTATTTAAGTTTCACTGATTAAATTTTATCTATAGATTTAATACAGGCGATGCTTTTATGCAACTAGCTCAACATCATTCCCCCGCTGTGCGGTTTCAACAGCTTTTTCATTTTTTTACTGCTACGCAAAATGATGAGCACCGCCAGCGCCTTGAAAACACAGTTAAACAAGGGTTTTTAACGGCGTACAATGCTCATCTTAGTTCATTTATGCCGTTACTATGCCAGTACCAAACTGTGCAAGGTCAGTGCACTTTAGGTTTAAGAAGTGCAACCTCTGCTTTATTTATTGAGCAATATTTAGCTGCGGCCATCGAGCAATTTTTACCACCAGGCACACCGCGAAATACGGTATTTGAGCTAGGTAATCTATGCTCAACACATCGAAAAGCCACGTTGTCTCATTTTATTATTGTAAATGAAGCTTTGTGCGGCTTTGGCGCGAGCCACTTAGTGTTTTGTGCTACCAATAAAGTACGCGCCTTATTACGTTTACTAGGTGTAAGCTGCAACGAAATTGCACTGGCTAATGGCAGTGTAGTTGAGCAGCCAAAAAGCTGGGGTAGTTATTATGAGAACCAGCCAACGGTGTGCATTGTTGATTTAGCGCAGGCACATCAGCAAGTGCTAAACACACCCATGCTGTTAAATATTAAACAACAAAACACACAACAAATTAATGCATTGATGACTGTGTTGGAGCGCTTATGAGCCTATTAAATAATATTAATAAGGTAGCGAATGAGCCTGTGGTTGTTAGCTACTTAGCCAATCAGGTACTGCCTATTAGCGCTTTGGAGTTACAACAAGAAACCAATAAGCTGACAGCTATTTTTACCGCTTTAGACTCTGGTGCAATGGCCTTTCAGCTTGATAATACACCCGCTTGGCTGGTTGTGGATGCCGCAACCAGCGCTGCCAACAAGGTTGCGGTGCCTATTGCCCATTTTTTTAGTCAGCAGCAAACACAGTATGTATTAGCTCAATGCGGTGCGCAGTTTTTTATTAGTGATCTGCCTCGTCATTCGCTAGGTAAGCATTCGCTGTCAGTAACATTATTTGAGCATTATACCCTTTATATTTATCAGCTCGATGCGATTGAGCCTGTGGACTATTTTACTGGTACGCAAAAAATCACCTTTACTTCAGGCTCTACTGGCGAGCCTAAAGGGGTGTGCTTATCAACACAAAGCCAGATGCAGGTCGCTAAGTCGTTATGTGAGCAAATAAACATTAGCAATCCCGTACATTTATGCTTACTTCCGCTGCCAGTACTACTGGAAAATATAGCCGGTGTGTATGCGCCTTTGTTAAGTGGCGGTTGTGTACACTTAATGCCATTAAACGAATTAGGTTTTGTTGGCTCAGGGTTAAAAAACCCTAACAAACTCATTAGCGCAATCGATAGTGTAAAACCTAACACCCTTATTTTAGTGCCTGAGTTATTAACGTGTTTAATTGCCTTTGCAAAACAAGGCTGGCAGCCACCAAAGTCACTTAAGTTTATTGCTGTTGGCGGGGCGCGGGTTAGTGAGTCTTTAATTTTAACTGCACGAGAATATAACCTACCGGTTTATCAAGGTTATGGTCTGTCTGAGGCAGCCTCAGTGGTGAGTTTAAATACCCCCAATGATGACGATGTAAATAGTGCAGGTGAAGTACTAGGGCACGTTGAAACGAAAGTTGAAAATGATGAGTTATTTATTAAAGGAACGTTATTTTTAGGGTATTTAAAGCAAGCGCCGCATAACCCAAATACCTGGTACGCCACTGGCGACTTAGTAACTAAGCGCAATAATAAGCTGTACATCAAAGGGCGAGTAAAAAACCTGATCATCACCAGTATGGGGCGCAATGTTAGCGCCGAATGGCCTGAATCATTAATTTTAAGCCAAAGTGCGATACAGCAAGCGGTGGTGTTTGGTGAAAGCCAGCTATTTTTAAGCGCGCTTATCTATGCGGCTCCCAAGTTTAGTGATGCGCAATTAACAGCACATTTAAAAACAGTAAACCAGCAACTTCCTGACTACGCACAGATTAAAAAGTGGCACCGTTTAGCCCAACCTTTAAACGAGCAGCAAGGATTATTAACCGCTAATAATCGCCCTAAACGAGCGGCAATTAGTCAGCACTACAGCCCTATTTTTGAACAGTTCTACCGACTTGGAGAAGTGATCCATGAGTGATTTTTTTAATACATTAAAAGCACAAACTCAAAACGAGCGTGAGTACTTATTAGCTGCGCCAATTATACAGCGTGTATTTAACGGACAAGCAACGCTTGAAGAGTATGCCTCGTTTTTAGCGCAGGCTTATCATCATGTAAAACACACCGTTCCTTTAATGATGTCACTTGGCGCGCGTTTAACTGACGAGCAAGAATGGTTACGCGAAGCGGTAGCTGAATATATTGAAGAAGAAATTGGTCATCAAGAGTGGGTGCTAAACGATATTGCAGTCTGTGGGTTTGATAAAGAAAGTGTGCGCCATAGTCAGCCACAATTCGCTACTGAAATGATGGTGTCGTATGCCTACGATAGTATTGCACGTAAAAATCCGCTTAGCTTTTTTGGCATGGTTCACGTATTAGAAGGAACTTCAATTGCGCTAGCCGACGGTGCCGCATCAAACATAGCAAATGCAGTAGGACTTCCTAAAAAAGCGTTTAGCTATTTAACCTCTCACGGCGCGCTTGATATAGAGCATGTTAAGTTTTTTGAAAACTTAATGAACCAAATTACTGACGAAGCGGATCAACAGGCCATTTTACATGGCGCAAAATGTTTTTATCGTTTGTACGGCGATATTTTTCGCGCTTTAGACGACGAGCCGTTTTTTAAAGCATCAGCACAAGAGCAACACGCATGAATACCGGCTTATGTGTATTAACTGGTGCGACAGGTGGAATTGGTCAAGCCATTGCCAAAACACTACACGGCCAAGGTTGGCAGTTACTTTTGGTAGGGCGAAATAGTGATGCCCTCAATACGTTAAGTAGCCAATGTCCTGGCAGTATGGTTTTTGTCGGTGATTTAACGGTTGCAGAAAACATGTTGGCATTAGCCATTAAAGCTAAGCAACTAGGTGGCGCTAAGTTACTGATAAACAATGCAGGCATTAATGTGATGCAAAGCTTAAGTGCATCGAGTAGTGAACAAATCGACAAGATACTGAACACTAACTTGGCTATTCCTATGAAGTTATGTCAGCTGTTTTTAGCGCAGTTGCACGCATCGAAGGGGCGTATTATTAATGTCGGCTCGTCGTTTGGCAGCATAGGTTATCCGTATCAAACTTTATATTGCGCGAGCAAATTTGGTTTGCGTGGTTTTAGCGAAGCGCTATCACGAGAGCTTTCAGATACACCCGTTAAAGTAAGCTATTTAGCACCAAGAGCTACCGATACAGATATTAATGATGCACAAACACGGGCAATGAATAAAGCGCTAGGTAACAAAATGGACTCTCCACAGTTAGTGGCAGATGAGTTGGTTGCGCTATTGCACAGTGCGAATCCGCGACGTTTTATTGGTTTTCCTGAAAAATTGTTTGCCCGCATTAATGGCGTATTTCCGCGTATTGTTGATAGCGCTATTGCAAAGCAACTACCTAAAATAAAGCAGTTTTTAGGTTAATAGAGGATCTTATGATGAAAAAATTTAATTTAGTGAGCTATTTCATAGTAGCGTGCGTGAGTTCATCACCGGTGCTGGCCGATGAGCAAAGTGATTTACTGGCAATCCAACAGCAATGGGCGGTGGCTAATTATGAGCTTAAAGACGATGCCCAAATTAAAGCGTTTACAGCGTTAAGTGAGCAAAGTAGTGAGTTTACGAAACACTATCCGGATTCGGCAAATAGCTATACGTGGAATGGCATTGTGCTGGCCAGTTTTGCTGGTGCAAAAGGTGGTTTAGGGGCGCTCGGTTATGCTAAAGATGCAAAGGCGTCATTAGAACAAGCCCTTAAAATAGACGATAGTGCTTTAGGGGGCTCAGCGTATGCAAGCCTTGCAACCTTATACAGTAAGGTGCCCGGTTGGCCTATTGGCTTTGGTGATGATGACACCGCAGATAAATTATTTAAGCAAGCACTCGCTTTTAACCAAAAAGGCATTGATACTAATTACTTATATGGTGAATTTTTATATGATGAACGCCAATACAAACAAGCTAAAGCCTATTTGTTAGTTGCACAAGCGGCGGGCATTCGTGATACTCGCCCCAAAGCGGACAAATATCGCCAGCGAGCAATTAGCCAATTATTAGCTAAAGTTGATAAAAAACTAAAGAGATAACACACGCCACAATGCATTTATTATTAGTCGAAGACGATCACCTTGTAGCCCAAGGGCTTTGTCGCTCATTGCGCCAAGAAGGTTATAGTGTAGAGCATAGCGCAACGGTTAAGCATGCATTGCAAAGCTTAGGCAGTGGCGAAATAGAAATGGTGATACTTGACCTTGGCTTACCTGATGGTGATGGCTCGCAAGTTTTAAAGCAGATAAAGTCGCAAAAAAAAATCATTCCGGTGGTGATACTTACTGCGCGCAGTAGCATAGATGACAAGGTGCAAGGGCTTGATATGGGCGCTGATGATTATTTAGCTAAACCGTTTGAGCCCGCCGAGTTATTTGCTCGCTTGCGTGTGGCTAGCCGGCGAGTAAATCAAACTCAGTCAAGTTTATTACACTGTGGTGAAGTGAGCATGGATACGTCTGCACACACGGTCACTTTAGCCAATGAACCGCTTTCTTTGCCTCGCAAAGAATATATGCTGCTAAAAGCGTTATTAGAAAACCAAGGCAGAGTGCAATCTAAACAGCAGCTAGAAAACAAGCTATACCAGTGGGGAGAAGAAGTCGGCTCCAACACCATTGAAGTGCATATTCATCACTTAAGAAAAAAATTCCCTAGCGATTTTATTAAAACTCTCCGCGGTATTGGCTACGTAGTAGGAAAAAATGTCAATTCGTAAACGGCTGACGCTTATTTTACTGTCAATGATGGTATTAACCTGCTTTTTAGCCTTAGTTAAAGGCTATCAAAAAAGCATGAGCCATGGTGAGCAGTTACTCGATAGCGAGCTAAAAGTAGTGGCAGGCGTTTTGATGCAACAGCCTTTATCGAGTAATGCTATGGAGCCTAAAACCCAAGAAAGCACGCAGTTGTTGTACCAAATTTGGCAAGCAGGTGAACTACTGAGCGGCTCTGATGAGCTGAATCTTGATTTGAGCCACTATCAAGCAGGTTTTCAAACGCTAAATATTGCAGGTCAGCGCATGCGAGTGTTTGTGTTTAAAACCTCTTTGCGCACGGTGATCGTTGTCGAGCCAATAGCTAAACGATTTGAACTCGCCGAAGCGGTTATTTTGTCGGCCATGTTACCTATGCTCTGGGCGGTTCCTTTACTTGCTTTGTTTATCAGCTTTTTTGTGAAGTACGCATTAGCCCCATTAACACGCTTATCAAGGCAACTAGCACAGCGCCAAGCAAATGACTTTACTGCTATTAATTGGCAGGTAACCGATGAAGAAATAAAACCGGTGATCAGCCGCTTGAACGACTTATTTAAACGCGTGGAAACCGCCTATTTACGAGAACGCTTTTTTGCCTCTGATGCGGCACATGAGTTACGCACTCCTTTGAGTAGCTTAAAAATAAATGTGCATAATCTTGCGGCGCAGCAAGGTGATAACCAAGAGTTACAAGCCATGACTCAAGGTATTAATCGACTGTCCAATATCGTAGAGCAAATGTTGATCCTCGGACGTACTCAGCCAGAGCAGTGGCAAAAGCAATTTAAAGAACAGTCATTATTGGGCATTAGCCAAGCCGTGGTTAGCCAGTTATATGATAAATTGGCGGCTAAAAATCATTCCATCAGCCTTGATGGGGATGACTTTATTATTAATGGTGATGAATTTACCTTAGTGACGTTGATTTCAAATTTACTCAGTAACGCCATTAAGTACACGCCAGCAAATGGGCAAATAAAAATAACCCTAAATCAAACGCACAGACAGCGTATTTGGCAAATAGAAGACAGTGGCCCAGGTATGACGGATGAGCAAAAACAACGAGTATTTAATCGCTTTTATCGCGTTGGCGGCGATCAACATCCTTCAGGTGAGCAGGGAGCTGGCTTGGGCATGGCAATAGTTCAGCATATTATCGC
Organism: Pseudoalteromonas sp. NH0006-26; assembly: GCF_057552415.1. The sequence goes on from NZ_BAAJMJ010000001.1 coordinate 310,270, forward strand.
TATTTATAACGCCCAGATTAATTTAACGGATAGCGCTTTGGGCGGCTTAAAGGTGCAGGTGGTTTTTGCAGGAGCTAAATGTGATTAAACGACTTATTAGCCCTTACTTATATTGCTGCATATTTTTGTCATTTAATGTTGTTAGCAAAGAGTATTTAGTTGTACTTAAAGATCATTTGTTTTACCCCGCAGAAATCGTCGTGCCAGCTAATAAAAAGGTACGCTTGTTAATCGAAAATCAAGATAGTACGCCTGAAGAATTCGACAGCTTTGATCTCAACCGAGAGAAAGTGCTTTACCCTAATCGTAAAAGCGTGATTTATATTGGGCCATTAACACCTGGCCGCTATGAATTTTTTGGTGAGTTTTCGCCAAATACTGCGCGCGGTGCTGTTATTGTCACTGATAAGGAGCAACCCAATGCTAATAACTAGTTTAGTGATGAGCCTCAATCAGTTACTGCCAGTCGCCATTTTACTTATTTTGCTGCAAGTGATTGCCAAGCAAAGTTTGCTACGGTTGCTGGGTATGCTTGGTTTAGGTATAGGCTTAACATTTTTATTTGTAAAAAGCGCCCCGATTATTAGCCCTTGGTTCGATTACCAAGGTTTAGAATATACTCAGATTGGCTTGTGTATTTTAATTTTTTTCAGTGCACTGCACTACGCCGTTAAACGAGCAACAGTTGCTTTTATTATCGCAATTATGAGTGTGATGACGCTTTATTTGAGTCATTACATAATTTATTTAATTGGATTTTGGCAAAGCAACGAAGCGGCACAAAGCTTATTTATTGGCACTTTTTTAGGGCTTGGAATATGCAGTAGTTTTAGTGTGTTGCTGTACTTTTTATTGAGTGCCATTAAACAGCGTTTCGGACTTTCCCCTATTTTACTTTTACTAGCACTAAATAGTGCAGCAAAACTAGTGGTAGCACTGGATTTAGCCAGTCAAATTGATGTGATAGCAACCACCGCAACGGTTTGGGATTTACGTGCTATTTTAACCGAAAATTCAGAGTTTGGGCGTATGTTGCGTGCGTTTATTGGTTATGAGGCCACACCTAATTTAACCAGTGTTTTAAGTTATATCCTAAGCAGCGTGGTCTTTTTATCTGTTTGTTATTTTATTCCTAAATCAATGGCTAAGGAACAATCATGAAGGCAATGAAGTTATTTGCAGGTGCTGTGTTAATTGGTTTTGGTTTATTGATACCCACACACGCGCACGCCGATGGAATGGTGGTGGATAAAGTATATCACCCGTACGTTTTGCCGTTTGAACGCGAGGTCGAATGGCGATTCGTATCGCACCAAACTGATAGCGGCAATATTTTAGCGCAGCGTTTAGGGATGGGCGGGGCAATTAACGATACCATGGCACTAGAAGGTTATTTAGTGGGTGAGCGAGACGACAACGGCGACTTTGGCTTACAAGCGTATGAATTGGAGCTTAGATGGCAACTAATAGAACAAGGCCGATTATGGGCCGATTGGGGCGCTTTGTTTGAACTAGAAAAACAACATACCAAAGATGTTTTTGAAGCCACAACGGGATTTGTAGTTGAAAAAGAGATGGGTCGCGCCAGTTTAACGCTTAATGCTTTTTTAGTGTATGAGTGGGGGCAAGACATAGAAAACGAGTGGGAAAGTGAGTTTAGAGCGCAGTATCGTTACCGCTATCGTTCTGCATTTCAACCCGCGATTGAAATGTATTTAGGGGAAGACTTTGTGGGTATTGGTCCAGGGTTTATTGGTTTACACCGCTTTGATGGGCAAAAACAATTAAAGTGGGAAGCCGGTTTTATTACTGAAATCAGCCAGTCAGAGAAGAATCATAGCTTTAGAATGGCGTTAGAGTTTGAGTTTTAAGCTGCTTAAACAAGTACTTAATGTATAAAGTGGGTTACGAGCGTTATTTTATTAATTAAATTGCATAAAAGGTTGACTTGTCACTGTAACTCTATATAGTAGGCCGCAGCTAGAAAGAAAGCATGTAATTTATAAATCTCCATTTCGTTGTTGTATAAGTAATACTTGTAGTACCGTCCTGAAGTTTTTAAGTACCATCTCATTTTTTGCTACACCGCCCACTAGGGCACAATTTAATTTTTATATCAGGAATAATACTATGTCTAACATCGTATCAGGTACAGTTAAGTGGTTCAACGAGTCTAAAGGTTTTGGTTTCATCGAGCAAGAAAACGGTCCAGACGTTTTCGCACATTTCTCAGCAATCAAAAGCGAAGGTTTCAAAACTTTAGCTGAAGGCCAACGTGTAGAGTTCACTCTTTCACAAGGTCAAAAAGGTCCTCAAGCTGATAACATCACAGCTCTATAATTTTACTTTTTAAGTAAAATGAAAAAAAGCGCTTAAGGCGCTTTTTTTGTGCCTAAAATTTAAGATCTGCCCACCACAGCTCCATTATTTCAGTCATTTATATTTCTATTTACGTCCATTGCTACTTTCACATCATAAACAGTGCTATAAATTAATAGTCTCTATGGGGTTTCTAGGTTAAAGTTAATACTTAAACCACAGGGGGTGTGTATCTATAAATTTATATTATTAGCTTTAGGATTGTTATTTAGCCAAAATATTCAGGCTGCTGAGCCTAAACTGGTTATTTATACCGAAAGTTTTCCCCCGTACAATTTTAAAGATAATACTGGTCAATTGGCCGGTATCAATCATGACATAGTAAAAGATACCTGTGAGCGAGCAGCCATAGCGTGCGAGTTTATTATGCTACCTTGGAAGCGCGCTTACCACTTAGTGCAAAATAACCCACAGTCAGCCATTATTTCTTTGGCAAAAACGCAAGAGCGAGTGCCTCTTTTTGAATGGGTTGGTCCTTTGGTGTCAAATCAAACCTATTTTTATAAATTAAAAACCAGTGAACATATTGTGATGGACGACATCACACAAGCTAAAAACTACTCGCTAGGCATAGTGCGAGGTGACATTTATGAAATGCTGGTGCGTCGACTTGGGTTTGTAGCCGATAAAAACTTACTGTTATTTAGCGAAGCTGACTCATTTATGCGACTGTTTTTTAAAAAACGCATCGATTTAATTATTGGATCTGACTTTACCATTGGCCACCAAACTGAACCATTTGGCTATTCAAGGGATGACCTAGTAAAGCTTAAACAAATTCATGTAGATGAGCTAAAAGGCAATTATATTGGTTTTAATAAGGCTGCCTCACCCATGGTGGTGGAACGTTTTAATCAAGCATTAAAGCAACTTAAAGCTGAATCTGAGTATAAACCTTACATTAACCGTTACGTTAAAAATTAAATTCATCGCTATCCGACATCATAGCTAAACGCATAGCATTTCACTGCTCGTTAGTCTCTCAGGCATTTCTTCACCGTTATTAACTGCTACGGCATAATGACCTTAACACTCTGCCTGTGCTGAATAATACTTAATCATTTTACGGGGCTAAACGTGTCGCTATCTGCGTTAAAAAATTCTCATTTACGACTGCATCGATGCAGAAGGTAGAGCAATGCAGGAGCAATTGCCGAGAACAAATAAATAGCAAATTTTTTGCCTTGCTATCAACACGTTTTTCCAGCCTCAAAATAGACTACTTAATTAAGCGAATTGGTATTAATCGTAGAGAGAACGTGAGAATTAACGAAGATATTAAAAGGGTTTAAAGTAGGGGGGGGCTAAAACGATAAAAGGGCCTTGCGGCCCTTGGTGAAGTATCGTTCAAGTCAGATAGTGCTTTAACCCCTTAAAGCGCTATCCTATTGTTTTGCAACAGATGGATCATCTCATTAAGTTTCTAAGCTAGCGAGAGGAAAAACCCAGCAATTGCTGCGCTCATAAGGTTAGCCATAGATCCTGCTAACACTGCTCTGAGCCCTAAGCGTGCGATATCCTTTCGCCGACTAGGCGCCATACCGCCTAATCCACCTAGTAAAATGGCTATCGATGATAAGTTAGCAAAGCCACACAATGCAAAAGTAACAATTGCTTGTGTATGCGCACTTAACGTATCGCGATAATTTATAAAGTCTAAGTAAGCAACAAATTCATTTACTACTAACTTTTGACCAATAAAGCTGCCGGCTAAAATTGCCTCATTCCACGGTACACCGAGTAGCCATGCAACAGGGGCAAACAAGTAGCCTAAAATTTCTTGTAGCGTTAATGTAGGGTAATCAAACAACCCACCAATACCGCCTAATAAACCGTTTAATAACGCAATCAGTGCAACAAATGCCAGAAGCATAGCGCCTACGTTTAATGCTAAGTGCATACCGTTTGCTGCGCCTGATGCTGCTGCATCAATAACATTAACCGGTTTATCGTCGCCTAAATCTATATCGGCTAAATCATCTTTAGGTGTTTCTGTCTCTGGCACTATCATTTTTGCCATTAAGAAACCACCTGGTGCCGCCATAAAGCTGGCTGCAATTAAATACTTAAGGTCTACACCAATAATTACATAACCGGCCATTACAGAGCCTGCTACGGTGGCTAAGCCACCCACCATTACAGCAAACAATTCCGACTTGGTCATGGTTGCAATAAACGGTTTAACAATTAAAGGTGCTTCAGTTTGGCCAACAAAAATGTTTGCTGTGGCTGAAAGCGACTCGGTGCGTGAGGTTTTCAATAATTTTTGTAAACCGCCACCCAAAATTTTAATAATCCAATCCATAATGCCTAGGTGGTATAACACAGCGACCAACGCTGAGAAAAACACAATAACTGGCAATACTTGAATTGCAAAAATAAACCCTAGCGTATCTTGCGAAGCTAATGGGCCAAATAAAAAGCTAATTCCATCGTTGGCGTAACCAATAACCGATGAAACGGCGCGAGACATACTCGCTAATACATTTTTGCCTGCTTCAAAAAACAGTACAAATCCGCCGATCACAATTTGCATTAAAAATGCGATACCCACGGTTCTTAGTTTTATTGCTTTGCGATTAGTTGAGGCTGCAAAGGCAATGCCTAGTAGCACCATCATGCCTACTAAGCTCATAAATGTTGTCATACAAACGTTTCCCGTTGTTATTCTTGTAAAATGTACTTTATTTTACTTTTTATAATATCAATCGCAACGCGATTCATACCGCCTCGAGTCACAACTAAGTCAGCGTTATGCTTTGAAGGCTCAATAAATTGATAAAACATCGGTCTAACAGTTGCTTGATATTGCTCAACAACAGATTGTAATGTTCTGCCTCTTTGTTCCATGTCGCGTTGCATTCGGCGCATTAAACAAATATCTAGCGGTGTATCTATAAACACCTTGATATCAAATTCTTTATTAAGCGCTTTATCGCTCAGTAATAAAATACCTTCTACAATGAGTATTTTAGCCGAAGCCACACGGCGTGTTTTATCGCTGCGTGTATGTTGGGCATAATCATAAGTTGGTACTTCAACTGAGTGGCCATTACGAAGTTGTGTTAAATGCTCAAGCATTAATTCGTGTTCAAACGCATCAGGATGGTCGTAGTTCGTTTGCGTACGATGTGCCATCGGCAAATGCGATTGATCCTTGTAATAAGCATCTTCTTCAATAATGGCGATAGCGCCTGGTTCAAGCTCATTTACCAATTCATTGTAAATAGTTTGGCTAAATAGAGATTTGCCGGACGCCGATGCTCCTGCAATAGCTATAATAGTTCGTGTCACTAAAGTTCTCACCCACACAGAAGGATATATTGTTGGTAGATCACAATAGCAAAAAAGACACGATTAATCTCTTTTGCTTCGCTTAAGAGTGCAAATTTATAATGTTTAGGTTTTATGAAACAGGACTTATGTCCTGTACGGAAAAATCGAAGAGCAGATAAAGTAACCACCTAGAACAGATGTGAGGTCACAATGGCAAGAGCAATTATCTTAATGGCGGATAGTTTAGGAATTGGCGCAGCACCCGATGCAGATAAATTCGGTGATGTAGGTGCTAATACATTCGCACATTTACTCAAGGCATATTATGACGAAACTGGCAGTAAGCTTTCGCTTCCTAACCTTTCAAAATTAGGGTTAGTGGATGCATGTGAAGCAGCTGGTAAAGAACCCTGTTTAATTGCTGACCGCAATGAGCCACAAGGCGCATGGGGTTATGCAAAAGAGCTTTCAAGCGGTAAAGACACGCCATCAGGTCATTGGGAAATGGCAGGCGTGCCGGTGTTATTTGATTGGGGATATTTCCCAAAAACACAACCGAGCTTCCCACAAGAATTTGTTGACGAGTTTATTGCTCGTACAGGTATTCCGGGCATATTAGGCAATTGCCATGCATCGGGAACCACCATTTTAGAGCAGCTAGGTGAAGAGCACGTAAAAACAGGTAAACCAATCTGTTACACCTCAGCTGATAGTGTGTTTCAAATAGCCGCGCATGAAGAATCATTCGGCCTAGAGAAGCTTTATCAAGTTTGCGAAATCGCACGGGCGCTGCTTGATGAAATGAATATAGGACGAGTGATTGCGCGGCCATTTTTGGGTTCAAACAATCAAGACTTTGCCAGAACCGGTAATCGTCGTGATTATTCAGTATTACCCCCTTCGCCAACATTGCTTGATGTACTTGCACAAGACGGTGGCGAAGTGATTAGTATTGGTAAAATTTCAGATATTTACGCGCACCAAGGCATTACCCAAAAGCACAAAGCGCCAGGGTTAATGAACTTGCTAGAAAAAACCAGCGAAGTGATGGCAACTACGCCTGATCACAGTTTGATTTTTACCAATTTGGTTGATTTTGATGAGAAGTTTGGCCATCGCCGCAATCCTGTAGGCTATGCTAAAGCGTTAAAAGAGTTTGATGATTACTTACCAACTATTTTAGCGCAATTAAAGCCTGATGATTTATTAATGATCACCGCCGATCATGGCTGTGACCCGACCTTTCCAGGGTCAGAGCACACTCGTGAGTATGTGCCAGTTATTGCTTATCAGCCAGGAATGAACAACACGCCACTGGGTGAACGCAATAGCTTTGCTGATATCGGTCAAACACTTGCGCAATGGTTTAACTTAAAAGCGTTAGAGTATGGTGATGGCTTTGTCGATAAGCTAAATACAGTTAAGTAATTTAAAAATACGCTACTATATTTTTAAAGTAATAAGGCTTTTAGCCAAACAAAAGGAAAACAATCAATGAGTACTCCGCATATCAGTGCAAACGTAGGTGATTTTGCCGAAACAGTATTAATGCCAGGCGATCCGCTACGCGCACAATATATTGCTGAAAACTTTTTAGATGATGCAGTCCAAGTAACCGGCGTACGTAACATGTACGGCTTTACTGGAACTTACAAAGGTAAGCCAGTGAGCATTATGGGTTCTGGCATGGGCATTCCTTCAATGTCAATTTATGCTCGTGAGCTGATTGTTAGTTTTGGCGTTAAAAATATTATCCGTATTGGTACCTGTGGTGGTATTGGTAGCGATATTAAAATTCGCGACGTAATCTTTGCCCAAGGCGCAAGCACAGATTCAAACGTAAACCGTGCCCGTGTTCGTGGTACTGACTTTGCAGCGATTGCTAACTTTGAATTACTTTTAAACGGCGTTAATGCGGCTAAAGATTTAGGCATTGATGCAAAAGTAGGTAACGTATTTACTACCGATACTTTTTATCAAGCTGATGACACGTTTTACAAAGACTTAGACAAACTAGGTGTACTTGCTGTTGATATGGAAACAGCTGGCCTATATGGTGTAGCAGCAGAGTATGGCGCAAAAGCAATGGCATTATTTACCGTAAGCGATCACGTGATCACCGGTGAAGCAACACCTGCAGATGAGCGTCAAACCACGTTCAACGAAATGGTTAAAATTGCCCTAGAGTCAATTTAATCCAGAGTTCAGGTTAAATACAACAGTTCCTTGGTAACGTATTCACTAAGTTTTGGAGACACGCCCAAAGTGAAGTGAGACTAAACCCCCAAAGCCGCATTTTATGCGGCTTTTTTTATGCCTGAGATTTAGGTGCGGGGTGCGAGCCAAGGGCTTCGAGCTACGAGCTTTATGTTCCTGGGTTTCAGGTTTTAGCGCTAGCTCGCTGCTCGTCACTCGAAGCCCGTTGTCTTCTCATTTACTCCTCTGTGTTCAAGCAAGATTAGATTTTAGACGTCATATTAAAATGCGCGAGGTAAACTCCCGCCTAAGGGTATGATTAATAATCGGATTTACTGTAGTTGGGGCTTTATGCCGTGCAAGGTCATTAATTAAAAATAAATATTTACCACCGAGAACACAGAGCTCACAGAAAAATGCTTAAAAAATACCCATCTCCTCTGTGCAGCGCAAAGCGCCTCGGAACCCTCTGTGGTGAAAAATTGTTTTTAGCAGTAAGTGCCTTTCGTAGCAGCGCTTTTATATCGCGTCAGGTCTAGGATATTAAACACAAATACGCGAGGTAAACTCCCGACTACTGATATGGTTACCTTCTGAATTTACTGTAGGCGGGCTTTATGCCGCGCAAGATACCTCGGAACCCTCTGTGGTGAAAAAATGTTTTTAGCAGTAAGTGCCTTTCGTAGCAGCGATTTTATATCGCGTCAGATATGTATTTACCACCGAGAACACAGGGCTCACAGAGAAATGTTTAAAAAATACCAATCTTCCTCTGTGTAGCGCAAAGCGCCTCGGAACCCTCTGTGGTGAAAAAATGTTTTTAGCAGTAAGTGCCTTTCGTAGCAGCGATTTTATATCGCGTCAGATTTAGGTCATTAAGTATAGAGACGCGGGGTAAACCCGCTGCTACCAGTTTGATGTTTTACTTTCTCTTTTACTTCTCATTTTCTTCTCTGTGTTCAAAAGGTTTTAGCACTAGCTCGTTGCTCGTTACTCGAAACCCGTAGCCCGAAAGTTGTCTTGTCATTTATTTCCCTGTCAGTATTTATAACTTAATGCTAATGTTTAAGTTATAAAACGTGCCTTTAAAATAAACAATTTTAAACTCTTAGCTGATAGCTAGTAACGCGCCTTAAACTCTGGAGTAACCTATGTCTAATTGGATTGATGCCACGGTAAAGTCAGTTAAATGGTGGAATGACTCGTTATTTAGCGTAACTGTTCACGCCGATGTAGAGCCATTTAAAGCAGGGCAATTTACTAAGCTCTCTATTATGGATGGTGATAAACGCATTGCGCGTGCCTACTCTTATGTTAATGCACCTCAAAGTCCTGATTTAGAGTTTTACCTCATTAACGTAGTTGATGGCTTACTATCTTCTCATTTAGCCACTCTAAAACCAGGTGACACCGTATTAATAGAGCGCCGAGCGACTGGCTTTTTTACTCTTGACGAAGTGCCTGCGAGTGAGCAATTGTGGATGCTCAGTACAGGTACAGCAATTGGGCCATTTTTATCAATGTTGCAGCAGAGCGAAGTATGGCAAAAATACAAACACATAAATTTAGTGCATGGTGTACGGCAAAATAGCGATTTAAGCTATCAGGAGCTTATTAACAAACTAATAAAATCACACCCTGGTCAACTTAACTATATTCCGGTTGTTAGCCGTGAAGCGCCTATACAGGGCTTAGCAGGTAGAATTACCACAGTGATTGAAAATAATGCTTTGTATGAGCACGTCGGGTTATGTGCAACGCCAAATAATGCTCAATTTATGCTGTGTGGTAATCCACAAATGGTTAAAGACACTACAGAGTTATTGCTGGCTCAAAATTATAAGCGTAATCGTCGAAAAGAGCCGGGGCATATTACGGTTGAGCAGTATTGGTAGCAAGCTATAACGTTATAATAACTATCTCAGAGGCCTAAAATTTGCTATGTTGCGCTGTAATTGCATTTAGTCCTCGTACTTAGGAAACCCATGAAATCTTCATTTATTATTTGTGTCTGTTTATTCGCCGCTTTTACACTAAACAGTCATGCCATAGAGCAATCAACACCGCTGAACGAGACGAGACAAACGCAGCCAGAAAATGCACCGCAACAAGATGCGCTTGATACATTAAGCCAAGAGGCTAACACGTTAAAAAAGCCAGTTATTGAGAAAGTAAAAGCAGATGACTCTCAAGTATTGGGGAGCGAATCGACCAAGCCCGTTCAACAGCCAAATAGCAAAGTAGATAAAGCACAGGCTGTGGCGCAAGCGGAGCAAGCGGTTACACAAGCAAAAGAAGCACTCACAGCAAGGCAACAAGCCAAAGCAAAACAGTCGCGCGAGTCACTGGCTGTTGTTGAGCAATTAGTAAATGCTTACAACGCACGTAACATTGAAGAATTTATTCGCATGTATGATGAAGATGTTGAGTTTTATATTTTCCCGAATGAGCTATTATTTAAAGGCAAAGAAAAACTAATAGCGCGTTATGGCATTATGTTTAAAAAACTTAAGTGCCTGCACTCATCACCAATCAAGCGTATTGTGCATGGTGATATTGTAATAGACCATGAACTGTCAGAAACCTGTTCAACGGATGCGAATGTTATAGATAAACGTTCAGAGCTTATATCAAGTTATCAGATTAAAGATGGTAAAGTGGTTAGGGTTTTATTTTTTAGGTAATTATTAATTATGCAGCTAAGTGACGAGAAAAAAATTCGTGTAATGTATCGAGTAGAGCCAGGCTGTTTAGGCCCTGATGGCGTAGACCACATTGAAGACTTTTGTCGCTTTGCGAACAAGCACATTAAATCGCCTTATTATGCGCAGTTATTATTTTTACCTCGATACGACAAGCAAAAAGATGAGCGCCAATACAGCGTTAAAAACCGCAATTTATCTCAGGTGCAGGCTAAAGCGTACTTAAATCATTTTGAAATTAATATAGAAGACTTTGAAGAGCAGCTCGACGAGCTGCTCTCTAAATCAATAGACTTATACTTCAAACGCTAGGGTCAGCAGACCCTAAGCTTCGTTTGAAACAATAGCATTAAAGCTATCGTTATCATGTAGGCTGGCAAAGGCACTTTCGTGAAGTAGCTCGTTTCGTAAGTTAGGCGAGTACTCTAGCGACATTTTTATATCAGCTAGGGCATCTGCATGTTCATGTGTTAAAGCATACGCACAGGCTCTCTGCCAATAGGCATATCCGTAATCGCTATCTATATCAATGGCTTGATTGCAAAGCTCAATGGCTTTTTCGGTTTCATTCAATTCTAATAACGCATCCGCTTTGTAGGCAATGGCTTCTACATCTTCTGGTTTGCGCTTTAAAATTTCATCGAATATTTCAATTTTATTGGCAATATCACTTTCAAGGTTGGCTCGCATCCATAACGAATGCACCTCGTTGGTGATCGATATGCGTTCTTGGTTACTGAGTATTTCTTCAGAGCGAACTCGCAGTTTTTCTTCTAAAATTTTCAAGCGGTCTTCATACTCGTCAGTGATAACGCTCACTCGGGTGTTTACTATATCTTCTACTTTATTTTTTACATCACGTAATGAATTCCAGCCCACTAATACTAAAATAGAGGCGGTGGCGGTAATAATAAAAAATACATTATTAATGGTATCTGTAGTGTAAGTCAGCGCCCGATCGGCAGTATCTAACTGAGCATGGGTAACCTGTTTGGTAACGTCTTCACGCAGTTTTTGCTGATCTTGGCGTACCGACTTTAATTCGTCGAGAATATAACGCTCAAGTAATGGCTTATACATTGGAGCTTCTAGCTGCGCTAGCTCACGTTGCTGTTGTTCATCTAGAGTGGCGGTACTTTTGTCAGCAGCGTGTACTGCAGATGAAAAAGCACCTATAAAAACAATAAATAGTAAAAAATAAAAACGCATTGATATGCCTAGTTAAAAAATTAATTAATCGCTTTGTTAACTCTAACATGCGCACATCATTGGTACTAGGGTGGCAGCGCGCAATGCTAAATATATAGTGCCAGGTTTTACCCTGAGTAAGTTTAAGGAGGACGTGACTTAATTATAGGCAAAAAAAATCCAGTCCAAAGTGGACTGGAAAAAACTACATCAACATCTCAGGGAACAATAGGAGATAAAGCCTAGTGTATGTGCACCTACCTGAATTTTTACTTAACTAAATTCAAATAGATAAAAATAAGGAAGAAATAAAGGTGCATAAGTAACTTATACACCTTTTATAACTATAATTTCATGGCGAAGGGGGGTATTCCATTGTGCACTTAAGAAAACCTAAGTCACTTTCAAACCCTTCAGCATACATTACGTGGCTATTTTTAATAACGATCATCTATTTTATAAAAAGTTTTAATATTCATTTTGCACTAAGCACACCGCTGGCAACATCATCATATTTATAAATGATTGTAATCGTTTTAAAGCATTACTTTGCCCTAGCGTATAAAAGCAGCTACAAGTATATTGAATAAGTAGAGACCATACATAAGAACGCTCCCAATTGGTGATTGCCAATAACAGTAAGCATAGGCGTTTTTATTTATTTTTTAAAAGGAGCTCAATATGGATAATCATAAAGCGGGTAAATGCCCGGTTATGCACGGCAGTAATACTACAACCGAAAACACCAATACAGATTGGTGGCCAAACTCACTTAATTTAGACATTCTCCATCAGCACGATAGTAAAACTAGCCCCTACAATAGCGACTTTAATTACGCCGACGCTTTTAACTCACTCGATCTAGAAGCACTTAAAACCGACCTGAAAAACTTAATGACCCAAAGCCAACCATGGTGGCCAGCAGATTGGGGGCACTATGGTGGCCTGATGATCCGTATGGCATGGCACGCTGCGGGCTCGTACCGTTTAGCGGATGGCCGAGGCGGTGGCGGTACAGGTAATCAACGTTTTGCTCCACTTAATTCATGGCCTGATAATGCCAACCTCGACAAAGCTCGCCGTTTGCTGTGGCCAATTAAAAAGAAATACGGTAATAAGCTTTCATGGGCTGATCTGATGATTTTAGCTGGTAATATGGCGTATGAATCAATGGGACTGAAAACCTTTGGCTTTGCTGGCGGCCGTGAAGATATTTGGCATCCAGAAAAAGACGTTTACTGGGGTGCAGAAAAAGAATGGCTGGCCCCAAGTGATGAGCGATATACCCAGGTTGATAAACCCGATACCATGGAAAACCCATTAGCAGCAGTACAAATGGGCTTAATTTATGTAAACCCAGAAGGGGTTAATGGCAAGCCCGATCCACTTAAAACCGCAGATCAAGTCCGCGAAACCTTTGCCCGTATGGCAATGAACGACGAAGAAACCGCGGCGCTAACAGTTGGCGGGCATACGGTAGGTAAAACCCACGGTAACGGTAAAGAAGAAAACTTAGGCCCAGAGCCAGAAGCTGCCGACGTGCACGAGCAAGGCCTAGGCTGGAATAACCATAAAACGCGTGGCATTGGCCGCGATACCATGACCTCAGGTATTGAAGGCGCATGGACAACCTACCCAACCAAATGGGACAACGGCTATTGTAAATTGTTGCTCAATTACGAATGGGAGCTAACCAAAAGCCCTGCCGGTGCACACCAGTGGGAGCCGGTTAATATTAAAGAAGAAGATAAACCCGTTGATGTGGAAGACTCATCAATTCGTTTAAACCCAATAATGACCGATGCGGATATGGCAATGAAGCTAGACCCTGCATATCGTAAAATTATTGAGCGCTTTAATAACGATTTTGAGTACTTTACTGACGTATTTGCTCGCGCATGGTTTAAGTTAACCCACCGTGATTTAGGGCCAAAATCACGCTATTTAGGTGCCGATGTGCCAAGCGAAGATTTAATTTGGCAAGATCCAATACCTGCGGTTGATTACACCCTAAGCGACGCTGAAATAACCGATTTAAAAGTGAAACTAGTTAATTGTGGATTAAGTGAAACCGACTTAATTAATACAGCATGGGATAGCGCGCGAACTTACAGAGGCTCTGATCACCGTGGTGGTGCTAATGGCGCGCGTATTCGCCTAGCGCCGCAAAATAACTGGCAAGGTAACGAGCCAGCGCGTTTAGCTAAAGTACTTAGCGCACTTGAAACACTGCAAGCGGGTTTAACTAAGCCTGTTAGCATGGCTGATTTAATTGTACTTGGCGGCACCGCTGCGGTAGAGCAAGCGGCTAAAAAGGCTGGGGTTGATATAACCGTACCATTTGCCCCAGGGCGTGGCGATGCAACTGATGATATGACCGACGCAGAGTCATTTGATGTGCTTGAGCCAATTCATGATGGGTTTAGAAACTGGTTGAAAAAAGACTATGCCGTATCCGCTGAAGAGCTATTACTAGAGCGCAGCCAATTAATGGGGCTTACCGCGCCAGAAATGAGTGTGTTACTAGCTGGTATGCGCGTACTGGGCACTAACTATGGTAATAGTGAGCATGGCGTTTTTACCGACAACGTAGGCGTACTGAGTAACGACTTCTTTGTTAATTTAACTGACATGAACAACCGCTGGGAACCTGCAAGTAAAGGCGAGTACAACATAGTTGATCGCGCAAGCGGTAAAACCAAGTACACGGCTACGCGGGTTGATTTAGTGTTTGGTTCAAACTCAATCCTCCGTGCATTGGCAGAGTTTTATGCGCAAGACGACAACAAAACCCGTTTTGTACATGACTTCATAAACGCATGGGTAAAAGTAATGAACGCCGATAGGTTTGATATTAAATAAATCTAAGTAATATTTAAAAAGGAGCAGTAATGCTCCTTTTTTTTATTATTTGAAAGTTACGAGCTGCGGGCAATGGGCAATGGGCAATGGGTAACGGGCTGCGAGGCGCGAGCTAGTGCTAAAACCTGAAACCTTTATCCTTTAACCTACTCTTTCAGCGCAGCGTCTCTTAATCTCTGTGGTGAATAAGTCACTTAAAATCTATTTGCACAAAGAGAAGAAAATGAGGAGTAAATGAGAAGGCTACGGGCTACGAGGTTCGGGTAAAATGCAATGACCTTGGCCTGACGCGATATAAAATCGCTGCTACACCCTGATAGTTGCTTTTTTCCTCTAAAAGCGCAGCGTCTCACAATCTCTGTGGTGAATAAATCACTTAAAATCTATTTGCACAAAGAGCAAAGAGCGAGTACAAATGAGCAAAAAAACACAGCCTTTCTTTGCTTTTTTATAAATAAATTACCAATTGCGTTTTAATTAATACCAAGCATAATTTTGGCGAACCCCGAACCCCGAACCCCGAACCCCGAAATACAGGCACAAAAAAACGGCGCTTAAATAAGCACCGCTTTTAAATGGTTAGGCTATTTTTCAACCTAAAACCTAAGCAACTTTAGTATTTTCTTCGCAGCTTGCTAGGTATTCGTCAAACGTACCTTGGAAGTCAATTACTTGCTTGTCTTTAATATCAACAATACGGGTTGCTAGTGACGATACAAACTCACGGTCATGGCTTACAAAAATAAGTGTGCCTTTAAAGTCTTTTAGGGCATTGTTAAGCGCTTCAATGGCTTCCATATCCATGTGGTTTGTTGGTTCATCCATTATCAGTACGTTAACGTCTTGCATCATTAACTTACCGAATAACAAACGGTTTTTCTCACCACCTGAACAGTTACGGGCTTTTTTATTTGAATCGTCCGCAGTAAATAATAAACGGCCTAACATGCCACGAACCATTAAATCGTTGTGCTTAGCGGTGCGCCACTGTGACATCCAATCAAATAAAGTTAAGTCGTTATCAAAGTCTTTGCTGCTGTCTTGCGGGCAGTAACCAAAAGTCGCGTTTTCCGACCATTTAACTTCACCGTGTAAGCTTTCAAGTTCGTTAACTAAACAACGTAAAAAGGTGGTTTTACCCACACCGTTTTCGCCTATAACCGCCAATTTAGCACCGGCTTCTAGCAATAAGTCGCCACCGGTAAATAATGTTTCACCGTCAAACCCATGGCCAAGTTGTGTTAGCTCAAGCGCTTGGCGATACATCTTTTTGCCTTCGTCAAAGTTAAGAGACGGGCTCATACGACTTGATGACTTAACTTCATCAAGTTTAATTTTGTCCATTTTTTTAGCGCGTGAGCTGGCTTGTTTTGCTTTAGAAGCGTTAGCCCCAAAACGGTTAACAAAGTCTTGTAGCTCATCTATTTCAGCGCTTTTCTTCGCGTTTTCAGCTAATAACTGTTCGCGTTGTAAGCCTGAAGCTTCAAGGTACTTTTCGTAGTTACCTGGGTAAATACGTAGCTCGCCGTAATCAATATCGGCCATGTGAGTACACACCGAGTTTAAAAAGTGACGGTCATGGGAAATAATGATCATGGTACATTTACGTTGGTTAAGCTCATTCGCAAGCCACGTAATAGTATGAATATCTAAGTTATTGGTTGGCTCATCAAGTAGCAAAATATCAGGATTAGCAAATAACGCCTGTGCTAAAAGCACACGCAATTTCCAACCAGGGGCTACGTTTGCCATTAAACCGTAATGAAATTCTTTATCGATACCCGCATCAAGCAGTATTTCTTCTGCGCGACTTTCAGCGGTGTAACCGTCCATTTCAGCAAATACGCTTTCAAGCTCGGCCACTTTCATGCCGTCTTCTTCGCTCATTTCAGGCAACGAATAAATACGGTCGCGCTCTTGTTTTACTTTCCAAAGCTCAACGTCGCCCATAATTACCGCGTCTACAACGCTGTATTGCTCAAACGCAAACTGATCTTGGCTTAGGTTACCTAATTTTAGCCCCGGGGTAATAGACACATTACCCGCACTTGGTGTTAGTGCTCCGCTTAAAATTTTCATAAAAGTCGACTTGCCGCAGCCGTTAGCGCCAATTAAACCGTAACGGTTACCGTTACCAAATTTAGCTGAAATGTTTTCAAACAACGGCTCTGCGCCAAACTGCATCGTAATATTTGCGGTGGAGATCAAAAAAAGTAATCCTAGAAAATTAATGGCAGGGTTAAGCTGCAGCAAGGCGCCGCATAAATAAACAAGCGATAGAGTAAATAATAGGCCGCGAATTATACAGATCCACGCCCAAAGATGAAAGATAAAAGAATAAAGCTTAAAAGCTATAACAGCTGATAAATAGCGTGTATGTTGCTTTTATTTTGCTTAATTAACTCATTAATAGTTTGTAACTCGGCTTGGTTAATAGACTTTTTACTCAACATTAAATGTATAGAACTCTTATTAATGGCCGCCATTTTAGTTATTGGCTCTACATGCTGGTGTTGATTTATAAAATATTGCGCTGCTACTTCGTCTTCAATGGCGTAATCAACCCTATTTTTATTGAGCATAGCAAAGCGCTTATCGGCTGTCGGCATCATAATAACGTGAGCAGGGTGGTTTTGTTTAAAGTGAGCAAATGCAGGGCCATAATAACCACCACGGCCAATAGCGAGGGTTAAGTCTCTATAAAAAATATCATTTAGGTTAGTTATATCGGGCGAGTTGCTGTACTTGTATACACGCATTATTTCATCGCGATAAGTATCGCTAAAATAGGCATAACTTTGCCTATCTGGGGTTATGCTGGCTGCAAAAATAACATCTATACGGCCTTCTTTTAGCTCTTCAAAAGCGCGAGTAGAAGTGGGCAGCAACATAAACTTTAAACAAAACGACGAGCCGCTAAAAATCGTATTTACTACATCAATTTCAACGCCGGTTAGCTTATCATTAACGGCAATTACATAGGGTGGCCAGTTGCGCTCATTAGTGCCCACAATGAGTGTTTTGGTACAGGAAAATACGTTCCAGCTACAGATTAGTAATACAACAAAAGCGATTTTTAGCATTTTATTACTCTAAAAAAATACAACACCTTAGTATAAACCAAGTTGAAGATTTAGCCTGTTTAAACATATTTGTTAGCAAAATAATTAAGGTCAACACACCCTAAAGAGCAAAATCAATTAGCCTTACTTACAGACTAATTGAGAACGCTAAATAGCCAACATATGCTGTTAATAATAGTGCGCCCTCAACTCGGGCAATACGTCGCCCTGTGTATAAAAATAGCAATAAAAGCAAAGAGCAGGCTAATAATATCCACTGATCATAATTAACTATGCGAGAACTGAGCGGTAATGGCTGCAATATTGCTGAGATAGCTAAAATACCCAACATATTAAAAATATTACTACCTAAAATATTAGCCACAGCCACATCGGCATGCTTACGTAATGCAGCAATAACAGAGACGGTGAGCTCAGGTAACGAGGTACCTACAGCAACTATGGTTAAGCCAATTACCCCCTCCGATAACCCTATAGCCAATGCTAAACCGGTAGCGCCAATTAGTAACACCTTAGAACCAATAATTAATAGTGTTAAACCAACGACCAGAAAACCTGCACTCAACCATAAAGAATCAGGCAACGCTGTTATTTCAGTGCTTTGTGCTTTATGTAATTCAGCTTGTGCCGCTTGCTCACTTTTATAAGTGTAAATTAAATAAGCCAAGAGGGCGCAAAGTAGTAATACGCCATCAGTAACACTAATAAAATGATTAATAGCCAATAAACTAAAAATAACCGAAGACAGCAACATCACTGAGGCATCTCGTTTTAGCCCTAAAGGAGAAATAGTAAGTGGTGTGATCACCGCACATAAGCCCAAAATAAGCAAAATGTTACCAATATTACTGCCCACCACATTACCAACGGCAATGTCTGCTTGGCCGCTTAAGGCAGCTTCAATCGATACAACCAGCTCTGGTGCTGAGGTACCAAACCCTACAATTAATAAACCGCTTAGTAAGGGTGACAACTTAAAGCGCTTAGCTACAGCCAAGGCTCCTCTAATTAAGCCTTCTCCGCCTAAAGTTAAAAGCCCAATACCCAGTAGTAAATATAGAAAATTAGTCATAAAATTAAATAGTTAAAGTGAATGCTTGATTGTGACTTGGTCATAAAATTTGTGCTACAAATTTTGCGAGTACAAAGCATAGTTTAAAACATATTTGTATAAAAGCTTTGTGGTTAGTTTTAATAATATGCTCTAACTGTGTACCTAAGGGGTTGCAACTAAGCCTAATGACGCTCGATAAGCCTTTAATTGTTTTTCACGGCCAATTTCATCGGTTAATTTATTCCAGCCGGCTTCAATGTTTTCAACCGTTTGGTCTACGGTTTGGTTATGCCTTAAGTATTTAGCTACTTCCGTGTCGAGTATGTCTCTAAAGTAACGGTTGTTTTCAAAAATTCTTAAATCCAGAATAATATTGGCATTATTTACCGTTTTAGAAATAGAGCCTAAATAAAAGCGAAGGGTGTTTTCACTCATCCCTTGCTTAAGCCAACTTTGCTGATTAACCAATTGAGAGGTACGGTATGGGTTCATGCCCGTGGCTCCTTTGGTTACATCCTCGTTAGATTGCAAAGGCTGAGCAACATACGACAAGTACTCATAAGCCAGCTTTTTTTTGCCAGCAGTGCTGGCGCGGTTTATTGAACCTACCCAGCCACCAAACGCGGCATAAGGCGCATAGTTAATATCGCCAATAGCAAATGGGCAAAGGGTAGCATTACATCGCTCAAGCTGACCTGTTTTACGATTGAGTACCTCGGTTGACCCCGGTAATATACTTACCCCTGTTTTGTTTTTTACTTTAGATTCGGGTAATACGGTCATGGTGCCAATATCGCCCCATTCAATTGCTAAAGCGCAGCGCCCGTTAATAAACGCATACCTTACATCGTTGGTGTCAAAGTTAAGCTCGTCAGCAGAGCCAAATTCGGTGGTTTGTTTATAAATTTTTAAGGCTTTTTTAAATGCCGCGTTATTTAC